>CAYNFX010000001.1:0-78750 GCA_964396555.1 uncultured Alkaliflexus sp.
CCATTGACCATCTTGACAAAGAGATGTCCAAGGTCAGGGCAGGTAAAGCTAGTCCCAAGATCCTTGAAGGTATCATGGTGGACTATTACGGCACTATGACCCCCCTTGCCCAGGTAGCCAACGTTAATACGCCTGATCCTCGCACTATTGCAATACAGCCTTGGGAGAAGAAGTTGATATCTGCTATTGAGAAGGCCATTATGGCTGCAAATCTGGGATTGAATCCTGATAATAACGGAGAACTTATTCGTATCAATGTTCCCCCGCTGACCGAAGAACGCCGCAAGGACCTTGTAAAGTTCGTCAAGAAGCTTGTCGAAGATGCTCGTATTGGTATTCGTAATGTCCGTAGGGATGCTATTGAAGATATTAAGAAGATGCATAAGGATGGCCTTCCAGAGGATGTAGCCAAGGATTCAGAGGCTGAGATTCAGAAGATCACTGACAATTTTATGAAGAAGATCGATGAAATGTTCGAGAAGAAGGAAAAGGACATCATGACCGTTTAGTTCTTTTTGAGAAAATATTCTAGTAAAGGCTGCTGCAAAGCAGCCTTTATTGTTGTATTTCTGCTGTTTGGAAATTTTCCCCTTTCAGGAAAAATCTTTTTAATTGGGCTAGGGTCTTGATTAGTAGGTAATAATGAGTTAAATTCCCACTTGCCTAACCTTATCGTTATGAACGCAATTAATCCTACCCGACAGTTCGTATTAATGTGTCTGTGTTTAATCCTTGCTACATTCGAAGGACAGACCCGAACACTTGCTTTCTGGAGTTTTAATAGTGCTCCGGAAACTGGTTGGACAGAGCAAATCGAAGATGATACTAGTTCATCCCGTCTTACCCACAATTTTACGAAGACTCAGCCGTATGACGGAACTACGGTCAATGGTCCTGATGGCACCGTGGCCGGGCAGAGTTTTTGTCCACAGGGTGGAACGAAGACTGAGAATAACGGTGCGTGGTTTGCCGTTGGCATACCTCAGTGTGAGTCAGGAGTTCTTACTCTAAGTTATGCTGTTCGTCGTACTGGAACAGGATTTACTACTCATCAGATTGAATACAGCATCAATGGAGGTGTTGACTGGGTTTTTATGAAGCTGGTTGATATTAGTGAGTGGGCCAACAACTGGGAAGCTGATCAGGTTATTAGGGCAGATTTTACTAACCTAGATGGCATGTACAACAATCCTGGGTTTATGATTCGTGTTTTACTTGATGGGTCAACAAACTCAAATGGTAATAACCGGATAGATAATCTGAAGCTGGAGGTGGATGATACGGACCTAATTATAGAAGGGCCGTTGTATGATTTCAGGCAGGTGGAAAAGGGAAGGTCGTCCGACTTGCAGTTTTACTATCTCAGTGTAGATGGACTTGAAGATGAGGTCGTAGTGGAGGCTCCGGATGGATTTGAGGTGTCGGTTGATTGCAATAGTGGTTTCTCATCAACTCTACGCCTCGAAAGCAGTGAATGTAGCAGGCTTAGGATTTATATACGATTTGTTCCTGATAATGCCAGGGTGTACAAAGGTAATATTGTTCATAGCTGCGGTGAGTCTATTACTTTGCTTGAAGTGCAGGGAACTGGGGTTGTTTCGTCTTCCGATGATTTCTATAGCGATGATCTAGGCCGGGGGATGGATTTGCTTTTTGGCCTTCATTGTATGATTAATGTAAATAGGCCCTTGTCAGAGGATCAGATTTGGGATTTATTCAAAGATGTAGATCTGCGTTTTGATGGCAGTATATGGGATATTTTAGGTCCTGGTGAGTGTAAAGAACCTGCATTTATATTTGACCCGGTTGTTGATAGCGGTCGCAACAAGGAATGTTATAATGAGGGAGAAGGTTATGGCATGTTCCATGTGTGGCCTTTGGCTTGGTATGACGGATCTGATGCAGATACTGTATTCACTGATGCCCATTTAATATTTCCGGCAGATAAGATTGTTGCTGCAAGATGTACTCGCCTTAGCCTGGGATTTGTAGAGGTATGTAAATGGGCCTCTATTAATGGATGTAGGATAGGCCTGATGCAGGAGGAAGGATTGTCAGATATCACTGTGCTTGAGCCTTCTGATGAATATAAGGGAGATTTGGCCAGAGCTTGGTTTTATGCCTTGACAAGGTATAGCCACCTAATTCCAGTTTGGTGTAATTTGGGCCTACTTCCGGAATCATTTAGTAAGGAAAACCAGTCCGGACTTAATAAGGCTGCTCTTAGCCTTCTGGTAAAATGGCATAGGGATGATCCTGTAAGTCAAAAAGAGATTCTCAGAAATAATTATCTAGGTATGCTGCAAGGTAATAGAAATCCTTTTGTAGATCAGTCTGAACTTGTGGAGGCTGTATTTACTGAACTTACCTGGACAGAGAGAAAAAATACAGCGAATAGATGGCTTGTTTATAATCTCTCAGGTGACTGGCTGTACCTGGAAACTGATGTCCTTCAACCTGTTTCGTTTGAGATTTTTGATTCTATGGGTCGGACAGTTAAAGCTGGGCTAGCAGAAGGAGACAGGATATATACAGGAGGCTTGCCCGGAGGCATTTATGTTGTCTGTATCCGACTAATTGGTGAAAGGCAGTGTATTAAGCTTGTGAAATAAATGTGGATATTAAATGAATTATAGTATTTTTACGGCCGAAAAAAATAAGATTCATTTATATGGCAACAACAGCAGATTTTAGAAATGGAATGTGTATAGAGTTTAACGGGCAACTGTACAGCATTGTTCAGTTTCAGCATGTTAAACCCGGCAAAGGACCGGCTTTTGTTAGGACCAGGATGAGACATATTTCTACAGGAAAGATTTTGGAAAACACATTTTCGGCTGGAGTAAAGGTTAACGAAGCCCGCGTAGAGCATCGTCCTCATCAGTTCCTGTACAAGGATGATGTTGGCTACCATTTTATGAACAGCGAGACCTTTGAACAACTTTGTCTTGAAGAGACACTTGTCGAATCCACCGACCTGCTTCGTGAAGGACAGGAAGTTACTCTTGTTTATCATGTTGATACAGATACTCCCCTAATGGTCAACCTACCTCAGTTTATCGTGTATGAGGTAACCTATACCGAACCAGGTGTACGTGGCGATACTTCCTCAACAAGTTCGCTGAAACAAGCTACTATTGATACTGGTGCTGTAATTATGGTTCCTCTTTTTATTGAAATGGGAGAAAAGATAAAGGTGGATACCAAAGAACGTTCCTATGTTGAAAGAGCAAAGGAATAAGCTCTGAGATATCTCCAAAGTAAAAATATTGCGCGAGTAGGAAATAAAGGTTTGGCTTTTGAGCCAAACCTTTTTTATATTACAAACATTAAATCCCCCCTGTTGTTATAATTGTTTTTGTAAATGTTTGCTTTACTAATCTAAAGATTTGTAAATTTAGGTATTGCTTCAATTATTGAGAGTTGCCAATGATTACACAAACCAGAAAGAGGAGAATAAAGCTTTACAGGGACCGGTTGAACATACTTCTGGATCTTGCGCAAACTATCAATGAAGATCACAGTATTGAAGATCTTTTGTCGGAGTTTGAAATACTTTTGCGTGAAGAGCTTGATGTGGGGAAGGTACTGGTTTACACTAATTCGGACGGAGAGTGGAGGAACTTGCTTAGTTCGGGGGTGTCTTCTGATGAGCTGACTTCTATAAATGTTGAAAGGGATCTTCTCAAATATCAGGGAATTGAGAATATCACCCTTTCGCCGCCTGATAATCTAAAAGGATTTGATGCGGTTATACCTTTGTTTCACCGTTACCGGGCTATCGGCTATGTGCTTATAGGAGATGTGGATGAGGATGTACAGGGCATTAGTCCCACTATTAAGCACCTGAAACTGATACAAATTATTTCCAACCTTATTATTGTTTTTATAGAGAACAAGAGGATGCACAATGCAGTGCTTGAGCAACAGGCTATGAAAAAGGAGCTTGAGCTTGCATCCCGCATACAGAATCAATTGATACCGGGACCTTCGGATCTGCCTAGTTTTAAGGGGGTAACTATCCAAACAATTTATCAGCCTCATTTGGGTGTAGGAGGGGACTATTACGACTTTATAAAACTTTCCCGCAATACATTGGGGTTTTGTCTGGCTGATGTATCAGGCAAGGGAATCTCTGCAGCCCTTTTGATGTCTAACTTCCAGGCTCTGATACACTCACTCTATACTTCAAGAATCAGTTTTAAAAAACTTATACATCTTCTTAATAAGAGGGTCAATGATAGTGCTAATAATGAGAAGTTTATCACCCTCTTTATTGGCAAGTACAACAAGTTTACACGTCAACTTACTTATGTGAATGCCGGACACCTTCCTCCCTTGTTGTATGACCCCAAGAAGGGGACTCTACTAAGTCTTGATAAGGGTTGTATAGGAATGGGTATGCTTGATGCAATCCCTACTGTAGAAGTTGGAAAGGTGAGAATTCCTAGAAATGCGAAATTACTTGCCTTTACTGATGGACTAATTGAACTTGAAAGGGATGACAGAATTACTTCAGGACTGATGTCTGTTGAAAAGATTATTTCAAATCCTCACGGTATTTCAGAGAATATCAATGAAGTCAAAAACTACATTATAAAGCATGTCAACCTTCATGCCGTCTTTGATGATATTTCGGTGATTGGACTTGGCTTTGGACAATAGCAATTTAGAAGGTCTGGGATTCCGTCCTTGAGATTTCCTCTTTATCAGAAGCTGCGTATCGCTGGATAAGTGTTACAAGATCTTTATAGCTTATAGGTTTTGTAATGTATTTGTTGCAACCCGCCTGCATCGCTTTTGCCTTTTCTTCCAGGCTTGCATAGGCTGTTTGTGCTATAATCGGAATGTCGGGGGCATACTTCTTGATCTGCTGTGTCGCAGTATAACCGTCCATCAGGGGCATTTTTATGTCCATCAGGATAAGGTCTATATTCTTATTGCGTTTGACTGCTTCAACTGCTTCATGTCCATTACGAGCCCTTATTATGCTGGCATTAAATAGCGAAAGCACTACTTCAAGATATTTATAATTGTCTTCTTCGTCTTCAGCTATGAGGAATACCTTGTCTTTCCAGTTGATAGAACCTGAAGGCCACATTTGGATCTTCTCGACAGCAGGAGAGATGATTTTCTGGAAGGGAATAGTAAAGCAGAATGTAGTACCTGTAGCCGTTTTGGGTGCAACCCAGATTTCTCCACCCATAAAACGCACTAAATGCCTTGCAATTGTCAGACCTATCCCGGTACCTCCGTATAACTTATCTTCGTTGTTACTACACTTGTAAAAACGTTTGAAGATCTGATCACCCACTCCTTCCGGAAGGCCTATACCTGTATCGGTGACATGAAACTGCAGTTCATGTTTGTTATTTAGTTCGTAGCCGAATTCGATGTATCCTTTATCAGTAAATTTGACTGCATTACTCATCAGATTGATAAGTACTTTTTTGAGCCTTTCACCGTCTGTGAGGATCTGGAGTTTGCTATCAGATACGCCTTCCCTTAGGTAAATCTTAACAGATTTATTGCCTCTGCGCACCAGCTCTTCTTCAAACATATCCTTTATCTCCTGCATCAAGAGGTTTAGTCGACAGTGGCAATTATGTAGTTCGAATTGCCCACTTTCGATCTTGGAGATTTCAATGATGTCGTCTACCAATGCCATAAGGTTGTTTGCATTGTGACGGATGAGATCGATAAAACCCAGCTTCTCTTCATTGCTTACATTTTTGTTTGCAAGCAGGTTAGAAAAACCAAGTATTGCATTCATTGGAGTCCGTATCTCATGGGACATATTCGAAAGGAAGGCGGATTTTAGACGGTCAGACTCTTCTGCTTTTTGTCTTGCAAGGACAAGATCTTCCTGCTCCCTGCGCAGGATACGCTGATATCTGTGTTCTTTCTTAATGCTGAACATAAGTCCGTTTAATAGTGACATCAGTGGAGCCAGACTGACTATGTTCAGCATCATGAACAGGATGGATATGTTGATATAGGTATGGAGAGAGATATCCGGGGGGTCAGTATGTGCTATGGTTCCTGAATGCCAGTATATTCCTGCTGCTACCAAGGTCAGAAAGTGCATCAATGTATACCAGGTCCCAGTGAGGGCTCCTGAAAGCGTAACTGCCAATACAGAGCATGCAAGGAGGAAAAGCATACCGATATTAGTATGAGGACCTATGAAAAGGAGGAAAGTCCCTGAGAGGTATAACATGAAGAGCACCCATCCAATTTTGAATTTGATAGGTATTGCTCCAACTCCCAGGACAAGCATGGAAGTGATGAAGACTGCTGTTAAAAATACAAGGTAGTTGTATTGTCCGGCAAGGAGAAAGTTAAAGCCGTAGTATAGATAAAGTACTATACCAAAAAAGATTACTGCAAGCGAGAAATAGTGAAAAATACGGTCACGCCAGTAATTGATCCCCTCACCCGGCAAAGACGAGGGTCCCAAATGTCGGTTTATTAATGCCCTAAGTGTTCTGAACCAGCGGTTATTTGACAAGGTACTCATCCTGATAAATCAACCGGAATACGATTGAGAAATGTTAATCATTCTAATTAACTGCTAATATATTTAAATCGCAGTTCGGTTTACTCTTTTTTTAGAAAATGTTTCAACGAGTTATTAACAAAGTCAATGACAGGTAAAGTATTAGCTTTGCCATTTAAGGCGAAGACTGTTGGTTACCACGCACACACTGCTAAGTGCCATTGCGGCGCCAGCCAGCATGGGGTTAAGCAAAAAGCCGCTCACAGGATAAAGGATTCCTGCAGCAACTGGTATTCCTATCAGGTTGTAAATAAAGGCCCAGAATAGGTTCTGCTTTATTGTCCTTACTGTTTTCTTTGAGAGTCTGATAGCTTTCGGTATCTTTTTTAAATCGGATGATACTATAGTCATTTTTGCAACATCCAAGGCTATATCACTTCCTCCACCCATTGCTATACTTACGTCAGCAGTTGCCAGGGCAGATGTGTCGTTAATGCCGTCGCCGGCCATTGCTACAATTCTTCCTTCCTTTTGCAACTGCTTCACGAATTCTGCCTTGTCTTCGGGGAGAGCCTCGGCAGTGTAGCGTCTGATTCCTGTTTGCTTTGCTATTGCTTCAGCCGTCTCTTTGTTGTCTCCTGTTATCATAAAGACTTCGATACCCAAATCCTGGAGCTCCTTAACTGCTGCAGCTGAGCTTGGTTTAAGGGTGTCGGCAATTGCAAATATTGCTATGGCTTCAGCATTGTCTGAGAAATAGACGACTGTCTTCATCTCTTTGCTCCACTCCTCAGCACGAAGCTCAAGCGTTTTGCCTAGTGCTATACCGCTTTCTAACATAAGCCTTTTGTTCCCGATCATGTATGATCTTTCTCCAAATACAGCTTTAGCTCCCTTTCCTGTATGACTCTCGAATGATGTAAGCGTGATCTTTTCATATTGTCCAAGGTGGTCAACTACAGCATCTGCAAGAGGATGCTCCGACGCCCTTTCAATATTATAGAGTATCTGCCTTGCTTCTTCCTCGTCCCTAAGCCAGTAGGAGTCACTTACTACTGGCTTCCCCTCAGTCAGTGTTCCGGTTTTGTCGAACACCAAAGTATCTACCTTTTGGGCAAGTTGAAGACTCTCAGCGTCCCTGATAAGTATGCCTTTTTCAGCGCCTCTTCCCACTCCGGCCATTATTGCAGTAGGCGTGGCAAGCCCTAGTGCACATGGACAGGCTATTACAAGCACTGTGATGGCTGATAGTAGGCCGTGGATGACGGCATTGTCTGCACCTGAAAGCATCCATACAATGAATGTAATGATTGATATGCTCATAACTACAGGAACGAACACAGAAGCTACTTTGTCAACCAGCTTTTGGACCGGGGCTTTGGAGCCCTGAGCCTCTTCGACCGCTTTTACTATTCTGGCAAGTGTTGTGTCCCTGCCGACTTTAAGTGCCTTGAAACGGAAGCTGCCTTTTTGATTGATAGTTCCTGCAAATACAGCATCTCCGGTAGATTTCAATACAGGAACAGGTTCACCGCTTAACATGCTTTCGTCAACATAGGAGTGACCTGAAGTTACTTGACCGTCAACTGGTATTCTGGCTCCCGGTTTTACAACCACTATCTGACCTGGCATTATGGCATCTATGTTAATTTCCTTCTCCCCGCCTTCCGAATCTTCTACAGTAACAGTGTCAGGTCTCAACCCCATAAGTTTTTTGATAGCAGATGATGCACTGCCTTTTGCTCTTTCCTCAAGTGTTCTGCCAAGCAGGATAAAAGCTATGATAACGGCAGCAGCTTCAAAATAAACATGGGATTCAAGACCGCGTGAGGTCCAAAACTGCGGGTATAGCATGTTGAACACACTGAATATGTAAGCAATGCCGGTGCTGAGGGCAACCAGAGTGTCCATATTAGAAGTGCGCTGGCGTGCAAGACTCAAGGCATTGACAAAGAAGGATCTTCCAAACCACAACACGACGGGAGAGGCAAAAAGGAACATCAACAAGTTGGCATAGGGCATGTGCATAAAGAACATCCCTATCACTACAACAGGTGATGATAGTACAAGTGCTGCAACTGACCTGTTTCTTAATTCCAGATATTTCTTTCTGGCCAGGTCTTCCGGGTCAGTAGTTTTGTCCTCTTCTGTTGTTATAACCAGGTCATAGCCTGCCCCAACAAGTTTTTGCTTAAACACTTCAGGTCCTGTTTTGACCGGGTCGTACACGACTGTAAGTGTGGATGTTGCGAAATTGACCGATGAATCTACTACTCCTTCAGTGCTTCGGATAAGCTTCTCACTTCTTGCTGCACATGACGCGCAACTGAGGTTCAATACCGGATAACTTTCCTTTACGGTCTTGCCAGCAGGCTTTATAGCACTTGTGAATGGTATAATTGGAGTGGAATTTTTGGTTATCATGCTTGTTACTATTTACCCTGAACTGGGAGTTGCCTAACTAGTAAGACAAAATACGTAAGTATTTGTTTGGGGATTACTAAAAAAGCAACAAAGCCTCCTGATAATCAGGAGGCTTTGTCTTGGCTTTGTACCCAGAGCCGGGGTCGAACCGGCACGATATTGCTATCACTGGTGTTTGAGACCAGCGCGTCTACCAATTCCGCCATCTGGGCAATGCTGGTGATTTTTTGCGTGGCAAATATAGAGCTTTCACTTTTTCTCTCCAAATATAATTGAATAATAGGCTTGATATTTTATATATTTCCACAATGCAAAACAGCAAGGCGGATGATGCTTAAAACCAAGGGGGTAGTTCTTACACACACGCGATACGGAGAAAGTAGTGCCATTGTTCATGTTTTTACATCCGAACTTGGAATGCAAAGTTACATGGTCAATGGGGCATTTGGTAAGTCCCGTAAGGACAAAATTATCCTTATGCAGCCGCTGAATTTGCTTGAAATGGAGGTGTATGATCGTAAAGGGAAGGAGATACAGCGGATCAGTGAGTTCAAACTAAGCAGGGCTCTTGTAAACATTCCCTTTTCGCAAAAGTTGCGGGCACAGGCTTTCCTGCTTACTGAGGTATTGGCAAGGGTGTTGCGTAGTGAGGGGCCAAATCTTCCTATGTTTGAATTTGTTGAAGAGGCAGTGACTCTCCTTGATTCAAATTGTAAAGGAGCAGAGAACTTTCATATCTGGTTTTTATTAAGATTGGCCAGCTTCCTAGGTTTTCAACCACATAATAATTACGATGACGATTATAAGTGGTTTGATTTGAATGAAGGTTGCTATGTGAGCCGAGAACCTGCGCATATTCATTATCTGGATGATCAATTGAGCTATGAATTGCACAGGATTCTGAATCTTGACAGCGATGGTCTGGCGGATATTGCTGCCAGACTGGATATTAGAAGAAGGCTTCTTGATGCCGTGATCCGGTTCTATGAACTTCATCAACCCGGACTTGGGAAGCTAAGGTCTCTTTCTGTATTGAACGAGCTTTTTGTTTGACTTCGCAGGCTAAAAATGCCTGTTTTACCACCAGTTTAGGACTTCTTTGACCAACAGCAGGAATAATGAAGCTATCAGTGTTTTGTTAATGACAAAGGTTTTGAACTTTAACACTGTATTATAAAAATTGAGGATATATTGTACTAGTAAACGCTAATGATATTGGGCATGAGTATTCAGAGACTATTTCAGGGAGATTTCGGATTTGTAGTATCATTGAGTGAAAAGGCAAGAAAGATCGGGGGTATAGACCTTGCAGGGAGTTACCTTACTGATGGGCCTTATCAGCCTTCTGCTGAACTGTTCAGGGAACTTGATGATAACAGTTTCAGGACTCTTATTTCTCCGTATGGGCTGCCAGAGTTGAGGGAGCAGATCGCCATGCACCTGAGGTCAAATTATGAAAGGGTCTATGATCCTACTGAAGAGATTACAATAACTCATGGTCAGACTCAGGCGCTTCTTGCCTGCATGCTTGCTTTCCTTGGAGAGGATGATGAGGTTATTCTTTTTGAACCTGCAGCGGAATACTATTTACCAATTATTCAGCTTTGCAGGGCTAAGCCAGTGTATGTAACTCTCAAGGATCCAGATTCCCATATCGACTGGGACGAGTTGACTTTGGCCGTCAACTCCAATACAAGGATGATACTTATTAATACTCCACATAGTCCTAGTGGGATGCTAATGTCGGAACTTGATATGCTTAGGCTTCAAAGGCTTATAAATGGGACCCGCATTATTGTAGTCAGCGACGAAACCTACAAGGATCTGATTTACGATACTGCTATGCACCAGAGCATTGCGATGTTTCCCAAACTTGCCGAGTGTGGAATAGTAATGAGTTCACTTAATATCGGAATGGGTTTGATGGTGCAGGCCGGCTTTTGTGCCGCTCCTGCCGAGATGATGAAAAAGATACGCAAGGTGTTGCATTTCTCTGATGGCGCACATTTTGCTCCCCTTCAAAAGGCGATGACCCATATGGTACCTGATAGGAGCAGAATAGCCGAACTGGCAACCTATTACAGGAAGAAAAGGGAGTATTTTGTAAATGCTATAACCGAGAGGACCCGCTTCGATGCTCTGCCATCACTGGCCGGTTGTTTTGTGCTACTGGATTATTCTCAGGTGTCAGCAGAAAGAGACATTGATTTTGCAAATATGCTGTTAGAGCAATATGGTGTAGCTGTGGCTCCTTACAGTGCTTTTTTCCACGACAAGCAAAAACGCAATTTGATCAGAGTCAATTTTGCAAGACCTAACGAAGAACTTGACAAGGCAGTTGACATACTGGGCTGCCTGTAGAGTGAAAAAAAAGACTGAATAGTTTTCAAGTAAGGGGATTTTTAATATTTTTGCGGCGGAATTTACGGCCTCATAGTTCAAGGGATAGAACGGAAGTTTCCTAAACTTCAGATTCAGGTTCGAGTCCTGGTGAGGCTACTACAGGAGAGGTGGCTTTATGGCGCTTCTCCTGTTTTTTTTCAGAGTTTGCGTATATATTTGAAATAGAAATATTGCTTCATAATATGGAATGGGAACTTGGGTATTTTGCACTTTTTTTGGCATCCTTTGCTGCTGCAACTGTTATTCCCTTAAGTTCTGAAGTGTTCCTTATTGCTATGCTTGCTGCAGGTTTCAATCCTGTTCTTACACTAATATGTGCCACTGCAGGCAACTGGATGGGAGGACTTTCATCATACTGGCTTGGAAGACTAGGTAAGCTTGAATGGATTGAGAAATACTTCCGGGTTAAAAAGGAGAAGATAGAAAAGGTACAGAAAAAGATATTGGGAAAGGAGGGGTGGATAGCTCTTTTTACCTGGCTACCAGGGATAGGTGACCCGATTGCAATAGCACTTGGTTTGATGAGAGCAAATTTCTTCAATACTGCTATTTGGATGCTAGCCGGTAAGGCTGCTCGCTATGCAGTATGGACCTACATCACTGTGGAAGGGATAAAGTTGATCAACTGAATCTGACCCATCGACAAGCTCAGTGCCATAATGGGGACCTAAGCCTGTCGAAGCACCAATGTGTTGGCCCCTTCTATTGGCTCAGGGCTCAGTCATAGGTTAGCGAGCTTGTCGAGGTGTCAATTGAACTTCAGGTATGTCACTGGGCCATCAATAGGTGTACCAAAGACCTGCACCCAGTAAAGCCCGTCACTGCTGAGTGCAACAGCCACATGAGTAAATCCCGGGTCCATAATGTTCTTACAATGGTTTGGACTATTCAGCCAACCTTGAATGACTTCAACTTCGTTCATCTTGCCCTTTGCAATATTCTCGCCTGCCATACGCCACTCGAATCCTGCATTTGTAACCCTTTCCGAAGGATTTGATCCGTTTGAGCCAATGTGGCTGAAAAAGTCTTCTTTCATCATATCCTCAGCATGCAGTCTGGCTGCTTGCTCAAGCTTTTCATCCCAGACGAGGGCAGGGACAGCCTTAAATCTCTCATCACCGCACTTGCAGCCTTTGGCCCTGGCATTGTTGATCTCTGTAAGTATCAGACCTTTGTCAACTGACTGGCTAAATAGAGTCCCCGCCAACACAAGAAAAGAAATAGTTGAAATTAGTCTTAGTGTCATAATATAAAGTCTTTCTGTTTATAAATTAGAACGATGCCCATCGCATTTTGTTGTAGATACTTTTTTTCTCTGATTCTTTCGGGTCGGAAACTTCTTGCAACTTTATGTCGAGGGCTATATCTTTAAAAGGTTGTTTTTTGCTTTGGTTTTGTTGGTTAAAAATGGCTAACTTGTAGCAATTTCTTAGACCAGTACTCGTGTGCAAATTAGACCATTTATAAATAGAGAACTTTTTCTTTATATTATTTTTAAATAGTATTGTTAGAAGCTACATTTGCACGGAAATGCCAATTATGCTGAGTTTGCTAAAGTATAATCCCATTTAAATAATTGGAATAATTTAAAAACAAATACTTTATGAGCAGTTTTCTTAAGTCTTCCATTGGGAAGAAGCTTGTGATGAGTATCTCTGGGCTTTTTCTAATGATGTTTCTTTTGATTCACCTAACAGTGAATGCTATGCTTTTGGTTCCCGACGGCGGGGAGGCATATAACGCTGCTGCCCATTTTATGGCTACAAATCCTTTGATCAAGATTGTTGAACCGGTACTTGGTATTGGCTTTGTAATCCATATTATCTGGGCTGTGGTGCTTACGCTTGATAACCGTAGGGCAAGAGGTAACGTTCGTTATGCTTCTGGCAACAAAACAGTAGATGTGACCTGGGCATCAAAGAACATGTTGGTTCTTGGTATTACCATTCTTGCTTTTTTGGTTCTTCACCTTGCTAACTTCTGGGTTAAGATGAAGTTGACTGGTGATCCACTTCTGGAGCATGTTACCGTGAATATCGGAGGTGTACAAACTGAGGTTGAGAATGCCTATGCATTGGTCAATAGTGCTTTTGGTTACCTGTGGATAGTCGTTATTTACATTGTTGCAGGAATTGGTTTGGCTTTGCACCTTTCACATGGATTCTGGTCAGCTTTCCAAACCATTGGTATGAGCAATATGATATGGCGCAAGCGCCTTACCGTTCTCGGCTATATTTATTCTTGGGTAGTCGGCTTGGGCTTCTCAGCTATAGCGCTTCTTCAATACTTGTTCTATTAAGCTAATTTTTAATCTTCGCTGATTATGGTAAAGTTAGATGCTAAAATACCTGAAGGGCCTTTGGCTCTGAAATGGACAAATTATAAAGCCGGTCAAAAACTTGTTAATCCTGCAAACAAGAGAAAGCTGGATATCATTGTAGTAGGTACCGGACTGGCTGGGGCTTCTGCTGCAGCTTCATTTGCAGAAATGGGATTCAATGTAAAGGCTTTTACAATTCAGGATTCACCACGCCGCGCTCACTCAATTGCTGCTCAGGGTGGTATCAACGCTGCAAAGAACTATCCCAATGACGGAGACTCTGTAAGGAGACTTTTCTACGATACAATCAAAGGTGGTGATTATCGTGCCCGTGAAGCAAACGTTTATCGCCTTGCTGAAGTAAGTAATTCAATTATTGACCAATGTGTTGCACAAGGTGTACCTTTTGCCCGTGAATATGGAGGTCTGCTTGACAACCGTTCATTTGGTGGTGCTCAGGTAAGCCGTACCTTCTATGCAAAGGGACAGACAGGTCAGCAGCTTCTGCTGGGTGCTTACCAGGCTTTGATGAGACAGGTAGAGCTTAAAAAAGTAACACTTTATACCCGTAACGAACTAGTCAACATTGTGGTCGTTGACGGTAGGGCCAGAGGTATTATTACTCGAGACCTTGTTACAGGAAAGCTGCAACGTCATTTTGGTCACGCAGTAGTACTGGCTACCGGTGGTTACGGTAATGCTTTCTTTCTATCAACAAATGCAATGGGTTCAAACGGTTCTGCTGCTCTTCGTGCATATCAGAAAGGAGCTGCGTTTGCAAATCCATGCTATGCTCAGATTCACCCCACATGTATTCCGGTACATGGTGAGTTCCAAAGCAAGCTTACCCTTATGTCTGAGTCACTTCGTAATGACGGACGTATCTGGGTACCCAAGAAGAAGGAAGACGCTGAAGCAATACGTGCCGGTAAATTGAAACCAACTCAGATAGCTGAAGAAGATCGTGACTACTACCTGGAACGCCGTTATCCTGCATTCGGTAACCTTGTTCCCCGTGACGTTGCGTCCCGTGCAGCCAAAGAACGTTGTGATGCAGGTTACGGAGTGGGTGCCACAGGACTTGCTGTGTACCTTGACTTCAAAGAATCTATCGAGCGTTTGGGTATTGACGCCATTCGTGCAAGATATGGTAACCTCTTCCAGATGTATGAAAAGATTGTTGACGACAATCCATATGAAACCCCAATGATGATTTATCCTGCTATTCACTATACCATGGGTGGTATCTGGGTTGACTATGAATTGCAAACATCTATACCTGGTCTGTTCTGCGCAGGAGAGGCCAACTTCTCTGACCACGGTGCTAACCGCCTTGGAGCATCAGCCTTGATGCAGGGTCTGGCTGACGGATACTTTGTATTGCCTTATACAGTACAAAATTACCTGGCAGATCAAATCCGTACTCCGCGTATGACAACTAATGAGAAAGAGTTTGTCGAAGCAGAAAGGGAATCTTCTGAAAGACTTACAAAACTACTTTCTGTAAATGGTAAGCGTTCAGTTGACAGCATTCACAAGGAGCTGGGTCTTGTAATGTGGGATTTCGTAGGTATGGCCCGCAACGCTGACGGACTTAAGAAAGCTGTTGAGAGAATCAAAGAGATCAAGAAGGAGTTTTGGACAAACGTTAGAATCCCCGGATCAGATGAAGGTATGAACATTGAACTTGAAAAAGCCAACCGCCTGGCTGATTTTATTGAAATTGGTGAGTTGATGGCTTTGGATGCACTGCAGCGCGAAGAGTCCTGCGGAGGTCACTTCCGTGAAGAGCATCAAACTGAAGAAGGTGAGGCTTTGAGACATGATGATAAGTACGCCTATGTAGCATGCTGGGAATTTAAGGGTGACAACCAAGAACCTGAAATGCACAGGGAGGAACTTAAGTATGAAGAGATCAAGGTGGCTCAACGTAACTACAAATAGTAGGTAAGCAAGTTCAATTTTAACTGGAGTATCGATTATGGAAAAAATGATAAATATTACACTTAAAGTTTGGAAGCAAAAAAACTCCCGCGAGAAAGGGCGTTTTGAAACCTTTAAGTTGTCAAACGTCTCAACAGACAGCTCCTTCCTTGAAATGATGGACATCCTGAATGAACAGCTTATCAATGAAGGAAAAGAACCCGTAGCATTTGACCACGACTGCCGCGAAGGTATCTGCGGTATGTGTTCACTATACATTAATGGTCACCCGCATGGACCTGATGATGGTGTTACAACCTGCCAGCTTCACATGCGTAAGTTTAAGGACGGTGATGTGATCACTATTGAGCCATGGCGTTCAGCTGCATTCCCGGTAATTAAGGATCTTATCGTAGACCGTTCTGCTTTTGATAAGATCATCATGGCTGGCGGTTATGTTTCTGTTAGTACCGGAGGTGTGCCTGATGCAAACGCAATACCGATTCCAAAGGACGCAGCTGACGAAGCTATGGATGCAGCATCTTGCATCGGTTGCGGTGCCTGTGTAGCCGCTTGTAAGAATGGTTCAGCCATGCTCTTTGTTTCTGCAAAGGTAAGCCAACTTGCATTGCTGCCTCAGGGTAAAGTAGAAGCGGCAAGAAGGGCTAAAGCTATGGTTGCTCGTATGGACGAACTTGGCTTTGGTAACTGTACTAACACTGGTGCCTGCGAAGTAGAATGCCCCAAGGGTGTTTCAATTGCCAATATTGCCCGTCTTAATCGCGAATATCTTGTAGCAAAGATCAAAGATTGATTTTGCTGTAACACCAATACTGATGATTCCCCGGCAGCTATTGCTGCCGGGGATTTTTTTCTTTATGCAGGAATATTTTACTCTGGCGTATGCCGCTTGTTTTGAAATAATTGTCCCATGAGGAAATATTTTAGTGATATTTGCATTCAGTATTAAAACGTGTTATTTATTCTATTTTTGCTGAAGCACTAAACAGTAAGTCTGTTTATATGTCAAATAATTCCAGTCCTGTTGAGCTGGGCTCAAAGAATATCTGGCCCTTGCTTATCCAGTATGCTGTACCTTCGGTGATCGCGATGACTTCCACATCACTGTACAATATTACGGGTAGTATTTTTATTGGTCAGGGTGTAGGTGCTTTGGCTATTGCCGGACTAGCAGTAACCTTTCCTCTGATGAATCTTGGCGCTGCATTTGGTTCTCTAGTTGGGGTAGGTGCCTCCACTCTTATGTCGCTGCGTCTTGGGCAGAGAGATTATGAATCGGCCAATAGCATTCTGGGAAATGTATTTGTTCTAAACCTGATAATTGGCTTAGCCTATACCGTGGTGATTCTTATTTTTATGAATCCCATCCTGCACTTCTTTGGGGCCAGCGATGCTTCTCTACCCTTTGCCCGCGACTACATGGTGATAATTTCACTGGGTAATATATTCACGCACATGTTTCTTGGCCTAAATGCCTTATTAAGGGCAACAGGTAAGCCAAAGATATCAATGTTTACCACTATCTGCTCAGTGATTATTAATATAGGCCTTACAGCGCTTTTTATCTTTGTTTTTAAGTGGGGTATAAGAGGAGCGGCACTGGCAACTGTTATTTCGCAGGTGCTTATGCTTTTATGGCAGATAGCGATTTTCAGTGATAAGAGAGAGTTTATTCACCTCCAGAGAGATACGTTCCGCCTGAAAAAGAAGATTGTTAAAAATTCCCTTGTGATTGGACTTTCTCCGTTTCTGATGAATGCTGCAGCCTCACTTGTTGTAATCTTTGTCAACAGACAGTTGGCTGCTAATGGTGGTGATATGGCTATTGGAGCCTATGGTATTATTAACCGTTTGGTAATGCTCTTTGCCATGATCGTCATGGGACTTAACCAGGGAATGCAGCCTATTGTTGGGTACAACTATGGTGCGGGTAACATTGAAAGGGTGAAGAGTGCCTTTGGAAAAACTCTTTTACTGGCATTCTGTGTTTTGGCTCTTGGCTATATTGTAGGGAAAACTTTCCCAACACAGATTGCCGAGTTGTTTACAAATGATGAAGAGCTGATAGGGCTGGCTTCCTCAGGACTGATTATAGTGATGACCTTTTTCCCCCTTGTCAGTGTTCAGATGGTTGTATCCAACCTATTTCAGAGTATCGGAAAGTCAGGACCTGCAATATTCCTGTCGCTTACGCGTCAGGTATTGTTCCTGCTCCCATTGATGATCATCCTTCCTGATTTATACGGCGTCAATGGTGTGTGGTACAGTATGAGAACAGCTGACCTTATGTCATTTTGTGTTGCACTTACATTACTTATCATTCAGTACCGTAGATTAGTGAGTAGCAGTTAAGACTTGAACATAATGAATATACCATGTCAACAAATATTATTACTATAGGTCGCCAACCAGGCAGCGGAGGAAGACTCATTGCCGCGCGTCTTTCGGAGATGCTTGGGTACAAGGTCTATGACAAGAACCTGCTTAACATTGCTTCCAGAGAAAGCGGACTTAGCAGAGAATTTTTTGAGAAATTTGATGAAAAAGCCAGCTTTAGTATTTTTGGCAGCTGGTTTGGAATTCATGACAATGTCACCGATGAGATTTACTCAGGTAGTTACCTGAGTAATGAATCTCTGTTTCAGATTCAGAGCAGTGTTATCAGGAAAATTGCAGAGAAGGAGTCGGCTATTTTTTTGGGACGTTGTGCAGATTATGTTCTAAGTGATCATCCGGGTGTGTTAAGTGTTTTTGTGACGGCTTATTTGCCAGACAGGATTAAAAGGATGTCGGAGTATAAAGATATTAATGAACAGAAGGCCAGGGAGTGGGTAGTCAGATCTGACAAAAAGAGAAGATCCTATTACAACTATTTTAGCAACAAGGAGTGGGGACATGCTTCGGCTTATAACCTGTGTATTAATACTTCAGAATTTGGAATTGAGAAGGCAACTGAACTTATATACAAGCTTGCAGTTGATCGGTTCGGACTGAAACGGTAATCGACAAGAAAGATTATCAAAAGCCTTACGAATAAATGAAAGGAATACTGACAATAATTCTGGCCCTTGCCTTTTCTGCCTCTGATATTCTGGCATGGTCTGATCTGTGGCATCCTTTGGCTCCCGGCAGAGATAAGAATGATATTGGAAAACTTCACTGGGGGCTCAATGGATCTATGTTTTTTATAAACAATGAGTATTTCGGCGATATAGTGGAAGGCTATACAATGCCCGGGCATTATGTTGAGCCCTATGCAAAGTACAATCTGTCTGAGCACTTTAGTCTTAAAGCCGGTTTTAATATTTTGAAGTATTACGGCATGGATGAGGATGCAGAGTTTTATCCCGTATTGGCAGCAACCATAAAGTTTAGCGAGATGTTGGAGCTAACAATGGGTGGAATAGATGCCAATGCAGATTATGACCTGTCTGACATTCTTATGTATAAGGAAGATAATTACAGATCACCTGTAAATAATGGTTTTCAGTTGCGCTACCTGGGAGACGTTTTTAAGGGAAGTGCATGGATAAGCTGGGATCAGTTTATTAGAAAGGGGGATACTATACCGGAAATTTTTACGGCTGGGGTAAACCTAAGGCCGACTTTGTTGAAAAGTGAAAGTGGTTGGACTCTTGATGTCCCTTTTCAAATGACGGTTTTTCACAGGGGAGGTCAGATAAGTAATTTCTCAGAAAAAGGTGCGAGCATTATCAATCTGCTCGCCGGCCTTGAGGCTGGCAGGACCTTAAATGGAAAGTTAGATTACCTGGAGTTGTTTGCTCACTATCTTGCATATAAAGACATTAAAGAAGAGAACAACTTCGGAATAAACAAGGGCAATGGCTTTTTTGGAGGTGTGAATCTTGGAGCAGGTTCACTAGAACTTCTTGTTGCATACTGGCGTGGGAAAGATTTTTTGTCATCTCAGGGGAACCCTATGTTTAATTCCGTATCAGACTATAAAATTGGCCTTGATTTTAGTAATCGGGAAATGCTTAGGTCTCAGTTGATGTGGAGCCGATATGTGACTGAAAGAGTTGTTTTTTCATTTTTGATGGATTCTTATTACGACACAAAAAGTAGTCAATTTGACTATGGCTGGGGTTTACATATAAGCTTCGCATTGTAACGGCCCTAAAATAGTTTTAAGCAAGTATCTGAAGATCATATTTGGGGTGTATTGACATGATGGGCAATGCATAACTATTTGGATTTGGTTTATCAATTTATTGCTTAATGCATTGGTAGTTACAAAAAATAGTGCTAATTTTGCGGCCGATTATTATCCATACACAAGTGTAAGTGGACTGTATCTCAGGAGTTTTACACCGGCTCGAACAGCAGTGCCCGACTGTTGTGCGGGGTGGGAGATATGGTTTACACTAATTGCAATTGTTTTAATTATTTGTAGGTCGAATCTAAAATTGTAAAGAGAAAGTGGATACCTTAAGTTTTAAGACCGAATCTGCAACAAAGGCAAGTATTCAAAAGGAATGGCTTGTAGTTGATGCGACTGACCAGGTACTTGGCAGACTCGGAACAAAGGTGGCTATTATCCTGAGAGGGAAACATAAGCCCAATTATACGCCCAACCTGGATTGTGGCGACAACGTTATCATTATTAATGCCGATAAGGTAAAACTGACAGGCAAAAAATGGAGCGATAGAGTATTTTTCTATCATAGCGGTTATCCTGGTGGACAAAGGGAAGTAACTCCTGCTATGCTTTTTGCTAAGAGTCCGGAACAATTAGTTCTGCGCACTGTAAAGGGAATGTTGCCCAAGGGTACATTGGGCAGGAAGGTTTTGTCTAATTTGTTTATTTATTCCGGCCCTGAGCATAAGCATGAGGCTCAGCAACCAAGGGCTATTGATTTGAACGCTATTAAATGATTGTTATGGAAGTAATTAATGCCATTGGAAGAAGAAAAACTGCCGTAGCCCGCATTTATCTGAGTGAAGGCAAGGGACAAGTAAGCATAAACAAACGTGGACTGGAAGAGTATTTTCCAGAAAAGACCCTGCAGTATATAGTTAAACAACCTTTGGAACTACTTGGTGTAGCTGGTAATTACGATATCAAGGCAAACCTTGATGGAGGCGGTATCAAGGGTCAGGCCGAAGCTCTTCGTTTAGCTATTGCACGTGCACTTGTAAAGATCAATGCCGAGGTTAAGCCATCTCTTCGCGCTAAAGGTTTTCTTACCCGCGATTCAAGAGTGGTTGAAAGGAAGAAGCCGGGTCGTCCGAAGGCTCGTAAGAGATTCCAGTTCAGCAAGAGATAATACGGCACAGGTGCGTTTAGTATCTAAACCGGTGAGATTTCTTACATGGAACTACTTATCGGTTGCCTGACAAAAAAGAATGTAAACGACTTAATTAAAGAACAATGCCAAAAATTGGATTTCAAGAATTACTTGATGCCGGAGTACATTTCGGCCACCTTACCAGAAAGTGGAACCCCGCAATGGCTCCGTACATCTTCATGGAGCGCAACGGTATCCATATTATTGACCTGCACAAGACAGCTGCAAAAATTGATGAAGCTGGCGCAGCGTTAAAACAAATTGCAAAATCGGGACGCAAAATTTTGTTCGTAGCCACAAAAAAGCAGGCTAAGGAAATTATAGCCAATAAAGTTGGTTCTGTCAATATGCCTTACGTTGTTGAACGTTGGCCAGGTGGTATGCTTACCAACTTTCCAACTATACGTAAGGCTGTCAAGAAGATGACTTCAATCGACAGAATGATGACTGATACAAGCTGGACTAGCCTTTCAAAAAGGGAAAAGCTGCAAATCTCACGTCAACGTGCTAAGCTGGAAAAGAACCTTGGTAGTATTGCCGACCTTAACAGACTTCCTGCTGCAATGTTTGTAGTGGATGTTATGAAGGAACACATTGCTGTTAAAGAGGCTATTCGTTTGGGTATCCCTGTTTTCGCAATGGTTGATACTAACTCGGATCCAGGCAACGTTGACTTCGTAATCCCTGCTAATGATGATGCGTCAAACTCTATCGAACTGATCATTGGCGCAATGGTTGATGCCATCAAGGAAGGTCTTACCGAACGCAAAGCTGACAAGGAAAATGAAGCTCCTGCAAAGGATAAGAACTCTAAGGGAGGTAGAAAAGGTGAATCTAAAGCCAGAGTGAAAGGTCGCAAGGAAGATGAAGAGGCTGATGAGGCTGTAGAAGTTGAAGCCGCAGATAAGGCTAATGATATTGATGCCGAAGTTCAGGAATAAACTCTTTGGGATTCTACTAACTACTTAAAATAAAAGTTTGGGGAGTCATTTCCCCAAACTTATCATCTTTAAAAAGGAGATATTATGGCTATTACAGCAGCAGACGTAAGCAAACTTAGGAAAATGACCGGCGCAGGTATGATGGACTGCAAGAATGCCCTCACCGAAGCCAACGGCGATTTCGATGCAGCGATCGACATCATTCGCAAAAAAGGACAGGCAATTGCCAACAAACGTTCAGACCGCGAAGCTTCTGAAGGTGTAGTCCTTGGGAAGGTAACTGCTGACGGAAAGAAGGGTGCAATTTTGGTTTTAAATTGCGAAACTGACTTTGTTGCAAAGAATGAAAGCTTTATTGCTCTGACACAATCGATCCTTGATCTGGCACTTAACAGCAACGTTACTACTGTTGAAGATGTATTAGGCCTCTCACTGGATGGTATTGCTGTTAAGGATGTTATCACACATCAAATTGGTGTTATCGGCGAAAAGCTTGAATTGCCTTACTATGATGTTATCAAGGCTGAGAGTGTTGTAGCTTATATTCACCCAGGTAACAAACTCGCTACTCTAGTTGGGTTTAACAAAGGAGGTGTAGAAATTCAGGTTGGTCGTGACGTAGCTATGCAGGTTGCTGCCATGAATCCAGTATCTGTGGATCGTGACTCAGTACCTCAGTCAGTTATTGATAAGGAACTTGAAATTGCCAAGGAACAAACTCGTCTTGAAGGTAAGCCAGAAGAAATGGTCGAAAAGATCGCTCTTGGTCGTCTCAGCAAGTTCTTTAAGGAAAGCACTCTACTTGAACAAATCTTTGTAAAAGACGGAAAGATCAGCGTACGTGAATATGTACAAAAGGCTGACAAAGAACTTACAGTAACTGAATTTAAGCGTTATTCTCTGAATAACTAATTTCAACAAGATATTGATATAAAAGAGGTTGCCCCGAAGGGCAACCTCTTTTTTTTGATTGATGCCGGCACAATTCTATGGTTTAGAGGTCAAGTTACATGTAACAAAATTCCTTAAGGAATACTTTATCTCCGAAAAACGGCCTATTTTTGAAAATTAGTTGCTAATTATAAAAGTTTATCATGCAATATAAAAGGATACTGTTGAAGTTGAGCGGCGAATCGCTAATGGGTAAACAAGGCTACGGGATCGATGCCCAACGCCTGAACGACTATGCTGAACAGGTGGCGGAAATTGCCGCAATGGGAGTTGAAATTGGAATAGTAATAGGTGGTGGCAATATATTCAGGGGCCTTAGTGGAGCCTCCAAGGGCTTTGACCGTTACAAGGGCGATCAGATGGGTATGTTGGCCACAGTGATTAATGCATTGGCTCTGGCTTCTGCATTGAATGCACTTGGGACAAAGGCTCGTGTCCTGACTGCCATTCGTATGGAACCAGTTGGTGAGTATTATTCCAAACCCAGAGCCATGGAGGCTCTCAACGCAGGCGAGGTTGTAATTCTGGCCGGAGGTACCGGCAATCCATATTTTACTACAGATACTGGTTCAGCTCTTAGAGGCATCGAGATTGAAGCTGAAGTAATGCTTAAAGGAACCAGGGTGGACGGTGTATATACTGCGGATCCAGAAAAAGATCCTACTGCGACAAGATTTGACAAGATATCATTCGACGAGGTATATACAAGGGGTCTTAAGATAATGGATCTTACTGCTACAGCAA
Organism: uncultured Alkaliflexus sp.; assembly: GCA_964396555.1. Lineage (GTDB taxonomy): Bacteria > Bacteroidota > Bacteroidia > Bacteroidales > Marinilabiliaceae > Geofilum. Next base: position 23,536 of record CAYNFX010000001.1, read on the forward strand.
TGTGCAACGAGAACAATTTGCCGGTGCTGGTATTTAATATGGATGTAAAGGGAAATCTTAAGAAGGTACTTTCTGGAGAAAAAATCGGGACCTTTGTGCATCCCTGATCATACGGATAAGTGGCAGAGCCTCAGGCTCCTGCCATTTGCCTGTCTCCTCTTATGATATCCCTGATATCTGCAACTATCATAAGAGCTTCTTCACGTACTTCATACGGGAGGTTTATGTTGCGCAATTGTAAGCTGCGCAGCCAGCCTGCCACTTCCTCATCGCGCATTGTGTATAGTATTCCCTTGAATTCGTCGATCTGTTCTTTCTGGTAGTCTTCAGGTCTTACCCCGGCATACTTGTCCAACTCCTCATCATCATAGTAAACTATCGCCGCAGATGTGGCAAGCAGACTATCCTTATCGCATACCTCATGTGCACCGCAACAACCCTCGCTGTCATCGGCCGCATTTACAGGAGTGGCCTCTGCGCTGCCTTCCTTTGATAATGCTGAGATCCTACTCCTAGCATAGACGAGTATCCCGACTGCTACAATTATTAAAATAGTCAACCACATAGTGCAAAGTTACATTGTTTTAAGGAGGGCCTTCTCTAATTTGAGTTAAAAATATTGAATCAGACCGGGTTTGAGAACTGAAAAAGAAATGTACTTTTGATCCGCATTAAGTTTGTTGCCTGAATACTAGCACTTGGCAGCAGTATACAATTAATCTTGCGATATGAGCAGAGCAATGGAGTACTGGCATAAGAACAGGAATTTTGTGTTTGTCCTGTTCCTAAGCCTGTTTTTTTTGGTCCTATGTAATCGGGTTTTTAACACCGAAACAGAAAATGAGGCGAGGGAGGTTGCCGGTAACTCAGTAACTGAGGGGGACAGGTATCAGCCTCTTAGCCTTGAGGAAGTTGAGAGATATAAAAAGTCCGCAGAGCATTCTGACGACAGTTCCTTTATCAGGATTTTGCTGCTTGCAATGGCCCTGATTCTGTTTGTAAAATTCGGTTTTAAAAAGGGTTGGTTCGCTTACCTTATGCCGCAGGTGGTGCATTTCAAAGCCTCTTTGCGTAGGAGTCGCAAGACAGGACGTCTACTGATAAGGATCTCGTTTTACAACAATACTCCCCAAAGTAAAACCTTTAATGCCCCTTATGTGTTTTTTAAGAGGGGATCTGCTGTAAGGAATTTCGTCATCCGAAACGACTACTTCCCTCTTACACTTCCATCCGGAAGCTCACATATAATGCTGATTGACGTGGAACAATTTTGGGAAAAGGTCGCAGGGCTGGAGAGTTACAAAAGGGTCGGTGCTGCGATAGAAACTACATCGGGAGAGAGATTCAGATCCTTGTCTTTGCCCAGATGGTTAGTAATTTTCAAAGCTGAGTAAGATGAAAAAGGGCATATTAAAAGAACGATGGAACAAATACAGAAAGAGGAAACGTTGGTGGAGTATCCTGTTCGATTTCCTTTTTCTTGTGCTTATTGTGGGAATGCTTATCCCACAGAGCAGAAAAAGTATATCATCCTTTGTTGTAAGGCAAACCTTGTTAGCTCCCCGGGAGTCATCAAATACAGTTATTCTTGGTAAAGAAGATTGGGAAATGCATTTGCGGGATAGTGAAGGGAGAATTGTGCAATTGTCAGATTTTCGTGGGAAACCTGTATTTATTAACTATTGGGCAAGTTGGTGTCCACCCTGCATAGCCGAGATGCCCTCAATTAGTAATCTATACGACAATTATAAAGACTCCGTTAACTTCATTTTTATTTCTACAGAATCGCTTGAAAATGCAGCAAGGTATTTAGAAAAGAACTCTTACAACTTCCCTGTGTTTACAACTGCTGGCGAGATCCCTGAAGCCCTCATAACAACAACTATCCCTACAACAATACTTATTAGTAAAGGTGGCCGTCTTGTCATGTATAAGACAGGAGCTGCCCGTTGGGATTCAAGGGATGCCTTTAAAATATTCGATAGGCTGCTAAGTGAAATGTGAGTTTTTTGGTGTAGGCCAAACAGGGATCCAAAACTAGGTGTATTTCAAATTGAAACAGTATAAAAAAGAGGCTGACTCTGCTGAGTCAGCCTCTTTGTTGTCCCGCAAGGATTTGAACCCTGACTAGATGGACCAAAACCATCTGTGCTACCATTACACCACAGGACAATTACTTCGCCTTTGTTTTGTCAAAAGCGATGCAAATATAGATGGTTTTACTATATCTTTCAAAAAAAACTCTACTAAAAATGCTTTCATCAGCCTAATTTTGTTTTATCTGATTGTGATACAGCCTGAAAATTAGTTTCGGTTTAGGCTAATCACGAATGATATTTACTGTGGAAGGCTTATTCATTATCCGATAACCCTAATCTTTTACAAGATTATTGTATTTTTGGCAAACATGCAGTTTTAGTTTATCGAATTTGTAAACGTTCAGTTATGCAGCATTATAATCGCTTTAATAATATTTTTGGGTGGCTTGCCTTTCTGGTTTCGGCAGTTGTTTACATCCTGACCATTGAACCTACTACCAGTTTCTGGGATTGCGGTGAGTTTATATCTTCAGCATATAAGTTGCTTGTCGGACACCCTCCGGGAGCGCCTTTTTTTATGCTTTTGGGTCGTTTCTTTACATTGTTTGCAGGTGATCCATCCAAGGTTGCGCTTACAATCAATATTATGTCCGCTCTGGCTAGTGCATTTACAATCATGTTCCTTTTCTGGACTATTACACATCTTGCCCGTAAGTTATTTATTGATGGAGTTGAGAATGCCGAATCATGGAGGATTATTGCTGTAATTGGTGCAGGCTTTGTCGGTGCCATGGTTTATACATTTTCTGATACCTTCTGGTTTTCAGCAGTAGAGGGTGAAGTTTATGCTCTTTCCTCATTGTTTACAGCTGTGGTTTTCTGGTGTATTCTAAAGTGGGAGAATGTCGCAGATGAGCCTCATTCCAACCGCTGGCTTATACTGATTGCATATCTGATGGGACTGTCTATTGGTGTTCACTTATTGAACCTGTTGACAATTCCTGCAATTGTAATGGTTTATTATTTTAAAAAGTACGATGTTTCTCTTAAAGGTTCCTTCAAGGCACTTCTTTTATCATTTGTAATTCTTTTAGTAGTGCTTTATGGCGTTATTCCTATGATAGTAAGTCTTGCCTCCAAGTTTGAACTTTTGTTTGTAAACGGTTTAGGGCTTCCTTTCAACAGTGGTGTTGCGGTGTTTGCTATAATCCTTATTGGGGCAGTAGTATTTGGAATCTATATTACATATATAAGGGATTATCCTATTGCAAATACAATAATTACAGCGTTTGCCGTAATTCTGTTGGGCTATTCTTCATATGCTACAATAGTGATAAGATCTCTTTCAAATCCTACAATGGATCAGAATTCACCTGAGGATGTCTTTTCATTAATGAGCTACCTCAACAGGGAACAATACGGTAACAGGCCTCTGGTTTCAGGACAGTACTACAGTTCCCCTATTGACTGGGATGCATTGAGAAATGACAAGGGGAAACCGATCTATGTAAAAGGCAAGGATAAGTATGAGATAGTAGATTATAGGCCAGACTACAAGTATAATGACCTTACTACTACACTATTTCCCCGTATGTATAGCAGTGAGCCTTCACATATAAGTGAGTATAAGGCCTGGGGAAGGGTTAAGGGCAGAAATATCTCGGTTGTTGGCAGCAATGGAAGGAGAGAGTCGGTTGAATTGCCCACTTTTGGCGAGAACCTTAGGTTTTTTATGAGCTATCAAGTAGGACATATGTACTTAAGGTACTTTATGTGGAATTTCTCGGGCAGACAAAATGATATTCAGGGCCATGGCGAGATTCATAAGGGAAACTGGATATCGGGAATTCCTTTTATAGATAATTTCCTTTATGGGGATCAGGATTTATTGCCTGATTCATACAAGAATAATCCAGGACGTAATAAGTACTATATGCTTCCCTTGCTATTGGGTCTGATAGGCTTGTTTTATCAGTATGGTGCTGGGACCAAAGGCAAGAGGGACTTCTCTGTTATAATGTTACTGTTCTTTTTTACCGGTCTTGCTATTGTTCTTTATCTGAACCAGACTCCACTTCAGCCACGTGAAAGGGATTATGCTTATGCAGGTTCATTTTATGCATTCTCAATCTGGATTGGACTTGGGGTACTTCAGCTTGTTGAGCTATTGAAGAAAAGCAAAATATCAGGTGTGTTGGCTGCATCTGCAGTATCAGTTACCTCCCTTATAGTTCCCGGTATTATGGCAGCAGAAAACTGGGATGATCATGACAGGTCACGACGTACAATATCCCGTGACTTTGCATACAATTATCTAAATACTGTTGGAGAAAACGGTGTGATATTTACTAATGGGGATAATGATACATTTCCTCTGTGGTATGCTCAGGAAGTTGAAGGAGTAAGGACTGATGTAAGGGTTTGTAATCTTAGTTACTTGCAAACTGACTGGTATATTGACCAGATGAAGCGTCCTTCATATGAGTCGAAGCCTCTGCCTATCTCTATGGAAAGGAAACAGTATATATTGGGTAAGAGGGATGTTGTTTATCTATTTGAAAGAGTTCAGGGCTATGCCGACCTAAAAGAGGCACTCAAGTTCCTGGCAAGCGATGATCCTCGTACCAAAAACATTCCCAACTATGGGTTGGTGGAACATTTCCCATCCAACAAATTTTCACTCAAGGTAGACTCTGCGAAGGTTATAGAGAATGGTATGGTAAGTAGTAGATATGCACATCAGGTAAAGTCTGAGATAAATATTACTATTGACAAGGAAAGAATACTCAAGAACGAGGTTATGGTTCTTGATATGCTTGCTACAAACGACTTTAATAGGCCGATTTACTATGCGGTTACTGTTGGCAGTGACAACTATGTAGGGCTTGAAAGATACTTCCAGCTTGAAGGATTCGGTTATCAGATTGTTCCAATTGACGCTCAGGCAGGCGACGGACAGTATGGAAGGGTCGATACTCAAAAGATGTATGACAATGTGATGAACAAGTATATATTCACTGGATGGGATGATCCAAGGGTATACCTGGATGAAAATCACAGAAGGATGGGGTTGAATCTGCGTAATAATATGACAAGACTTGCAAGTGCACTCTTAATTGAGGGTGATACTGCAAAGGCTGTTGAAGTGCTTGACATGATTGTAGCAATTATGCCCCATGACAGAGTACCTCATAATTTCTTTTCATTGTTTATCTCAGAAAACTATTACAAAGCTGGAGAGTTTGAAAAAGGGGATCAGGTTATTAAGGAACTTTCCGAAGAGAATATCCAAGAGCTTAGGTTCTTTGCAGCTTTAGGAAGATCTTTCAAGGTAAATGATTCAGATGATTTTCAGTTAGGCCTGGCAATTTATGCAAACATCATCGATATGCTTGAGAAATATAACAGGGAAGATTTAAAGAGTGAGCTAGGCTTAGGATATGAGTCAGTTTTTAGTGGGTTGTCATTTTTGCATAAATAGGTGAACAAGATTAAGATCAGACCGCCGTGGTGGCTTAGGATCCTGTTTCCGGGGGTCACATGGCGTGGAGATAAAAGCAGGAAATGTGTTTACTTAACCTTCGATGACGGTCCCATACCTGAAGTGACACCTGCTGTTTTGGAAATTTTAGGTAGCAGGGATGTTAAAGCGACTTTTTTCTGTGTGGGAGAAAATGTAGAAAAGTATCCTGAAGTATATGCCATGCATGCAAGGTATGGCATGAAAACCGGGAACCATACCTTTTCCCATTCCAAGGCTTTTTCAATGTGCAAAGAGGAGTACTTCAAGGATATTGATAGGGCTCAGGAACATATCGATTCAAAGTTTTTCAGGCCTCCTCATGGACAACTCTACCCATGGTACCTTCTTCGCTTAAAGAAAAAGTTTGAGAAGGTAGTGATGTGGGATCTTATTACTGAAGATTACAGGAAGGACCTGGATGCTGAAGATATTTTCAACCGAGTTGTTAAATTTGTAAGGCCTGGTTCTGTGATAGTTTTTCATGACTCTTTAAAGGCCTGGCCAAGGCTCGAAAAAGCCTTACCCAGGACTTTGGATTATCTCATAGGTGAGGGTTATTTTTTTAAATTGCTTTAGGGCACGAGTAGTGATTAATAAACCAATAAGGACAACATAAATCTGAATTCTGATGAATATTCTAATAGTTGGCTCAGGAGGTCGTGAACATGCATTTGGCTGGCATTTAAAGCGCAGTCCATTGACTGACAAACTTTTTTTTGTTCCAGGAAATGCAGGAACTGCAACTATTGGCGAAAATCTTTTTGTCTCTACTAAGGATTTTGATGCAATCAGGGATGCTGTCCTGAAGAATGATGTGAAACTTGTTGTTGTTGGCCCGGAGGAGCCTCTTGTTAAGGGGATTGTTGATTATTTCAAGGCAGAACCATCTCTGTCAGGAGTAAGGATTGTTGGACCAGATTCGAGTGCTGCTGCACTAGAGGGTAGCAAAGATTTCGCAAAACAATTCATGCAGAAGTATAATATTCCTACAGCCGGATACTTTACTGTTACTTCTGAGAATGTTGCCGAGGGCAGGCTATTTATGGCGTCTCTCACTGCTCCGTATGTTTTGAAGGCAGATGGACTTGCTGCAGGTAAAGGTGTACTTATCATAAATGATTATGATGAGGCATGTGAGGAACTTGACAGAATCCTTGGAGGTAAGTTTGGGGCTGCTGGCAGCAGAGTTGTAATTGAGGAATTTCTTAGCGGAATTGAGCTCTCAATGTTTGTCCTTACAGATGGCAAGGATTATGTTTTGCTTCCCGAAGCAAAGGATTACAAGCGGATAGGGGAGGGAGACCAAGGTCTAAATACAGGTGGTATGGGAGCCGTTTCTCCTGTTCCTTTTGCAACACCAGAGTTTAAGAAGAAAGTTGAGGAAAGGATCATTAAACCTACTATTGAAGGCATAGAAAAGGAAGGACTTTATTATAGGGGCTTTGTTTTCTTTGGACTTATTAAAGTAGGTGATGAGCCTTATGTTATAGAATACAATGTAAGGATGGGAGACCCAGAAACTGAGGTTGTGATGCCTCGTTTGAGAAATGATCTCGTTGAACTCCTTTGTGCTACAGCTGATGGTAAATTGGGAGGCATTGTGACGGAGTACGATCACCGAACTGCAGTAACTATTGTGATGGTATCTGGTGGTTATCCAGGGCAGTTTGCAAAAGGTCTTGAGGTAAAAGGTTTTGACAAGGTGGATGGAAGCCTGGTCTTCCATGCGGGGACTGAATTGTCAGGTACTAAGGTTTTGACTGTTGGGGGACGTCTTCTAGCTGTTACTTCTTTCGGGGAGAGTATAAGTGAGGCTTCGGAGCGTTCTCGCAAGAACGCTTCCTTGATTGATTATGAGAATAAGTACTACAGGAGAGATATTGGATTTGACCTACTAGATTAGAAATAACAATGTTGTTTAGATCTCTGCATAATAACTCTATAAATGCTGCGCTGGCTACATCGCTGGGTGTGGCACTGTTGTGGTTGCGATATTTTGCAGTTGATATTACACACTATACAGCATTAGATAGTCCGTCAATGCCGCTTTGGGATGTGGTTATCAATCCGTTGTTTGGTTATTCTGCATTCACTGCAGCCCTGTCTTCTTTAGGACTTGTGTTTCTTAATGGGTTGTTTCTTAATAGAATGGCTGCTAGGTATGCGTTGATACAGCGTCAAAGCCTTATTGTATTGTTGGTTTATGCAATGTTTAGTTCAGCCTTTCTTTCAGTGCAGAAACTAAGTCCTGTGTGGGTTTTTGTTTTGTTCTTTGTTTTGGGATTGGATAATCTTTTTGCAGCAGTAGATCGTCGTAACCCTTCAGTGAAGTGTTTTGATGCAGGGCTCTTGCTGGGTTTTGCTTCGCTATTCTATGCCAAAGGCGTTTTCTTTTTCCCTCTCTATATTCTTGCAATGGGAGTATTGAGACTCCATTCATTCAGGTCAGTGGCTGCATCATTCATGGGACTTCTTTTCCCATTTGCAATGAGTTTTGCCTATTATCTTTTCCTTGACAAAGGAGCTTTTTTTTATGAGATATTAGTTGAGAACTTAGTTGCCAATCCTGGTCAATACAGCCATACTTTGTACTCCAGAATATATATGGCATTTTTGATTCTGATTACTGGTGTTTCCCTTCTGGTATGTATCAGGCAGATGAATGTTCAGAAAATAATAGTAAGGCGTTATTTCAGGATCTTTATATGGATTATACTTGTCAATGCAGCTGTGGTAATGAGCCCGTTCTTTTCAATGGAACTTATGCCACTTTCTGTAAGTGCACTTGCTCTGGTAGTTTCGAAATGGTTTGAAGTAATGCAGCGTGACAGGGTGAGAGAAATTGTATTCCTTGTTTTCGTTATTGTAACAGTAGCAGGACAGTTTTTGCTTTACTAGCCCTGCTTTTTAATCCATTTGGTTAGTATGTTTTCCAAAGTCTCGAAACGTACTGGTTTCCCGATATAATCATTCATTCCGGCTTCAATGCATATTTCTCGATCTCCCTTAAGGACATTGGCTGTCATAGCAATGACAGGAAGCCTGAACCCTCTTGATCTAAGTTCCTTAGTTGCATCCAGACCATTAAGCTCCGGCATTTGAACATCCATCAGAATAAGGTTGAACTCACTGCCCTTTTTGTCCATCAGATCTACTGCCTCCCTGCCGTTGGTAACGATAGTGACTTGATAGTCTAGTTTCAGGAGCATTTTCTCAGCTATCTTCTGGTTTATCGGATTGTCTTCTACGAGCAGAATGTGCTTTTTGCCCATATTTGTCTTATCATCTTCAGTGTTGATTTCGACGCTTTTATGCTCCAGGTTTTCTGTCCCTATATTGAAAAGCTCTGCTGTTGCAGCAAATAGAGTCGAATGCTTAACAGGCTTATGTAATATCTTGTCAAATCCTTTGAAATTGTGAGGAGTAATAGTTTTTGGATTTGCTACAAGAAGCAATGCTTTAATAGAGGGTGACAATTCCTTTACCTCCTGAATAAACTTGTTTTCTATCTCTCTTAGCAAATGATTGTCTGCTATCAGCATGTGATAATTGGGGTACTTGCTCATGAACTGGATACCTTCCTGAACTGTTGCAGCTGTAGTAACATTCATGCCCCAAATAGTAAGAGTCTTGCCTAAAAGCTTGGTGTTGGTTTCGTGGTCATCAACTATTAGCACATTAAGGCCACTGAACCTCCCTTTGAATGAATTGATTGAAGGAGTTTGAATATCTATTTTAAAGGGTAGGACGAAGTGGAAGACACTCCCCGGGTTGGTTTTGGACGAAGAATAGGTCGGATTTGGACTTTCAATCCAGATTTTGCCATGCATAAGCTCAACCAGCATTTTTGAGATACTTGTTCCCAGTCCAGTTCCTCCGTATTTCCTGGTAGTTGATCCATCAAGCTGGGTGAAGGAGTCAAAGACCTTTTCTAGCTTTCCAGCAGGTATTCCAATTCCAGAATCCTGAACTTTGAAATGAAGGCTAATATCATCCCCTTTGCGAGATACAACAGCTACAGACAGAATGACCTCACCCTGGTCTGTGAATTTGACGGAATTCCCCAAAAGATTGGTGAGTACCTGAACAAGGCGTCCCTCATCACCAATAAGGATTGAAGGTATGTTCTCGTCAAGGTCGACATTAATCTCAAGACCTTTTTCATTTGCCTTAAATGATATCTGATCTAGCAGGTATTCTACAGTGTCGTTAATGTTGAAAGGCTGATATTCGATCTTCATCTTACCAGCTTCTATCTTTGAGAAGTCGAGTATATCATTGATGATTGAGATCAGGTTGTCGCATGATTTGGATATTACCGACAGAATGTTACGTTGTTCCTTCTCAAGATCAGTATTTGCCAGAAGCTCGGAAGCTCCAACAATACCGTTCATTGGGGTACGAATCTCATGACTCATATTGGCAAGGAATTCTGATTTAGCTTTATTGGCTTCGGCTTCCTTCTGTTGAAGTTCCTTTTGAGCCGTGATATCCATAAATGCCTCAAGCCTTACTGATTCGTTGTTTAGCTTAATTGGTATTATATTCTTGAGGACTGTTCGGGAAATATTGTTTTCAGGAACAGTTAATTGTTCCTCACGGGTTTGAACGTTCAGCCCTGAGTTTATCTGGTGATAGTGGTTTTCAGAGTTTAACTTAAAAAACTGACTGTATGAATGGGTATTTATATAAAGGCGAGCATCATCAAGGCTGTCAAAACCCATGGTTTTGGCAGCTGTCTGGTTAATTTCAATAATTTTCTGCTTGTCGTCTACGACCATAATACCTACAGGCAGGTTCTCGGTTATATTTTTCAGGTTTTCAATAGATTCGTTGAGAGACTCAGTAAGTAAACGTTTCTCTGTGATATCTTCCCTGATAATAATGAAATTGGATATAGTGTTTGCTTCATTAAATACTGGAGAGATCTGAACCCTTTCCCAGTATGTCATTCCTGCTTTGTTGCGAGTCTCTATTTCACCGCTCCATGTATTACCAACTTGAATGGTGGCCATCACTATCTCAGAGAAATCATAGATACCGTTGTTGCTGAAAAAATATGGACGTGTACCAATCACCTCCTCCTTTAAATATCCAGTCTTTAATACATAGCTTTCATTAACGTATTCGGTAACCCCTCTGGTGTTGGTAATCATTATAGCCACCGGACTCTGCTCGACAGCCATCAACAGTTTTTTGCTGTTGAGTTCAGCTTTTTGTCTGGTTAGGATGACCTTTGAAATCTGGATTATTACAATGTAGGTGATACCTCCTGCGAAAAATGTAAAAAGGATCAGGCTTATGTATTTAAGTCGATTATATCGTTTCAGTACATTAATACTGGTCTCACTTACTGACAGTACATTTTTTTGTATATCAAAAGAAATTTTCCTTTCTATTTCGAAGATTCTGTTGAAGATCCCATCTACTTGTTTCATGTAAAAGGCAAGAGTCTCATTAATCTGATCCCTTACGTTTACTGCACTGTCAGATGCGGCCTTGATTGTTGCGTTGATTCTGGAGGAAAGGGACTGTAGGTCGCTTATCGCCGGGTAGAGTTGCCTTACTTCGCTTATTGTACCTGTATACCAGTCTGCTTCATAGACAATCAGCTCGATTATTTCATCGGCTGAAGCCAGATTGGCAGAATTATGGTACTCGTACATTCCTCCTTGATCCAATATCCTAAGGATGTTCAGACACTCGTCAATCTTTAGACCTATCTGCGAATGTATATTTGATAGTTGCTGCGGGTGTGTTGCTGAAAGGTAAGTTGTGAATGCTATCTGGGTGTTGAGAAGCTGTTCCTTAAGTATAAAGTCAAGTTTCTGTTTCTGCTCCTGGTTACGTATCATCTGCTGATAGCGGAGCGTATAGTTTTTGTCAAAGTAGTTTTCTATAAACAGAATAATGAAGATAGTAAACAGGAAAATGCCAAGAAGCCAAAACAACTTATTAATTACCGGTTCTTTTATGAACGGCAATAGGCTGTCCCTGTACTTAAGCTTAAATAGCCTTTTACTTGAAGCAAGTTTCGTTTTAATTCCTGCTTTTATCATCTTCGGGCATTACATTGCTTTGAAATTCAAGCTGACTTTTTCTGTATATCCCATGAGATTTGAAAATGTCGGTTCCAACAGGAGAGTTTAGCATTGACATAAAAGTGTGAGCCAGTCCGGGATACCTTGATGTTTTTAGTACAGATGCATAAACATCGTATTTTGTATCAGGCATGTTCAGACTGATAGTATCGACTTTTTCGATATTACCGTTGTAGAAGAAACTTGATGTCCAATCAAGTCCCAGACTTGCCTCTCCGTTATAAATCCTTCTAATTATCCCTCTATTATCAACAGACAGTGCTATACTGTTGTTTAATACTTCAGAATAAACTCCTGCATAACTTAGTATCTGTTTTGTTACAAAGCCCAGGGAGCTGGTCTCTGGATTGGCAATAATGACAGCATATTTTTCTTCTTGCATGGATGTGAGATCACCCCCGAAGCCTTCCGGGTTACCTTTAGAAACCACAAAAACCAGTCTGTTGGTGCCTATGTATAAAGAATCGCCAATTATGTTTGGCTGTATTTCCCTTAGAATGTCAAATCCTGATCTAATATCGGGAATGAAGAGATCGCCAGTCTGAGTATCAGCAATAATACTTACAAGATTTCTGATATTACCGTTTTGTATTGTAATACGGCATTTGTACATTCTTTCAAATTGCTTGCATATTGAATCCAGTGGAGCTGAGACCCCGTTTTCACAATATAATACCAGCTCAGGGACAATAGTTTCCTGAACCTGTCTGTCGGATTTCCTTTTTTTTTGCCCGCAGGCAAGAAAAAATACGATAAAAATCGTAATCATAAGTCCGGCAAAAAACTTAGATAGTATGCCTCTAAGAGCTTTCTCCATAATTTCCCCTTAATCCTGTAACGTTTAACACACAAACCATTCCGGTCAAATGGTAAAAGTTTTGTCAACACACATCTTCTGAAACTGTAAACGTTTCATAGACCCAAAATCGTATTATGACTAAAGAGATTTTGTAACCGGATACTCAGCACGAATACCTTGCATTCCGCAAATTAGGTAAAGGGGAGATAAAATGCTTTTGTTTTATCACTAAAAACCGATTATTTGTCAAAAATAATCGAATTTATCTGGTGATAATGTGCCTTTTAATCCATCTGGGGACTACAAAAACACCAATCAGAAGGTAAGAATAGTAGCTTATAAGTCTCCAAATAAATGCAAGTGCTATTCCGGTGCCAGCGGGGATAAGATAACCCAGAAAGCCGTGAAAAGCATATTCGGCAAAGCCGCTTCCTCCGGGAGTGGGACTTACCAACATCATTATCCATATTACCAGCTGCTTTCCGAAGACCAGTATATGTCCTTCCGGATCAAGCAAACGGAAGCCGAAGAATGCAACAATGAGTGCATTAACTAGCCAGTAGCGTGCCGTCCAGCTAATTGCAGTGGCCATAAAGGCCTTTATCCAGTTGCTGACCGGCCAATGCTTGAATTCATTTGAGGCCTGAATAAGTTCGGAACCAGATTCATTTGCCTGTGGTCTCCACTTACGGATAAAGGAAAGTTTGAAAATCCACAACAGCAGCAGTTTTAAACCCCTGGGGTTTACGAAAAGCCCATAGACTACTGCAAGTATGTATAAGAATTTTATGCTGTAACCTACCAGAGCAAAGACTACAAAGGGATTCTTATACCAAATTATGGCTGTTTCGGAAGGACTTAGTGAGAACAAGGAGAGACCTCCTGCAATAAGGAATATTGCAGGCAAAGCAATAATGAAATACAACTCGTCAAGGAATGAAGTAAGTAGCACTATTGCGGTGCTTCTTCCTAATCGTATGCCTTCCTTGTTGATAAAAAATACTGCTACGCTGGTACCTCCAACTACCGAGGGAGTTATTGCTGATGTAAATTCCCAAAGCATAATTATATTGAACACCTTTCGCCAGCTTAGTTTTTTTTCGCTCAGGATACGTAAGCGAAGCATATAACCAAAATCACGTATTGTCATAAATAGTACTGCGACCAACAACCAAAATGCAGTATGAAGGTTGAAAGTAAGCAGGCTAAGCGATCCGGGCTCATATTCCTTGTACATCAGATAACCAGTTACAGCAATTCCTATTGCGATTGGCAAAATAATTTTTACAGGGCTTATGCTCTTAAGGACTTTTGCTGAATTATCAGTCATCTTCTGGTGTTCTTGTAGCGGATTATTATCTGGATACTACAGGAATTAGGATTCCATTGCTTCTGCAGTGTTGTTACCTAACAAACTGTGTGCAGAATTTGTTTGTGCAAAATAAAAAAGCCCGTCGACTGACGGGCTTTTTTATTTTGCCTCTTGGTTTTGTGGAGACAAGGGGAGTCGAACCCCTGACCTTTTGGCTGCCAGCCAAACGCTCTAGCCAACTGAGCTATGCCCCCATGCTTTTTAGCGCTTGCAAATATATTTTTTTCCGGGATAAGTAACAAGATATTCATGTGAATTTATTCTGAGAGGCAATTTGTCTGGCCTGTACTTTTATATAAATACAGATAAATGCTTGTTATATTATGTTTTGAGCTTTTGTGGAGATTACATTTACACTCGTTAATAAATTTTAAAAAACACCCCTGGCTTTAATTTTAAGTTTAATTGCTTGTAATATGTTTGCATAAAGATTAATTTTAGGCTCTCTTTACTGAGGAATTTTTAGGGAAAAATAATAGGGAGCCCGGTATTGTTAAGTTAACAAACAAATTACCATTTTATTATGATAGAGGTTAAGAAGTCACCAAAGGCCAATTTGGAGAGCAAAAAGCCGATTTTTACCCAGATCGGCCTTGTTGTAGTCCTATCATTGGTTCTTGTTGCATTTGAATGGACATGGACCGACGTAAATGTCGATCTTCAAGAGACTACTGATGAGGTTGCAGTTGAAGAAGAAATTGTGCCAATTACTCGTCAGGATGAGACCCCACCGCCCCCACCGCCCCCACCGGCAGTTACAGATGTTCTGAACATTGTTGACGACAATGCTGATATTGATATTGAGTTGGAGATTATGGACTCTGAGTTGGATGAGACTGCAATGATCGATTTCACCCAAGTTGTTGCAACTGAGGAAGAACGTGATAATGAAGGCGAGATCTTTATGATTGTTGAAGAGATGCCTGAGTTTCCAGGTGGACAAGAAGCCCTTCAAAAGTATCTTGTAGAAAACATTCGTTATCCAGTTATTGCTGAAGAAAACGGTATTCAAGGCCGTGTTTTTGTCAGCTTTGTAATTAACCAAAAGGGTGAGGTTACAAATGCTACAGTAATGCGTGGTGTTGACTCTCACCTGGATCGTGAGGCTCTTCGTGTGATTCAGGCTATGCCTAAATGGAAGCCCGGAAAGCAAAGAAATTCACCTGTAAGGGTATCATGCGTAGTTCCTGTAAACTTTGTACTAAGGCAACGATAAGCCTGAATTTCAGGTTTTAGATAATAAAAAGGGGCTGCCGTAAGGTCAGCCCCTTTTTGTGCAGGGATTTGAACAGAAAGTTGATTTTTTTGTTCGGTTTTTGTTTACTTTTAGGTTTGTATTTCGTACATTATTACTAGTATCAAGGCCCAAATATATTGATTGGATCCTGTTTCATAAGGAGTTAACCTATTAAAATTTGTGCGTCATGATAGAAGTAAAGAAATCACCTAAGGCTGATCTTGAAAAGCGGAAACCAGTTTTTACTGAGATAGGCTTAGTAGTAGTCCTTTCTTTGGTGCTTGTTGCCTTTGAATGGACATGGACAGAAGTCAATGCTAAAGTTATTGCAGCTGAAGGTCTTGTAGATGTAGAAGAGGAGATTGTCCCTATAACACGACAGGAAGATAATACGCCTACCCCTGCAGTGCCAAAAGCATTTGATATCCTTACTATTGTTGAAGATATCTATGATATAGATGAAGATCTTGATTTCCTGAACTCCGATTTTACTGAAGATGCAGCAGTTGATTACAATCAGATTTATCAAGCTACATATGATGATGCGAGAGTGGAGAGTGATGAGATTTTTAGAATTGTTCAGGAAATGCCTGAATTTCCCGGAGGGGAAGGGGCTCTTTTCAAGTACATAGCAAACAACATAAGGTATCCTGTTATTGCTGAAGAGAATGAAATACAAGGTCGCGTGTATGTACAGTTTGTAGTTAATGAGAGGGGTGAGGTTACAAATGTTGAGTTATTTCGTGGAGTTGATACACACCTAGACCGTGAAGCTTTACGTGTAGTTCAGTCTTTACCTAAGTGGAAACCCGGAAAACAAAGGAACATGTATGTTAAGGTAGCATTTATTATTCCTGTTAACTTTGTCCTTCAACAAAAGTGAGCCTGATTGAAGAATTTGCAGAAGGGCTGTCAGTAGAACAGCCTCTTTTGTTTTGATGTGCTGTTTTTATTTTAAAATTTAGTTTTTATATGGAAGTTAAGAAATCACCAAAAGCAAACCTTGAAAGCAAGAAAGCGGTTTTTACACAGATCGGGCTTGTAGTGGTTCTTTCTATTGTGCTTATTGCTTTTGAATGGACCTGGTCGGATTACAGTGTTGACATTGATGTTACAGATAGTGAGGCGAGCGTTGAGGAAGAGATTATACCTATTACTCGGCAGGATGACACACCGCCTCCACCGCCTCCACCACCGGCCGCTGCTGACATTCTCAGTATAGTAGAGAATGATGCAGAACTTGATGCAGAACTTGAGATTTTTGATTCAGAGTTGGATCAGGCTGCAGCTGTTGATTTCAATCAGGTCTATCAGATAGTTGAGGATGAAAGAGATGAAAGCAATGAAATTTTTGTGTTTGCTGAGGAAATGCCTGAATTTCCAGGAGGTCAAGTTGCTATGCAAAAGTTTATAGCTGAGAATATTAAGTATCCAGTTATAGCTAAGGAAAACAGAGTTCAGGGCAGGGTTTACGTTGAGTTTGTAGTTAATGAGAAGGGTGCTGTTACAAATCCCAGAGTAATGCGTGGCGTGGACCCTAATCTTGACCGTGAAGCCCTTCGTGTAGTTCAGGCTATGCCAAACTGGAAACCTGGTAAACAAAGAAACAAGGCAGTTAAAGTTTCTATTACTCTTCCTGTAAACTTTAAGATTGAGTAGTAGGATTGATGAATTGAATTTATCAGAAGGCTGTTTCACAAAAAACAGCCTTCTGTTTTTTGTGAAACAACCTTTGCTGGTTATAATATTGCAATAATTTCCTTAAACAGGGAGCTAGTCGTATTTTTTTGAAGTAATTTTAAGCAAACTGATTTACAGATGGGTGAACTACTTTCCATTGATCAAGATTTTGAAAAAGTCATTTTAGCAGCTGTGCGTACTCCAGACCTTTCAGAAGGAATGGTCATCGAGCATCTGGATGAACTTGCGTTTCTTGCTGAGACTGCTGGTGCTGTAACTGTCAGGCGTTATGTTCAGTCACTTCCAATACCTGATAACAGGACATATCTGGGCAGTGGCAAACTGCAGGAGCTAAAGGAGTTTCTGCTTATGAATGAAGATATAACGGCTGTTATCTTCGATGATGAGCTTTCTCCTTCGCAACTAAAAAATATAGAAAATGTACTTAAGGTAAAAATAGTTGACAGGACTGGTCTGATCCTAATAATATTTGCAATGCGGGCCAGGACTGCGCACGCTAAGACTCAGGTCGAACTGGCTCAGTACCAGTATATGCTTCCAAGGTTGACCAGGATGTGGACCCACCTTGAACGTCAACGTGGTGGTATCAACATGAGGGGGCCCGGTGAAAAGGAGCTTGAGACTGACCGCCGTATTATACGTGACATAATTGCCAAGCTTAAGAAAGATTTGGAGAAGATAGACAGGCAGATGGCTACTCAGAGGAAGAACAGGGGAAAGCTTGTAAGGGTTGCACTTGTGGGGTATACAAACGTAGGAAAGTCAACTCTGATGAACACCCTTAGCAAGAGTGAGGTTTTTGCTGAGAACAAGCTGTTTGCTACCCTAGATACGACTGTTAGGAAGGTAGTGGTTCGTAATCTACCATTCCTGCTTACCGACACTGTTGGTTTTATAAGAAAACTGCCTCACCATCTTGTGGAATCTTTTAAGTCGACACTTGATGAGGTTCGTGAAGCTGACCTTCTGCTTCATGTTGTTGATATTTCTCACCCCGGATTTGAAGACCAGATAAAAGTTGTTGAGTCAACCCTTAGGGAGATTGATGACCGGGAGAAGCCGGTTATTATGGTTTTCAATAAGGTAGATGCTTTTACTCATGTTGAGAAGGAGGACGACGATTTAACTCCTGTAAAACGTGAGAATATTACAATTGAGGAGCTGAAGGGAACCTGGATGAACAAGACTACCTCGGTGTTTATTTCGGCCTTAAAGAAGGATAACTTTGATGAATTCAGGGATCTCGTGTACAGCGAGGTAATGAAGATTCATGTTACCAGGTTTCCATACAATGATTTCTTATTTCCAGATCTAAATGTTGAGGAACTTGAGATGGAAGATTCTGAGGATAACGACTCTGAAGAAATAGACTCTTAAGCTTCCTTGTATTATAGGACAACCCCCTCTAGTTTTTCAAAGCAGAGGGGGTTTGTTTTTTTATAAACTAAGGTCTTTCCGGTGTCTGGCCGATCTAAAAAATTGCTTGTAATCAAACCATGAATAGGATCAGAAAAGCCCTTTAATCCGGCCTTCTGAATCTATGTCAATCTTTTCAGCAGCCGGATATTCTGGCAAACCAGGCATGCGCATTATATTTCCTGTGATTGGAATAATAAATCCTGCTCCTGCTGCAATCTCTATCTCTCTTACGGTTACAATGAAGTTTTCCGGCCGTCCCAACAGCTTGGGATTGTCCGAAAGGGATTTCTGTGTCTTGGCAATGCAAACAGGCAATTTGTCAAGTTTAAGGCTTTCGATCTTCTTCAGGTCATCTTTGGCCTGTGATGTATAGTCTATGGCATTGGCTCCGTAAATTTGTTTGGCAATGGTTTCGATCTTGCGCTCAACACTCCAGCTCCAGTCATAGAGTGGTTTGAAGTCCGATTTACATTCGTTTAATACCTCAACGACAGCTTCTGCAAGTTCTACTGCTCCGCTGCCACCCTCTGCATGGGCTGTGATAATGGCTGATCTGATTCCGAGCTTCTTGCACAGGTTTCTTACAACTTCTATTTCTTCAGCAGTGTCGTCGGTAAATTTGTTGATTGCAACAACAGGGCAAATATTGAATTTGAGAATGTTTTCTATGTGTTTTTCAAGGTTTTCAAGTCCGCTCTCTACTGCCTTGGCATTTGGTTTCTTGATTTCGTCAAGTTTAACCCCACCATGGTATTTGAGTGCTCTGATAGTGGCTACAAGAACAGCAACACCTGGCTTTAAACCAGCCGATACACATTTTATGTCGAGGAATTTCTCTGCACCTAGGTCAAATCCAAAACCAGCTTCAGTTACAACATAATCTGACAGAGACAGTCCCATCTTGGTAGCCAGTACTGAGTTGGTTCCCTGAGCAATATTTGCAAATGGTCCTCCATGGATGATTGCAGGATTTCCTTCAAGGGTTTGTACAAGGTTGGGCTTGATTGCATCTTTAAGCAGTGCTGCCATAGCCCCTTCAGCCTTAAGGTCACGGGCAAAGACAGGAATCTTGTCATAGGTGAAGCCAACAAAAATATTACCCATCCTGTGTTTCAGGTCGTCAAAGTTTTCACTGAGGCACAGGATTGCCATGATCTCAGATGCTGCCGTAATGTCAAATCCGGTTTCCCTTGGCACACCTGAGGTGGTGCCCCCAAGGCCGATAATAATATGTCTAAGGGCACGATCGTTCATATCCATCACCCTTTTCCAGTGTACGGTTCTTGGGTCAATTCCAAGGGTACTATTCTTGTTTTGGATATTGTTGTCTATAAGTGCGGCCAGCAGGTTGTTTGCTTTTTCAATTGCAGGAAAGTCTCCAGTGAAGTGGAGGTTGATATCCTCCATAGGAACTACCTGCGAATAGCCTCCGCCGGCAGCCCCTCCCTTGATGCCAAATACGGGTCCCAGACTGGGTTCGCGGAGAACAACAGTGGTCTTTTTACCTATCAGGTTTAATCCCTCGCAAAGGCCTATGGAAACAGTTGTCTTTCCCTCGCCTGCAGGAGTAGGAGAGATGGCTGAAACAAGGATAAGTTTCTTTCCGGGGATTTTTTCAGGATCGATAAGAGAAAGGGGGAGTTTGGCTTTGTAGTGGCCATAAGATTCCAGAATTAATTCAGGAATTCCAAGTTTGCCTGCAATCTCCCTGATATTTTTAATTTTCGCGCTTTGAGCAATTTCCAAATCAGACAGCATACCGTTTTGTTTAATTATTCAAGCCGAAAGGTACAAAAAAAGAGGCTGCCCTGCTTTTATGGCAACCTCTTTTTATATTCTGACAGCCCTGAAACCTAACGGGATTTCAGGTGCTAAATGATCATCACCGATAGGACGAGCTTATAAAATAGCCTACTTAATCAGACCCACTTCAAGCATATACTCTGCTATTTGAACAGCATTAAGGGCAGCTCCCTTCTTGATCTGGTCAGAAACAGTCCAGAATGTCAGTCCGTTGGGATTTGTAAGATCCTTACGGATACGACCTACAAATACCTCGTCACGTCCTGCAAGGAACAGAGGCATGGGGTACTGGCTATTGGCATTATCATCAATAACGATTACACCTTTGGCTTTTGAGAATGCCTCACGAGCCTCTTCAAGGCTTATAGGGCGATCTGTTTCAATCCAGGTTGCCTCTGAATGTGCACGCATTACAGGTACCCTAATACAAGTTGCGCTTACTTCGATATCAGTACCCATTATCTTGCGTGACTCATTATACATCTTCATTTCCTCCTTTGTGTAACCGTTGTCGGTAAATACATCAACCTGAGGAATAAGGTTCATTGCAAGCTGGTACTTGAATTTATTAACTGTGGGTTCTTCTCCCTTTACAAGCTGTGCAGTTTGTTCCACAAGTTCATCCATTGCTGCAGCACCTGCGCCGCTAGCTGCCTGATATGTGGCAACATGTACCTTCTTGATATGTGCAATGTCTTCAATAGCTTTCAGTGCAACTACAAGCTGAATAGTAGTACAGTTGGGGTTTGCAATTACGTTGCGGGGAAGGTTCCTGCATTGCTCTGCATTTACCTCTGGTACAATAAGGGGCACGTCATTGTCCATACGGAATGCACTTGAGTTGTCTATCATTACTGCACCGTATTTTGTAAACGTCTTTTCAAACTCTTTTGATGTTGATGCCCCGGCAGAGGTCCAGACTATGTCTATACCTTTAAAGTCGTCATTGTGTTTGAGCTCCTTAACGGTCAGTCCCTTACCCTTGAATGTGTATTTTTTCCCTGCACTACGGGCTGAACCAAATAATACTAACTCGTCCAAGGGGAAGTTTCTTTCTTCCAAAACGCGGAGGAATTCCTGTCCTACCGCTCCACTAGCTCCTACAATTGCTGCTCTCATTTTCTGTCAAACTAATTTAGGTTTACATCAACTAAAAAATTGCTTAAATTTTCGTTGTAATTGCTTACGATCAGGTAAGCCAAGAGCAACAAATGTAAGTATTTATAACCATAACCGCTAGCCGATGTTGAAAGTTTTTCCCCTCTTTTTGATCAGTTGCTTAAATCTTAATGCCCAAAGCAAAGATGACGTATGTCATGGTAACATCCTTTCTGCGACCGAATGGCTTGGTGACACTGATCGCTATATTTTTGAACCTGGTAATCAGAGCTTCAGGCTGGATGCCCCGGCAGAAGCTGGTGCATCATGGATTTACACCAGGCTAGATGCCATTGAAGATGCCAGATGGGAGCTGCACTTTAGTTTCGGTTTCAACCCTTCGTCTTCCAACTATTCTCAGGTTTGGCTTGCTATGGACGCTTCTTCCAGGGATGAGGTCCAAAATGGTCTGTACCTCGTCATTGGTTCCACTGCAGATAATATCTCATTGTGGCGGGTCAAGGATGGTAAGAAGGAACAGCTTATTGCCGGCATGGAGAAGATACTGGATAACTCGGCACCTTCAGCTGATATTAGGGTTACAAGATATAGAGGTGGTGTAACGATCTTGGAAACAGATCTGGGAGAGGGTTATCGTGAGGAAGGTCGTGCTATTATTGAGGGCTTTGAATCGCAGTGCCTTGGCATAGCGTCAGTCTATACGGCTACTCGAAGCAATCTTTTCTGGTATGAGATTCTGAATGTGTGCGGTGAAGCCTTTACCGATACTCTTCCACCTGAGCCATCGCCATATATGGGCAGGCTACATGATATTGTAATAACTGAGGTGATGGCTGATCCATCACCTGCTGTTGGGCTTCCTGTTAATGAGTATATAGAGCTTTTTAACAGAGGTGATGAGGTAGTCAACCTTGCTGGGTGTATAGTGGAAGCTTCGTCTGGCAGTATTGCGCTCGGCAAACACCTGCTTTTTCCGGGTGATTATTTACTTGTGATACCTCCGGGTAAAGGATCTGAGTGGAACTTTGTAGATAATGTTTTTGAGGCTTTATCGTGGTCCTCACTGCCTGATGGTGGAGGACTGCTGGTACTAAGGGATAGTTTTGGAGCCATGGTTTGTGCCTTGCAATATAACAGGGATTATGGTAGTGAAGGGTTTAAGAAGGATGGTGGCTGGTCTCTTGAGATCAGAGATCCTGATAATGTATCAGGGGATCAGGCAAACTGGGGCTTTTCTGTTGATCTATCAGGGGGGACCCCTGGCTATGCAAACTCGATAGACGGGCATTTTCCGGATTCTAAGTCTCCATCACTTTTGTCTTACTATCTTGAAAGCGATTCTGTTCTTGTTCTGGTCTTTTCCGAGCCGATAGACAGCACTTTTGTTAGAGATATGGCCATTACAGCACTGCAGTTGGTAACTGCTCCTCCCGAAGTTGCAGATATAAAGCTACAAGGAGTATTCTATAATGAGCTGCGCTTAACTTTTGCTGAAGCAATGCCTGAAAATAGAGCTTTCAGGCTGGATTTTGGAGAACTGCCTAAGGATCTTAGTGGAAACCTTTTACATGGGCAGCCTTATGTGCTGTTTGGCATTCCACTGCATGCAGAGGCAGGGGATGTGGTGATTAATGAACTCCTTTATGAGCCCCCGGAAGGTGGAAGTGACTTTGTGGAGTTGTACAACCGTTCGCAAAAACTAATTGATCTTTCATTGCTCTACATTTCCAGAGGCGATGCGGCTGGTGTGCCCGAGAAACTTTTTAAACTTGGCCAGTACAGAAGGGCATTTATGCCTGGAGCTTATTTGGTCATTACTGTAGACAAGTTATGGCTTCTTGATTATTATGACATTGAAGATAATGCAGAGGTAGTTGAACCTGAAGGCATGCCGAACTTTGCCAATGCCGGAGGCACTGTGCTTTTGACTAATAACAGGGCTCAACCCATTGATGCCTTCGGCTATAGTGATGAGTTTCATATGACCTTGCTTAGGTCTACCAAAGGAGTATCACTTGAGAGGATAGATCTTTTTGGGGAGAGCAATAATAGGTATAACTGGCACTCTGCATCTGCCGAACATAGGTATGCAACTCCGGGGAAAAGGAATTCGCAGACAAAGATTCCGGATGAAGGGGAGGATGAAGCTGTGTACACAGAACCTGAGATCTTCACCCCTGATGGTGATGGTGTGGATGATCTTTTATTTATCAGATATAAGTATAATAAGCCTGGTTACCTCTGTACCATCAGAATCTATGATAGAGCCGGACAGCTTGTACGCAATCTTCTTAACAATGTGCCAGTTTCGGTTGATGGTAGATGTTACTGGGACGGAACAAAGGATAATGGAGCATTGGCTCCGGCCGGCGTTTATATTGTTTTTATCCGTAGTTTTCACCCTGAAGGTGGAGCGGCCTATGAAGGTAAAAAGGCTGTTGTTCTTGGTATCAGTCCGAAAAAGTAAGAATCGCCGTTTGGTGTGATTACTGTTTTAAGGATTGATAGTTTGTAAGAAAAGTAAAAGCTCCAACCTGATACCAGTATTGGTCTCAGGTTGGAGCTTTGTATTATCATGAAGCAGAGCAGGAACACTTATCTGCTTGGTTTTACATTTCAAAGAGTGCCTAAAAGTTCGGCGATAAGCTTGGTCATCTTGGGTTCTGCTTCTGAGGCAACCTTTTGTACTTCCTCGTGAGATACCTCAACAATCTGGCCTGGCACTCCTGAATCTGTGATTATTGAGATACCAAAGCAGGTAAGGCCACTGTGACGGGCAGCGATTACTTCCGGAACTGTTGACATTCCTACTGCATCTCCTCCAATGATTCTGAAGAATCTGTACTCAGCAGGAGTCTCGAATGTAGGACCTGCAGTTCCCACATATACCCCCTGTTTTACTTCAATACCTTCCTTAACAGCAATATCATGAACCCTTGCAATAAGTTCTTTGCTGTATGGCTCACTCATATCAGGGAAGCGTGGCCCCGTCTCTGCAAGGTTAGGACCTATAAGAGGATTGTTACCAAACATATTTATGTGGTCATCAATAATCATAAGGTCACCAACTTTGAATGAGGGGTTCAGCCCTCCGGAAGCATTTGATACAACGAGAGTCTTTATTCCCATTTGTTTCATTACTCTTACAGGAAAGGTTACCTGTTGCATATTGTATCCTTCATAGTAATGAAAGCGTCCCTGCATGGCCATTACCGGCTTGCCTTTAATACGGCCAAAGATTAGGCGTCCCTGATGCCCTTCCACTGTAGATACAGGGAAATTGGGAATCTTGCTGTAAGATATGCTTGTATCTATATCAATTTCCTTGACCAGTCCACCAAGACCGGTGCCAAGGATTATCCCTATTTCGGGATTCAATGTCTGCAACGACTTAAGAAAATCGGCAGTTTCATTTATGGCTTTCAACATAATCTGTAATTATCTTTTCAAATATTTCCTGTTGATCGAACAAAATTCTTATCCTTATTGGAATATACCACAGGCGCTCTTTTAGTGACTCTGGTAAAAGTCCGGCAGAGAACATGCGAACGGCATCTTTTTCTGTCGTGACAACCTCTGGTCGCCTTGTTGTTTTGCCACTTCCTTCTTCTGCTATCTTTTGAAGATCGGTTTGGTCAAAGTTGTGATGATCTCTAAAGCTAAGGGTCTTCAAAGGTACACGATATTGTCTGAGACTTTCAAAAAAAGGCAGAGGATTGCCAATTCCAGCCACTGCTACCAATACATCCCCATTGTCAGCCAGTTTATCCCTAAAGCTAAGCTTATTGTTGGTATTTCCCAAACAATGGGGCTCTTCATATTGTATAGCACTGAAAAACACCTGCTGGTGAGATGCAGGCTTAAGCTTTTTACGTAGGTGGTCAGCCTCTACTTTATTCAGGTTGTCAGGACATTTGTTTACCAGGATTATATCGGCACGTTTGAGTCCCGATATTGGCTCCCTAAGATTTCCAGTTGGAAGGCAGAAATCCGCCCATGGTGGTCTGTGGTAGTCAATTACAAGAATTGAGAGGCCTGGTTTTACATATCTGTGCTGGTAAGCATCGTCAAGAAGGACGACTTCGGGTTTTTCGTCAAGACCAAGTAGTCTCGCCATGCCCTCCACTCTTTTTTCAGCCACGGCTATTGTGATGCCGGGGAACTTGAGTTTCATCTGCATTGGCTCATCGCCAATAGTATTGCAGTTATCTGTTTCTCCTGCCAGAATCACTCCATGGGTTTTTCGTCCGTAACCTCTTGACAAGGTGGCACACTTGTATTTATCACCCAGTGTGTGTAACAGCAGTTCGGTAACAGGAGTCTTACCGGTTCCTCCAACTGTGATGTTGCCTATAGAAATTAAAGGAAGGTTGTAAGACTGAGACTTGAGTATTTCCAAATCGAAAAGCTTGTTTCGGATCGTGCTTACAGCACAATAGACAAGTGAAAAAGGGAACAAAAACAACCGAAACAATCGCATGGCAGAAAAATGAATTGGGAACAGATTGCTCTGTTCCCAATGTAATAAGACTCTAGCTATTAGTTAACTGAAATATCATAGGGTATCCTGGCCTGTATTGGGTACGCATTTTCAAGGGCCTTTACAGATTTCAGGATTTTGTATTCTTCTCCAAGGAAGGTCTCAATATATCGGGCCATTGCATTCCCGGAGAAGCTTTGCATTATTTGGTCAATAGCAGATAATTCCTCAGGCAGTTCAACTACTCTGTAGCTATCTATTCCGGCCATATTTGCTGCAACGGCTACGGCATCATCAATCCCGCCTAGTTTGTCAACCAGGTTGATATCAATAGCATTTTCACCGCTCCAGACACGTCCTTCCCCAATCTTGGCTATTGCTTCCTTTTCAACTTGTCTGCCATCAGAGCAACGGGTAAGGAAGACATCATAGAAGCGTTCGATATATGCTTGCATTATCCTCTTTTCATCAGCAGAAAACTGACGGTCCAAGGACGGGAAGTCGGCAAATTGGTTGGTTACAACTCTGTCAGTTGTGATACCGACCTTGTTGAGTAGTTTCTGAGCATTAGGTATTACGCTGAATACTCCGATACTTCCTGTTAGAGTAGTAGGATGTGCTATAATTGTGTCAGCAGCACAGGCAATATAATAACCGCCAGATGCGGCATAGTCACCCATTGAAACGACAAATGGTTTTGTTTCTTTGGCAAGTTTTACTTCTCGCCATATAATTTCAGAACCTAGACCTGATCCACCGGGTGAATTTACTCTAAGAACTATAGCCTTGATACTACTGTCGCGACGGGCTTCACGGATAGTGCGTGAAAGTTTTTCTGAGTCTATTCCACCTGTTGAAGCTGCGTCGTCAATTGCTCCTTCAGCATAGATAATGGCGATCTTGTTCTTCTCAAGACCTTTTTTCTTCTCACTAGGCAGGTAAACGGAGCTGTATGCACTGATGCCAATTGCATTTAGATCATCTTTTTCTTCGGTGTCTGTAAGCTCTTTTAGTTCACTTAAAACTTCATCCTTGTACTTGAGTGCGTCGATAAGTTTGTTTGCCAAAAGTTCATCTGCCGGAGTCATAGCCGGTAGTGCAGATGCTGCTTTGTTAAGATCCTCAACAGAAAGACCGCGGCTTGTAGAAATTGATTTCAGGATATGATTCCACATCGAGTTAAGGTAAACTTCAGCCTGAAGGCGAGCTGCATCGCTCATCTTGTCAAGAATGTAAGGTTCAACTGCAGATTTAAACTCCCCGTGTTTGAATACCTGTATTTCAAGCCCAAGTTTTTCAAGTAATCCTTTGTAAAAGGTGTAGGAGCCTGCTATACCCTGAAAGTCAAGCATTCCTTCAGGATTAAGATAGACCTTGTCAGCTGCAGTAGCCAGATAGTAACCTTTTTGTGTATAAGTTGAATTGTAGCTGTAAATAAATTTACCTGAGGAACGGAAATCCAACAGTGCGTTTCTGATTTCTTCTATTGTGGCATAACCGGTACTTGGCATTCCACTTTCCATGTAGATTCCTTTGATGCGATCATCATCCTTTGCCTTTTTGATAGCTTTAAGGATTTGATTAAGTCCGACTGATGCATCTTGTCCAGCCAGCTCTGAAATTAAATCTCCAAACAGGTCGTCACTTTTACGTTCGGTAATCTCTCCGTTTAGATCCAATAAAAGGATTGAGTTGTCCTTTACTTTGACCTCCTGACTTGAAGAAGAAGCCAGGCTGCCAATGATTAGGAAGAAGCCCATGGTTATAAAGAATGAAGATACCAGGCCTCCTGCGATGACTGCGAGTAAATACTTAAAAAACTTATTCATAATTTCTTTATAATTTTGAGTTTTGGAATGCTAAGGTACAAAAATGAATTAAATCAATTTGATAGCCTGTAAATTTTAGTTGGTAGCCTGTAAATTTTTGATAGTTATGCGAGTATTGATTCTACTTGGTGGAAATGAAGGAGACACTCCTCACTTTTTTCGAAAGGCTATTGAGATAGTTGAAAGGAAGGCCGGTCGGATTGTTGTTGTTTCATCCTTGTATGAAAGCATCCCTTGGGGGTTTGAAGCCGAGAGGAATTTCCTCAATTGTGTGGTGGAGCTTGAGACTGCATTGGAACCAGAAACTCTGCTTGAAATACTTTTGGGAATAGAGACAGAGCTTGGACGAAAAAGGCCGGAAGGCAACGGTTATGCCTCCCGGCCAATAGATATTGATATCCTTTTTGTTGAGGATTTTGTAATTGACTCAGATACTTTAAAAGTTCCCCATCCTCGTCTTCACCTTCGCCGTTTTACATTAATGCCGCTAAATGAACTTTGGACCGGATGGTATCATCCGGTACTTGAAAAAACAGTCGGCGAACTGTTACAGGACTGTGAAGATGAGGGTATGGTCAAACTCTGTTCTCAGAGTTTGGAGCCATAGGCAAGGTCTCCAGCATCACCCAAACCGGGAACAATGTAGGATTTAGCATTCAGTTCCTCATCAACGGCTGCAAGCCACAGGGTGACAGGCTCTCTACCCATCGCGTTGCTTATGTAATCCACTCCTGCCTGACTGGCAATTATGCTGACAATATGCACATGAGACGGGCTACCCTTTGAAAGCAGAGCCTTGTATGCTAACTCGAGCGATGCTCCTGTTGCAAGCATTGGGTCTGCAAGTATAACAGTCTTGTCATTAAGGTCGGGAGATGAAATGTATTCTATGTGAATCTCAAACTTTCCTGCCTCGTCATACTTCCTATAGGCTGAAACAAATGCGTTCTCACTACGGTCGAAGATGTTGAGGATGCCGTTGTGTAAAGGAATTCCGGCACGGAGGATTGACGCAATAACGACTTTGTCATCCAGAACAGATTCTTTTGCTATTCCAAGTGGGGTTTGGATGTCCTTCTCTTTGTAGTTAAGGACCTTACTTACCTCATAAGCGAAGATTTCACCAATACGTTCAAGATTGCGGCGAAAGCGCATGGGATCGGACTGGATGTCCCTATCTCTTATTTCAGCTATGAACTGGTTGAAAATCGATGCAGGTTTGTTAATTATGTTGATCTTCATCGGTTTTTGTTGCAAAGTTAGTTTGAAATATCAAAATTTTGGTGGTCAACTGGTTATTTGTGATATTCTTTTTACTCGCCTAAGTAGTTCCCATATTTTCAGGAGTAACCTGTTTTCATAGGTCGGGTAATACTCAATATGGGCTCCGAAGCCTTCGTAAAAACGTTTGACTCCTGATATATTTGAGCCTTCAAAATCAAGAACAACATCGGTTCCTGCATATTTCCTGATTACATGGTCTATGATTGAAAACATGCTTCTATGTTCAAAGCCCTGCTGGGATGAGGTGCCTGAAAGAAAGGTCAAAAGCCCGTACTTATTGAGAAAGAAGGCCATTGCCAGTGGCTCTCCATCGTTATTGTTACATGAAATAATAAACCCGCAATTACGCTGTAGTGCTCCATTGACAAGCTCCTTTAGTATATTCAAAGCCTTGCCAGAGGTGCTGTAGTTAAGGTGTTTTTTTGTGAAATCAATGAATTGCTTTGATGAACTGCATGTCTCAATACTAGATGATCGCAGTTGGGATGTTTTCAGATTGCGCCTGCAATTATCCGAGTAGTTTTCTGCCAACTGTTTATAGGAGCTTGTAAGCGAAAGAATGCAGTTTCCCTTTTGGCTGACGGATGTTCTGGCAATCGAAATAAAGCCTTTAATAGAGCATTTCGTTGGAAAATTATGTAGGCCCTCAGTGAACTGCTTGGTAAAACCAACCAACATAGAAGAGTTTCCGTTGAGGTTCCCAACTGGATAAGGAAGTAGGTGCAGCACATTCTTTAGTACAACTGGGTCTGGGATATGTTTGGAAAAAATGCCTAGTTGCTGGATAAATAGAGGTTGCATTACTAGTGGCAGAACAACGGATCTATTCAAAGGGACCGGGAAAAGAAGGTCATAGTCGACGTCGACTATGGCGGACCAACCCGGAGAACAAATGTCAAGATACCAACTTTCGGCAAAGACCATAGGATTGAGGGAGGAACTAATCCCCTTGTCCCAAAGTACCCTGTCTATCTCCTTATTGTTTAGAAATATTAGTTCCATCAATTGTCTCTCTGACTATATCATGTTTTCGTCAGCAAAGCTAAAGTAGGAATTATCCGTGACAATGATGTGGTCTATAACAGGAACATCCATGATTTTGGCAGCATCTCTGAGTTTCTCTGTTATCTTAGTATCTGCGTCGCTAGGCCTTGTATTACCTGAGGGGTGGTTATGTACCAGAATCAGTGATGAAGCTCTGGTTTCAAGAGCCCGTTTCATAACCATTCTTACGTCTATAACGGTTCCGGTCATTCCTCCCTTACTCAGGTTGTACTGGTGAATCAGTCTGTTAGATCTGCTTAGCATCAGAATCCAGAACTCTTCATGAGGCAGGTCTCCGATTATGGGGTTCATTATGTTGAAGGCATCAGTACTGCTCCTGATAAATGGTTTTTCGAGCGACTCTTCGAGTCTTCTCCTGCGACCGAGTTCCATAGCAGCAATTATAGAAACTGCCTTTGCTTTGCCAATGCCATGGAAACTGCCGGTTAGTTCGTTTACCTCGACCTTCCCTAGTTCATTCAGGTTATTGTTATATTCGGCCATTATCTTTCTTGCCAGGTCCACTGCTGATTCCTTCCGGCTTCCTGATCCAATGAGTATTGCAAGCAGTTCAGCATCAGAAAGGGAGGCTATCCCTTTGTTAAGCAGCTTTTCGCGTGGACGGTCTTCCACGGCAAGTTCCTTAATAGTTAGTTTCGTGTATTGAGCCATGGTTAAAGTTTTGCCATTCAAGCTAATAAATTTGCAGATATTTGGCAATGGGGATATGGTCGGCTCTTATGTAGATGATGACAAAGGGAACAAACCGCGGAGTATTAAGAATACGATGAAAGGGCAGCTCATTGCTGCAGTAGAGGAAATTGGGATAGTTGAAAACAAGAAAGGCCGTCTTTAAAAGACAGCCTGTTTTGTAGTCCCTAGGGGAATCGAACCCCTGTTTCCAGAATGAAAATCTGGCGTCCTAACCCCTAGACGAAGGGACCGGTTTCTCGGACGATTAAGCCAGAGAATTAATATGGTTTGCCAAACTGGACTTTAGGTTTGCAGCCTTATTCTTGTGAATAATATTCTTCTTAGCCAATTTGTCAATCATGGACGCCACTTTCGGGTAAAGCTCTGATGCAGCAGCTTTCTCCGTGGTCAGACGCAGAACCTTGATAGCATTACGTGTAGTCTTTGCGTAATACCTGTTCCTCAAGTTACGGGTAAGGGTCTGCCTGATCCTCTTCTTTGATGATTGATGATTTGCCATCTCAGTTGTATAAATAAAGTTCTAATTGTTTTTACCTGTAGTCCCTAGGGGAATCGAACCCCTGTTTCCAGAATGAAAATCTGGCGTCCTAACCCCTAGACGAAGGGACCAATAATGGATACAATAAAAAATCGCTTTTCAATTGCGGATGCAAAGATATATCAAATTTGTTTTCTTCCAAATTTAAGAAACAAAAAAGTTGATTTTTACCTATCGGCTAGTCTATGAAACTTTTATGCAGTTGGTCAAAAATTCCGGCAGATTGATTACACCATTACTGTTAGTCACATACCTTTGTTATTTTATTTGTCTCATTTTAGCAAACATTAGATCGGACATAACCTAAAACATTGATTGACATGGAGAATCAAACTATTATCTGGCAGCAAACAAAGGTTGCTACACAAATTTTCGAAGCACCGGAAGAGGGTGCAAAATATGTAGCTGCCAAAGTTGCTGATTTTATTCGTAAGAGAAACAGTGAAGGACATTCCACAGTATTGGGACTAGCTACTGGCAACACCCCAATTCCTTTATATAGGGAACTTATAAGGCTTCACCAGGAAGAAGGGTTGAGTTTTAAAAATGTAATAAGTTTCAATCTTGATGAGTATTATCCTATATCCCCTGAGGATCCAAACAGCTATCACAGCTTTATGTTCAGGAATCTATTTTCACATATAGATATTGACAAGGCAAATGTTCATATTCCTGTAGGCACTTTAGCTGAACAACTAATTGGTGAATATTGCGATGGGTATGAAAGGATGATAAGAGAAGCAGGAGGTATTGATATCCAGATACTTGGAATAGGTCGAGCTGGTCATATTGGCTTTAATGAGCCTGGATCTCAGCTTGATGATATTACTCGTCTTGTCACACTAAATCCGATGACAATAAAAGATGCAGCAGGTGATTTTGGAGGTGCTGAGTTTGTGCCAAGGCAGGCTTTAACCATGGGCGTAAAGACAATTATGGAAGCCAGGAAGGTGTTTTTACTTGGATGGGGAGAGAAGAAGGCTGGGATACTTGCCAGGGCTATTGAAGGACCTGTGGGTACAGACGTTCCTGCTTCCTTTTTGAAAAAGCATAAGGACACTGAGTTTATTCTCGACAGTGGTGCTGCATCAGGGTTAAGCAGTTGTAAAGCTCAATAGTAGAGAAAAACGCGCTGGACATCGACATAAGCTTAACATATTTATGATTTCAAGCTCTGTTAATTTAATTTTTTTTCGTTCCTTTGTCTGTAACTAAAGTGGAGGGATTTGGCCGATTGCAACCACTCAAAAAAAATGCTAAAACGCATCTTTTTGTTTGTCGACTTATAAATCCCTTGGAAGAATTTGTTTAACCGTGCTTTTGGCCTTCAGGCCAAAAGGCTATAATGTATTTTCGTTATGGGATATTTATTTACTTCAGAGTCTGTTTCGGAAGGACATCCGGACAAAGTAGCTGATCAGATTTCAGATGCAATACTTGATGAACTGCTTCGCCAGGATCCGGATTCACGTGTGGCATGCGAAACGTTTGTTACAACCGGTTTGGTAGTGGTTGGAGGCGAAATAAAAACAAGTGGCTATGTACCGGTACAAAAGGTTGTAAGGCGCGTAATTGAGCGTATAGGTTACAACAAGTCGGAGTATAAGTTTGATGCCGGCTCATGTGGTGTTATTTCTGTAATTCATGAACAGTCAGAAGACATCAACAGGGGTGTAGACCGCGACTCGGAAGAGAATCA
Organism: uncultured Alkaliflexus sp.; assembly: GCA_964396555.1. Lineage (GTDB taxonomy): Bacteria > Bacteroidota > Bacteroidia > Bacteroidales > Marinilabiliaceae > Geofilum. The sequence goes on from CAYNFX010000001.1 coordinate 56,237, forward strand.
GGGAGCCGGTGACCAGGGTATGATGTTTGGCTATGCTTGCAAAGACACTGAGGACTATATGCCGCTTGCGCTTCATCTGTCACATCTGTTGCTTCTCGAACTGGCAGACATTCGTCGTGAAGGTAAGGATATGACCTATCTGAGACCCGACTCCAAGTCACAGGTCACATTGGAGTATTCAGATGATAATAAGCCTTTAAGGGTTCATACTATTGTAGTTTCTACTCAGCACGATTCTTTTGATAATGATGAGGTGAGGATGCTTGCAAAGATCAAAGAAGATGTGCAGAATATTCTGATCCCAAGGGTAATTAAAAAACTTAACTCATCAATTGCAGGTCTTTTCAGGGATTTCATTCTTCATGTCAATCCTACAGGCAAGTTTGTAATTGGTGGCCCTCATGGTGATACCGGACTTACGGGTCGCAAGATAATTGTGGATACTTATGGCGGTAAAGGTGCTCACGGCGGGGGAGCCTTTTCAGGTAAGGATAGCTCTAAGGTGGATCGTTCAGCTGCATATGCAGCACGTCATATTGCTAAGAATATGGTGGCAGCAGGGGTGGCAGACGAAATGCTTGTTCAGATAGCTTATGCGATTGGTGTGGCTCAACCTGTAGGTGTTTATGTAAATACCTATGAAACTTCAAAAGTTAAGTTGAGTGATGGGGAAATCGCAGCCCGCATTCAAAAAATCTTTGATCTTCGTCCTGGTATGATAATACGTCGCCTGGGATTGAAGAATCCAATCTTTGAAGCCACTGCAGCCTATGGTCACATGGGACGCAAACCTTATAAGGAGGTCGTGACCTTCAATGATAAAGGCAAGGAGGCAAAGAAAGAGGTTGAATTCTTTACCTGGGAGAAACTTGATTATGTTGACTCAATAAAGAAGGAATTTGGATTGTAAGAGGCTTTCTTCAAAAATTAGAAGTTTGACGAATTTAAGCTGACTATTATGACGAAATATGCATAATTTTATGCTTATGAAGCCTCTATTGCTATCGGTTGACTATGAGTTGTTTTATGGGGATGATGCAGGCACTGTTGAGAACTGTATGATTCGACCCTTGAACCACTTGATGGAAATATTGGAGCCAAGTGGGTCAAAAATGACGGTCTTTGTCGACGTTTTACATTATTACAGGTTGAAGGAGCTGGAACGTGAAGTTCCAGATCTTCGTTTTGACCGTGAACTGATTGAGAAGCAGGTTTCTGTTTTACTGAAAAGAGGCCATGATATTCAGATGAACATTCATCCGCACTGGTTGGATGCCAGGTGGGAGAACAATAAGTGGCGCTTTTCATACAATCGTTTTACAATACATCGCCTCTGGGATGAGGAAGATGAGACTGATATAAATACTATTACCGGTTGTATCACACAGAGCCGCATCCTCCTTGAGGAATTAGTCCGGAAAACTATCCCTGACTACAAAGTCAGGGTGTTCCGGGCCGGCGGATACAGGATTGAACCCTTTGGTAAAATCGCAGCTGCTCTTAAACAAAATGGAATAAGGGTGGATTCCTCTGCTGCCTATGGTATGGAGAGCTATAGTCCTGAGTTTTATTTTGACTATAGGAAGATGCCTTCAGGTATTCTTTATCGGTTTGAAAACAGTGTACTTAAGGAATCTAAGGAAGGATATTTCTGGGAATTTCCCAAAGGGACCGTAAAGGTTCCCTTTCACAGGAGAGCCCAGTTTTATATTCTGTGGAATTTTGTTCACACCAACAAGGGCACCTACGGAGATGGTAAGCGACTAGGTTTCTTAAAGAAAGAGCAGTCAGGTCACCTATGGTCAAAGTTGGGAAGCAGGTATTATATGTTTAGTGCTGAAGGTACGGATTCAATAAGGTGGAAGTATCTGTACATAAGTAGCAGGCCATATTCACAGGTTGTGATCAACCTTAAGAACATGAGCCCTTTTGCCATGGAGGTCGTTAAGGACTCACTGAACAAGGAAGATATCTACTTTGTTTCTTTGCTTGACCGCATCAAAGAGCTTGGTGTATATAACGATTTATGACGTTCATCAAAGCATGATTCTTATTTTCAATCTTAGTAAAGGCAATTTTGTAACTTGCCCCTCATAAAACAATAAGGAGATTATGTTTCAGCAGTTAATTGATAAAAAGGCAGTATTGTCCGTAACCGGTCTTGGATATGTAGGACTTCCAATTGCGCTTGAGTTTGCGCGTAAAATGAAGGTAATAGGTTTTGATTTGAACAGCGAAAGGGTCGAGCTTATGCGTAAGCATTTAGATCCTAGCAACGAGTTGGATGCCTCAGCATTTGAAGGTTGTGATATCGAGTTTACTAGCAATCCTGCAGATTTGGCCAAGGCAAGTTTCCATATTGTTGCGGTACCTACTCCAATCAATGAACACAAACTGCCAGATCTTAAACCTTTGCTAGGTGCTACCACATCAGTTGGTAAGGCTCTGAAGAAGGGTGACTACGTTGTGTTTGAATCAACAGTATATCCTGGATGTACCGAGGAAGACTGCGTCCCTATCCTTGAGGGAGAATCCGGGTTGAAGTTCAATGCCGATTTCAAGGTTGGTTATTCACCAGAACGGATCAATCCAGGTGATAAAGAGCATACACTTACCAAAATATTGAAGATTGTCTCCGGTTGCGATGATGAGTCTCTAAAGGAAATATCAAAGGTCTATGGAGCGATCATAAGGGCAGGTATCTATGAGGCTAGCTCCATAAAGGTTGCTGAGGCTGCCAAGATTATAGAAAACACTCAGCGTGATGTCAACATCGCGTTAATGAACGAACTATCACTGATATTCAACAAGCTTAATATAAATACTTACGAGGTGCTTGAGGCTGCCGGTACGAAGTGGAATTTCCTTAAGTTTTCTCCAGGTCTTGTTGGTGGACACTGTATAGGTGTGGATCCTTATTACCTGACTTACAAGGCTAACGAACTAGGCATTCACTCAAGGATTATTAATGGAGGACGCATGATTAATGACGACATGGCGTCTTATATTGCTAATCAGATAGTAAAGCGCCTGATTTCTGCAGGTCATGCTATCAATGGTTCAAGGGTACTTGTGATGGGAGCTACGTTTAAGGAAAATGTAAGTGATATACGCAATTCAAAAGTTGCCGATATGGTATATGAGCTGAAATCCTTTAGTGTCAATGTTGAAGTGGTGGACCCGCATGCATCTTCTAAGGAACTTTTAAAGGAGTATGGCTTTGGACTCGTTGATGCACCTACAGGTAAATATCATGCTGTTGTGGTTGCCGTCAACCACAACGAGTTTATGAAGATAAGCGATGAAGAGCTCAGAAACCTTTGCGTTGAAAACGGACTTTTTGTTGATATAAAAGGAGCCTTCCGCAAAAGGGATATTGGCCTTGAATATCTGAGCCTTTAATATAGGATTACAGTTTGGTTATACCGGACACATTATTTGGTATAAAGCAGGTTATGAAGATAAATGCCGGGGATCTTAGTGTGCAAGACATTAGCATTGACGATGCCGATGCTTATCTTGAGATATTTGGCAACCCGGAGGTTGCCAAATATGATGATTTTCAACCAATAACAAGGGATGACCTGGATGCAGATATGTCACGTCTCTTGAGACAGACTGATAAAAGCCGCATACAGGAGTATGGTGTCAGGTTACACCCCGATGACAAGATGATCGGGGTGATCACCATTGAGAGAAAGCGTCTGTACTACTATCTTGGATATCATTTCAATCCTGCCTTCCAAGGTAAAGGATATGCTGTTAGTTCAGTGCGAGCCTTTGTTAATGCATTGGATACTGAAAAGCAATCACGTCTCAGACTGGTGTCTGATCCTGAAAACAAAGCTTCGCTTGCTCTGGCTGGCAAGCTAGGATTTAAGTTTCTGAAGAGACGCAAGAACAAGGGAGCCCCAGAGCTGGTGTTTGTTTACAGATAGCTATTCCTACTGCTGTCTAAACCATCTTGCCGCATTTTCAACGGCTTCAGTTATCGGTAGGAAGTGATAGTCAAACTGCTTGGAAAATTTCTCCGCAGAGTAGTATGATTCTGAATGTGCAGTGCGGGCAGTGTCCTTTGTAATTGCCGGAGCCTTTCCTGCAATGGAGCATAAAACGAGATTAATTCTCCATCCAAGTTCTGTGATCCATCGTGTGGCTTTAATATAAGGAGGTCTTTTGCCCAGTGCTTGCGCTACGATGGTGAAGAATTCCCTGTATGTTAAGTTCTCGCTGTTAAGGATGTAGCGTTCGTTGACTACGTCACTTTCCATAAGCATTATAGCAGCGTGAACTACATCACGTACATCTACAAATCCTGCTCCCCCGTTTGTGTAGAATGGCATTCCCTTTTGTACTGAGTAGAATAGACGTCCGCTGCTTCGTTTCCAGTTTACAGGGCCTATTACTACTGCAGGATTAACTATTACGACAGGAAGTCCTTCCTTGGATGCGCGCCACACTTCCATTTCAGCTCTGAACTTGCTGTATGAATACGCAGAACGGTAATCATCAGGTTGCCATTCCACGTTCTCGTCAATAATTTTGCTTTCAAGCTTCTTGCCAAGGGAGGAAACTGAACTCACATAACAAACCTTTTCTATTCCAGCCTGCAGGCATGCATTCATAAGGTTGGCAGTTCCCTCAGTATTTACCCGAAGCATTAGCTCAGATTCACCGGGATTGAACGAGACCCTGGCTGCAGCATGATATACGTGTTTGATTCCTTTAAGTGCATCCTCAAGGACGTAATAGTCAGTCACATCTGCTTCAACCCATTCTATTAGGTCAAGTTGCTTTTGTACATCTTCCTTATAAAACCTGAAGATTTTTTCTGTTTCAATGATATTCTTTCTATTTCTGTAAATTGCTCTGACAGGATAGCCCTTTTCAGTAAGAAGATACAACAAATGTGACCCAACCAATCCTGTTCCGCCGCTTACTAATATCATAACCTCAGTTTATCTGTTTCAGAAATTGTTACTAAATTAGCAAATAAAATTATTTGGTAGTTCAAATGCCGAATATGATTAAACAATGAATTTATGTTTTCTGGAATAGTTGAAGAGGCTGCAACAGTTGTTGCGTTAGAAAAGGAAGAGGGTAATCTCCATATAACCTTGAAGAGTTCGTTTACAAACGAGCTGAAAATAGATCAGAGCGTCGCACATAATGGAGTCTGTCTTACGGTTGTGAAGACAGACGGTAATGTTTATACAGTGACTGCAATTTCTGAAACCCTTCAGAAGTCTAATCTTGGTTTGCTTGCTATAGGAGACAAGGTCAATCTAGAGCGCAGCATGCCTATGAACGGCCGTCTGGATGGGCATATTGTTCAGGGACATGTGGACCAAACTGCTGTATGTACCGAAGTAAAGGAAGCAGACGGAAGCTGGTATTTTACGTTTAAGTATGACTTTGATAAAGCTAAGGCAGAACTGGGTTACATGACCGTTGAGAAAGGCTCAGCGTGCGTGAACGGTGTAAGTCTGACTGTAGTAAATAGCCGTATTGATAGCTTTTCAGTAGCTATAATTCCTTATACTTATCACCATACCAATTTCCATCAAATCCAAGCTGGTACTGTCGTTAACCTTGAATTTGATATTGTCGGTAAATATATTAGCAGGATGATGGCTCTCAGGAATTCCTGAGAGCTTAGTCAAGCCTCCTGTGCTTTACATATTTCACTCTAAAAACTGGGTTGCCAGATGCTACATTATTAAATAGGACTACCCTGTTAAAATTGAATTGAGCTGAAGGAAGTTGAAGGTACAGAATAGGAACTTCGACTTTTCCCAATGCTGCATCTTCGAAAAATGCCTGGTTAAGTTTGAATGTATAAGTAAGGGTACTTACATCAAAGGCTGCGGCAGAGGTTATAAACATTGCAACTTCATCTCCATCACTATCTATATAGGTGGGAGTTTTCATTATTCCCCTGCTGTCCTTCATTTTTATCTGAAGTACATTGCTGGCTGGGGTAAACAGCCCGTTTACTTTGGTAAGTGTGTCAGCTATGAAAGTTAGATCTACTCCACTGATACCTATCTGTAGGTCTCCCGAGTTATTTTCCAATGAATCCTTCCATTCATATACTAAGGAACTAATATCAAATTCAGCATAACTGCCTGCCAGACCCTGTATCATTAACATCGAAGCATCAGTTGTTCCAGTTACAATAGAGCTTGAGAATGAATGAGAATACATGTTGAAGAATCTTGAGGAATGATCTATAGGGAAATTATATTCGTACTTTTTTATAGAGTCATTGGTGATTTGCTTGTGGTAATGCAAAACAAGTTTCGCATCCCTGTTGTAAAGGTTAAACAGAAGCAGAGAACCTGCTGATGAAGGATTAGAAGGAGTGGTTATATAAAGGCCATTAAAGGCTTCCTTGAAAAGCTCATCACTGCTTAACTGTTCTGATGTCAGATTGAATAGCTTGTCAGCAACTTCGTCAGCAAGTTTTATCTTCATCGTATATAGACCTTGTAAAGTATTCCATGTCGAGTCTGTCAGGGTATCGCCAACTCCGCCATGTACAGTATATTCCTTCTCCGCAAGCAGGTTGGCATAGTATTTACCCATTATTTCATAGTCGTTATAATATCTGGTATTGGAGGATGCTTTTTCGAGTCTCTCACTCAACTCATAAACATGTAGCTTTTGTTTGGCATCTAATTTCCCAAACCAGTCCTGATAGAAGTAAGGAAGGTGGAGAATTACGGAGTCTGGAAACATTTTCTCTTGCGCGGGTGTTTTTGTATCCGGATCATAAAAGAATGGATCAATACCCGCTTTTGATAATGAAAACTCTGAAACGAAGTCGGCCTTTGCAGGACCGAAGATTGGATCGCTGAAATATCCAAGGATTGCAGTAGCTCCATTTGAGTGGCTGTCAGTAATAACCCTATCGGGTATTATATTCTTAGCATAAAAATCTTTGCTTACACTATTTGCATGAATCATATCTGATTTAGGCATGGTGTCAAGCCCAATGTTTGCAGGATCATTACTGCATGAAGCGAAAACAGCAGGCAACAGGCATAAAGCTGTCAGTTTGAAAAGCCCAGATATTTTGTTTGACATATAGTCTTGTTAATATTATTGATTAAGTCTCCTATCTCCACTCTATCTTCTTACAACGCATCATAAAAGTCATTGTAAGCATCTACATAATCTTCTTCCCCCTGGTAGTCCAAAAAAGGTTTACCGCATTCCTTTGCATATTTCTCAACTTCAGGATCCACCACGCTACTTGCCTTTATAACGCCATCCGACATATTTATTGCTAGCTTGCTAAGGCTCGCATAAGATGGATCATCTAGCAGTTTAAGATCCTTCTCCGAAACTCCCATGGCTTTGATTTTTGCTTTGATCCCTTTGTCCAAAGGCTGTGTAAAAGCATCATTATATAGAGTATATACAACCTTTGCCTTTGCAAAGAAGGGGTCGTCATGCATGGTCTTCTTGATAAGGACCGGAGCAAGTGCAGTGAACCAGCCGTTACAATGAACCACATCAGGTGCCCATCTAAGCTTCTTAATAGTTTCCAAAACCCCGCGGGCAAAGAATAGTACACGCTCATCATTGTCTGCAAATTCAGTGCCATCGTCGTCTGCTGTCGTGCATTTCCTTTGAAAATAATCGTCGTTGTCAATGAAGTAAACCTGCATTCTTGCAGCTTGTAGTGAAGCAACTTTTATAATGAGTGGGTGGTCTGTATCATTGATGATAAGGTTCATTCCCGAAAGACGAATGACTTCATGGAGTTGATTTCTTCTTTCATTTATGGAACCAAAGCGCGGCATAAAGGTTCTGATCTCTTTGCCCCTTTCCTGGATCCCCTGCGGAAGATTGCGTGCCAGTACTGATTGCTCGTTTTCTGGAAGGAAAGGAGAAATTTCCTGGGAGATAAATAGGACTTTGCTTTTTTCCATTGCACTTTAAAAAAATAAGTTGTCTGACAAAAGTACAAAAAATATGCTTCTAAAACAAAGCCTGTTATCCTTGTATCTACTTGCTTATTACCGTATATTTAGGCCCAAGGGTTTGATTTTTGTTTTTTTTTGTTGTCTAATTTTTATTGTTTGGTATTTATTCCTTTATTTTGCCGCGTTTTTATTTTTGAATGTTAATGGAAATAATTACAACTTCATCTTCAATCTCTTCAAGGATTGAAGAGTTAAAAAAGGCAGGGAAAACTATCGGCTTTGTTCCTACTATGGGAGCACTGCATGAAGGTCATCTCTCGCTTGTAAGGATAGCATCAAATCATTGCGATGTTGTTGTTGTAAGTATTTTTGTAAACCCTACCCAGTTTAATGATCCAAAGGATCTGGAGCGTTATCCTCGTGACATTCAAAAGGATGCGGAGCTGCTTTCAGGTACACCCTGTGAACTTATTTTCGTGCCGACTGTTCATGATATATACCCCGAGCCCGATACAAGGGTATTTGACTTCGGGCTAATTGACAGGGTGATGGAAGGAAAGTACAGGCCTGGTCATTTTAACGGGGTTGCGCAGGTTGTGAGCAGGTTGTTTGATATTGTTAAGCCTCACAAAGCATTTTTTGGGGAAAAAGATTTTCAGCAGCTTGCCGTGATTAGGGAGATGGTAAGACAGTTGAAGCTGGCGGTGGAGATCGTTGCCTGCCCAATAGTTAGGGAAGCTGACGGACTTGCCATGAGTTCAAGGAATCTTCTTTTGAGTGAAAAGCGGAGAAATAGTGCACCTTTAATTGCACGAACATTGTTTGAATCTTGTAAATTTGCCGCAACTCATAATGTTGGGGATACGGTAAAATATGTTATTGATAGTGTCAATAGTTCACCGGAGATGGAAACTGAGTATTTCTGTATTGTTGATGGAAACACTCTTCAAGAGGTGAGTTCATGGGATGACAGCGATTATATCGTTGGATGTATCGCCGTTTATACCGGTGAGATAAGGCTTATTGATAATGTTGTTTACAAAAAAGCTTAATCATGCTTATCCACGTTGTTAAATCAAAGTTACATAATGTAACTGTAACTGAGGCAAATCTCAACTATGTCGGTAGTATTACTATCGATGAGGAGCTGATGGAAGCCGCCAATATTTTCGAGAACGAAAAGGTTCAGGTGGTAAATAATAACAATGGTGAGAGAATTGAGACCTATGTTATTAAGGGCGAGAGGGGTTCCGGAGTAATATGCCTGAATGGTGCTGCAGCCCGCAAAGTTGCAGTAGGTGACGTTGTCATTATTATTACATATGCAATAATTCCGGTTGAGGAGGCAAATGGACACAAGCCTATCTTTATCTTTCCCGATACTGCTACTAACAGGCTTATCTAAAAGCATGCTGCCTGTCTTTTTATAAAGAGCTTGGACATTTTCACAGGTGAGGGTTAAACCAAATAAGCTTTAACTGAGCCACAATAGTGGTGCAGTTAAAGCTCTTTTTATGCCCGTAGGTGATTTCACAACTCCTGAATCGCAAGTCTGAAACTATTTGTAAATTGCAGGATAGATTACATATTTTTGAAGATGGCCAAGATAAAAACCGTTTATATCTGCAGTAACTGCGGTACTGAATCTCCCAAGTGGATAGGCAAGTGCTTTTCCTGTGGTGAGTGGAATACTTTTGTTGAAGAGGTTGTGCAGACTGGCAAGAGTAGCCTGCGATCTCAGGCTTCACCTGGTGAGATAACCAGAGCAACTCCTCTTCCGGTAAGTGGGATAGACACGCAGCAGATGCCTAGGATTGATACGGGGATCGAGGAATTGAACAGGGTGCTTGGAGGAGGAATGGTTCCCGGATCGCTTGTTCTTCTTGGTGGTGAACCAGGGATTGGTAAATCAACCCTTGTCCTTCAAATGGCGCTGAATCTTACAAAGTATAAAGTGCTTTACGTTTCAGGTGAAGAAAGTCCCGGCCAAATCAAGCTAAGGGCTGACCGTCTATTGCTTGGTCATGGAGATTATTGCCTTATTCTGTGTGAAACGTCGGTTGAGCAGATCATCACTCATATATATAATGAGAAACCGGATATCCTGATTATAGATTCGGTCCAGACCCTTGAGAGGGAAGGTGTGGAGTCAGCTCCTGGAAGCGTTACCCAGGTACGTGAGTCATCAGCTGCCATACTCAGGGTTGCAAAGGAGCAAAACCTCCCGGTTTTGCTTATTGGGCACATCAACAAGGAAGGTAGCCTTGCAGGACCCAAGGTTCTGGAACATATGGTGGATGTTGTACTGCAGTTTGAAGGTGACCGCCATTATATGTACCGCATTATTCGCTCAGTAAAGAACCGTTTCGGTTCGACCTCGGAGATAGGAATCTTCGAGATGGAAAGCGGAGGGTTGAGAGAAGTTTCAAACCCAAGTGAGATGCTCCTTGCGCATCAGGATGAGGATATGAGCGGGATTGCAATCTGTGCTGCCATCGAGGGAGTGCGTCCATTTCTAATAGAAGTTCAGGCTCTCGCCAGCACCGCTGCCTATGGAACGCCGCAGAGATCTTCAACGGGTTTTGACTTACGCAGGCTTAACATGCTGCTGGCTGTGCTTGAAAAGCGTGCCGGGTTCAAACTTGCAGCGAAAGATGTGTTCCTTAATATTGCAGGAGGATTGAAGGTCACCGATCCCGCAATTGATCTGGCAGTTGTAAGTGCTATTTTGTCATCTAATACAGACCTGCCCGTATCACGAGAAATTTGCCTGACAGGAGAGGTGGGGCTTTCAGGCGAGATACGACCAGTTACCCGTATAGAACAGCGCATTATTGAGGCGGAGAAGTTGGGATTTAAAACGATAATAATACCTCGATACAACAAGGGTATTAACTTCAAGAAGTTTGATATACGGATACAACAGTGCGGTAAAATAGAGGAGGCATTCCGGAGCCTTTTCAGCTAATCCGGAATGCCTCAATTATTTTCAGCTTGCCTGTTGTGTATCAGATCAAAGGCATTAAAAAAGCTCGTCACCCATCACAGTTTCTATTTCGATCTCTTCTTCTGATACCGGGACATATTCATCCGGGCAGAACAGATTGATATTGAAGCCTGCAGGAGCTTCAAAACTATCTTCCAGTGAGTAAGGCAACTCCGGGTTTGAATAAGTCGGCGTCATATACAGAGCCCAGATTGGAAGGGCAAGATTTGCACCCTGTCCCAAAGAGATATTATCAAAGTGTATATCCCTTTCTTCACCACCAACCCATACTCCGGTCACCAGGTTTGGTGTAACACCAATAAACCAACCGTCTGAATTGTTTTGAGTAGTTCCGGTTTTGCCTCCTATGCTACCTTTTAGGCCGTATTTCAGTCTCAGACGTACACCGGTTCCCGTATTGACAACACCTTGAAGAAGGTTTATCATAAGATAGGCATTATGCTCGTTGATAGCCTCATTCTTCTGAGGTGTGAAGGAATCAATCACATTGCCGTAACGGTCTTCTATCCTGGTCACAAATAAAGGTTCAACATGTACTCCCTTGTTTGCAAATGTTCCATAGGCAGCTACCATCTCTTTAAGCGTGAAGTCTGGAGTTCCCAATGACAAAGCGGGAACGGGATCCATTGGACTTTTGATTCCAAGAGTACGACAAATTCTTACCACAGCCTCAGGATTGTACTGCTTCATAATCCAGGCCGTAATATTATTGTTGGATTGAGCCAGACCCCACTTAAGTGATACCATTTCACCTGATCTTTTATCTGATGAATTGCGTGGTGTCCAGGTATCTCCTGTTGGCAGGTAGAAGGTTTGAGGTACATTTGGTACAAGATCACATGGCGTCAATCCTTCCTGCATGGCCAGGGTATAGATAAAAGGTTTGATTGTTGAACCAACCTGACGCTTTCCATCTGTTGCCATGTCATACTTGAAATGCTTGTAGTTGACACCTCCAACATAGGCCTTTACATGACCAGTAAGGGGATCCATGGAGAATAGGCTTGACCTGAGGAAGCTCTTGTAGTAATGAATTGAGTCAAGAGGTGTCATTACAGTGTCAATCTCACCCTTGTATGAGAATACCCTCATCTTCACGGGTGATTTGAAGGCCTTCATTATTGAGTCCTCTGAGGCACCAAGACTTTTTAGTATCCTGTAACGATCGGTCTGCTGAATAGCCCTTTTTATAATTCCGGAATATTGATCCTGTGAAATATGCTGAGTATAGGGTGCACGTGTACGTCCCTTCTTTTCGTTTGAAAACTTAGGCTGGATGTCCTTGGACATATGTTCCACAACTGCCTGCTCAGCATTTTCCTGAAGTCTCGAATCTATAGTAGTATAAATCTTCAAGCCGTCACGGTATATGTCATATATGGAGCCGTCACCTTTTAGGCGTTTGTTAACCCAGCCATACAGAGGATTGGTTGCCCATTCTACACTGTCTTCCCTAAATCTCTGCATCTGCCATGATGCATAATTCTCACGTGCCGGTTCCTTTGCCGTAAGCGTAAGCCTCAGATATTCCCTGAAATATGGAGCTAGTCCTCCAACATGGTCAGAACGGTTGAAGTTGATGACCATAGGAAGGTTTTTCAGAGAATCATATTCAGCTCTTGTGAGATGCTTGGTCTTCATCATCTGGTTAAGTACCACGTTACGTCGTTGCTGTGTGAGCTCAGGTCTCCTGACAGGGTTGTATAGCGATGGGTTTTTAAGCATACCTATCAACACTGCTGCTTCCTCAACCTTCAGGGAATCAGGATAGGTATTGAAAAATGTTGAAGCTGCAGACTTGATTCCATAGGCGTCATAAATGAACGGCGCCTTGTTGAGATACATTGTCAATATCTCATCCTTTGTATAGCTCCGTTCCAGTTTTACAGCAATAACCCATTCCTTGAGTTTTTGCATAAGACGTTCCAACTTGCTTTTGGCGGGTGTGTGAAACAACAACTTTGCAAGTTGCTGGGTGATAGTAGAACCACCTCCCGAACTTTCTTCCCTGAGCATAACTGTCTTTACCAATACTCGCATAAGTCCCCTTCCATCAATACCGGAATGGTCGTGAAATCGTTTGTCCTCAGTAGAGATCAGCGCGTTAACTACATTGGGAGATATTTCATCATATTCAACGCGGCTCCTGTTTTCAAGAAAGAACCTTCCCAGTAGCACTCCGTCGGCAGAATAAACTTCAGTCGCCAGATTGCTTTCCGGATTCTCGAGTTCTTCAAAACTAGGCATGAAGCCAAGTGCCCCGGCCGATATCAGAAAGAAAAGGAGTACCAGAAATACTATTCCGGCAAGGAAGATGCCGTACATATACTTCACTATCTTCTTTACTCTTGGTGTATTTTCCATCATGTTTATTGAGTAATAGATTTTCCGGGTAAATTTATGAAAATATAGGGCTATATTTTATTTTACTGTAGTAAAGATAAGTTTTTGCTTACTTGTACGTTCATTTTGTTTATACTGGTAGCGTAGATTTATTTTAGACCATAGTAATTAATATTTTATAAATTTGCCCGGCGGAAACTACAATTTCCGCTCATGTAATAATGCATAGCTGCAATGGAGCAAAAAGGAAAAGGGAAGGGGAAGAACCTTCTGATCGTGGAGTCACCATCTAAGGCCAAGACAATTGAGAAATTTCTTGGTGAGGATTTCGTAGTCAAGTCCAGTTACGGTCATATTCGTGATTTGTCCAAGAAAGATTACGGAATTGCAATTGAGAAGAATTTTGAGCCTCAGTATGTAGTGGCCCCGGAAAAGAAGGAGTTGGTAAATGAGCTGAAGACCCTTGTGAAGAAGTCGGATACAGTGTGGCTCGCTTCCGATGAGGACCGTGAAGGAGAGGCAATCGCCTGGCATCTTGCTGAAGTTCTGGAGTTGAAACCGGATAAGACCCGACGCATAGTTTTTCATGAAATTACGAAGCCCGCTATACTAAATGCCATACAGACTCCCAGGAATATTGACAGGAATCTTGTTGATGCCCAACAGGCAAGGCGTGTGCTTGACCGTCTCGTTGGTTTTGAGCTTTCCCCGGTTCTTTGGAGAAAGGTAAAACCTTCGTTGTCTGCCGGAAGGGTTCAGTCTGTGGCAGTTCGTCTATTGGTTGAACGAGAAAGGGAGATTTTCAGCTTCCAGTCTGAGTCCTCATTCAGGGTGACAGCCAGATTTTTGGTTACAACCGAGGATGGGCGAACTCATGAGTTCAAAGCTGAACTCAATAAGCGTTTTATAACAGAGAAGGAAGCAGAGGAGTTTCTTGAGCATTGCAAGAAGGCCTCTTATGAAGTGGATGAGGTGGTTCGCAAACCCCTTATCAAGTCCCCTGCTGCACCGTTCACTACATCGACTCTGCAACAGGAGGCATCACGTAAGCTTGGCTTCTCTGTTGGACAGACTATGTCCATTGCACAACGCCTTTATGAAGAAGGAAAGATTACCTATATGCGTACCGACTCTGTCAATCTTTCCGATTTTGCAATTAAATTGGCTGCGGATCAGATCAGGAAGGAAATGGGTGAGGAGTATGTAAAGACCCGCAAATATAAGACAACATCCAAGGGGGCACAGGAGGCTCACGAGGCTATTCGTCCAACCTACCTTGATAAGCCCTCGATTAGTGGTACATCGGCTGAACAACGTCTGTATGACCTTATCTATAAGCGCACTATCGCCTCTCAGATGAGTGATGCAAAAATCGAAAAGACCTCTGTAAATGTTAAGGTAAGCGGTTCGACTTTTGTATTTCAGGCATCAGGAGAGGTCATCCTGTTTGATGGTTTTCTGAAAGTATATATTGAGTCGACAGATCATGAAAAGGAGGATGAGGAAGCTCCCGGCTTTTTGCCTGCAATGAAAAAGGGAGATAAGCTTGAACGTGGAATGCTTGATGCCAGGGAACGATGGTCGCAAAAGCCCCCTCGATATTCAGAAGCAAGCCTGGTTCGCAAGCTTGAAGAACTAGGCATAGGTCGTCCCTCGACCTATGCTCCTACAATAAGCACAATTCAGCAACGGGGTTATGTTGTTAGGGAAGACCGTGAAGGTTCACCCCGCCAGGTTCGTTCACTTACCCTAAAGGGAGATAAGATAACGGCGAAGACTCTTACAGAGATTACAGGTAGCGAGAGATCCAAGCTGTTTCCAACGGATATAGCGATGGTAGTGAATGATTTTCTTGTCAGACACTTCCCCGACATAGTTAATTATGACTTTACAGCCAAGGTTGAGAAGGAGTTTGATAGCATTGCAGCCGGGGAACTTAAATGGAATGATTCGATAGCCAGTTTTTATCATGCCTTCCACCAGAAAGTAGAAGAGACTCTTGAAAAGTCGGAACGCAATAGCGGAGAGAGGGTGTTGGGAACAGACCCCCGCAGTGGCAAAGCGGTTTTGGTCAGGATTGGACGTTACGGTCCAATGGCGCAACTTGGTGATGGTAATGAAGGAGAAGATAAGCCCGTATTTGCCAGCCTTGTAAAAGGTCAGCATATTGAAACCATCTCTCTGGAAGAAGCTCTCAAATTATTTGAACTACCCCGTACTCTTGGAGAATATGAAGGTAAGACTGTGGTTGTGGGAGTAGGACGTTTTGGTCCTTACATCAGACACGACGGCAAATTTACCTCTCTCAAAAAGGGTGTTGATGACCCCCTTGAGATTTCACTTGAGAGGTCTATCGAATTAATTGAAGAAAAAAGAGAAAAAGACAATAATAGGATTATTAGGACGTTTGAAGAGGAGCCAGAGTTGCAAATTCTTAACGGACGATGGGGTCCATATATTAGTTTTAACAGTGCTAATTATAAGATACCCAAAGGGACTGAGGCATCGGACCTGACACTCGATGAGTGTCGAAAGATTATCAGTGAAGGGGATGCTAAATCCGGAGGAAAAAGGAAAGCTCCGTCCAGAAGTGTGAAGAAGAACGCAAAAGTGTCAGGCACTGAGGTTAAAGCAAAGTTAAAAGCTAAGACTAATGTTAAGCCCAAGGCTAAGACCAAGAAATAGTAAAAGTATATAGATGTGGGTCCTTATTTTGAGCCATATAAAAAGAACGGCAACTCAGGCTTAACCGGTATCCCGGTTGGAGAAAGCCTTGCAGGCAAGGTGTCATTTTACAAGGGTCAGAATGACTGGTTTAAGGATCCGTCTTACAGTGTTGTAATAATTGGAGCAGGAGAGGCTCGGAACTCAGCTGATAACAAGGACTGTGGCGCTGCTCCTGATATGATACGTAAGTATTTGTATTCGCTGGCTGTACCTGCCGGTTGTCCTCTAATAGGAGATGCCGGGAATATTAGGGGTAGCAGTCTAAATGACAGGTATCTTGCCCTGGAAGAGGCTGTAGCGTGGTTTGTCAAACAAGGCAAAAGCGTAGTGGTACTCGGAGGGAGTCAGGATCTTTCCCTTCCAATGACAAAAGGTTTTTTAGCCGGAAGTGGGAATGAAAGGATAAACCTGTCAGTTGGAGATTCGATGCTTGATATTGATGCAGAGGATGATGATTTTTCATCGCGGACCTGGCTAGGTTATCTGGTTAAGGAACTCGATAAGGTAACGGAAGATGTTACAGTTTTTGGGATTCAGAGTTATCTTTCTGCGGCTTCTCAACTTGATTTCCTTGGCTCACATTTTTATGAATATGTAAGGCTGGGAGATATCAGGGGCGGTAATTTACATCGTGTAGAACCGTTGATACGGGATGCAGATGTGTTGAGTCTTGACTTTAGGATGATGCGGTTTCAGCCTCAGTTTGGCAATGGCCTTATTAGTGCTCATGGCATAGAACCCTTTGAAATGTGTAGGATTTTACGTTATTCAGGACTTTGTCATAAAGTTAGGCTTACAGGTATTTTTGAAATGCCAGTCAACGAAGGAGGAGACAATAATGCAATGTTGGCCGCGCAGCTTGTGTGGCATTTCCTTGATGGTTTTGCAGGAAGATCTGTTGATCAACCAGATGAAGTGTCAGGCTTGTACAGGCAGTATGTAGTTCCGGTTGAAGCTTTTGACGAGCAGTTGTATTTTTGTCGAAATACTTCGAATGACAGATGGTGGGTAAAATCTCCCGCTACTGATAGCAGATGGATTGCATGTGGTCGGGAAGACTACAGGTCTGCATTGCGAAATGAGCTTCCACCCAGATGGTGGCGAATGTATGTGAAGCATTCGACAATTGTCAATAATGATAAAAAAAATAACCATTCCCAAAATAAAAAATGTAACCTTTAAAGAATAAGTTTACGTATATGGAATTAGTGTCCAAAATCAAGTACAGTAGCGGTTTAAAGGTGCATTATAGAGATTTGCGGAGCTTTTTTTTTCGTGATTTTAGATATGCAGGTAAAGGTATCTGCCCCTATTTTAAATTGCTGTGCTCTGGTTCTTTTGTGTTTTTTATTTTATTTTGCACGAATTACGAGGCATTGGCGCAATATGAGCCTCAGTTCAGTCAGAATATGTTCAGCAGGGTAGTGTATAATCCTGCATTTGCTGGTAGTACCGGTAGAACAAACCTGACTGCACTTGACAGGAGCCAGTGGGTAGGTATGGATAATGCTCCCAGAACAACGGTTTTTGGTGGCGATATGGCTCTGAATATTTTGGGAAGTAAAAGTGGTGTGGGGCTGATAGTGATGAATGATGTTGCCGGGTTTGCAAATACGCTCACGATAAGCGGTCTTGTATCGAGGCATTATTTTCTTGATGAGTCTCTGTTGAGTATTGGAGCAAGTGTTGGATTTGTAAATAGTGCCTTTGATGGTACTAAACTAGTGTTCAAACCATCAGACAGTAATTATCATGATGAAACAGACCCGGCTGTTGCAAAAAGCAAGCAAACGGCTATTACCACGGATGCTGGATTTGGTGTGAGTTTTTTACACCCGGATTTTTATGCCGGCATATCTTTTTTACATTTATTTGCCCCAAATGCAAACTTTAATGATCAGCTAAACGTATATATTCCACGTTCTTTTTTCTTCACTGCTGGCTATTTCTATCAGTTTGTTGAGAACCCGATAGAGCTAAGACCTTCAATATTAGTAAAAAAGAGTGGGCCTGCATGGCAGACAGATTTGAATGTAAAACTATACTGGCAGGATAGGTACTGGGGAGGATTGACATACAGGATTGAGGAAGCTTGGGCAGTGATGGCAGGACTTGAGCTTTCTAATGGAATAAGGGTTGGTTATTGTTATGACATAAGCAATTCTGATTTAAGCAGAGCGGGTAGCAACGGTACCCATGAGATAATGTTAGGGTATTCATTTGATCTCTCGCTTGACAAGAGAGATAAGCGATATAAGAGTGTTAGATTTTTGTAAATAAATAAGAAATTGATTATAACAGTACTGATTAAGAATATTCGAAGACTATGAAAAAAGTACTTGCCCTTGGTATCGTTTTACTCACGATTTTATCCGGATGTGGGAAATCAGGAAACGGAGAGCTCGTTGGCGTCTCTCGCAGTGGATCATTCTATGAGCCTGATCCTTTCGGAATGGTTTTCATTCCACAAGGAAGTTTTAACATGGGCTTGAATGACCAGGACCTGACAAATTCAATGACGACCCAGACTCGGACCTTGTCTATCCCTTCATTCTGGATGGATGAGACTGAGATCACAAACAGTGAGTATCGCCAGTTTGTATATTGGGTACGTGACAGTATAGCTCGCCGTATGCTTGGTGAGCAGTTTGAGGAAGAGTTTCTCTTCACAGAGGATGAGTTTGGTAACCCACTGGAAAATCCAATTATTAACTGGAATTCCAGACTTGAATGGGACAATGAGGAGTATGCCGAGATACTTGAAGAGCTCTACCTGCCTGAGAATGAAAGATTTTTTCGCAGGAAAGAAGTCGACACTCGTAAGTTAAATTATGATTATGAGTGGGTAGATTTGCAACAAGCGGCAAAGCGTACTAATCGGTATAATTTTGAAACCAACTCCTATGAGGGTGAAGTTGCAAATCAATTTGGTGAGATTATACCTATTAACGACCGTTCTGCCTTTATTCTTAAGGATAGGGTAAATGTATATCCTGATACACTGGTTTGGATAGCAGACTTTACTTATTCCTTCAATGAGCCATGGACAGAGATGTATTTCTGGCACCCTGGTTTTGATGAGTATCCTGTTGTAGGTGTAACCTGGAAGCAGGCTAATGCTTTCTGCGTATGGCGCTCTCAATTGCTTAACAACTTCCTGACATCAAAGGGTCAGCCTCCGGTAATGGATTACCGTCTGCCAACCGAGTATGAATGGGAATATGCTGCACGAGGTGGACTTAGCAACAATATTTATCCTTGGGGAGGACTTTATACACGGAATGATAAGGGATGTTTCCTGGCCAACTTTAAGCCTTTGAGGGGTAGGTACGGAGATGATGGTGGTATGTATACCATGAATGTGGCCTCTTTCCATCCAAATGATTTCGGATTGTATGATATGGCAGGTAACGTTGCAGAGTGGACATCAAGTGCTTTTGATGAATCTTCGCCGGTATTTATGCACGACATAAGCCCAACATATCAGTATAATGCACTTCCCGGTGACCATCACGTAATGAAGCGTAAGGTGATTCGTGGAGGTTCCTGGAAGGATATAGCACTTTTCCTTCAAAACAGTACCCGTACATATGAGTACCAGGATTCGGCCAAGTCCTATATTGGATTCAGGTGTATCCGCGATTATATTGGAAATTAACTTAATTCGCCCACACTAAAAGATTAAGTCATGAGTGGAAGTGGTTTTTTTGCTAGCCCCCTCTATAAGAAGATTATGGCCAAGGTTTATGGCATTGGTGCCTCTGTTGCTATCCTTGGTGCATTATGGAAAATTCTTCACCTTCCGGGTGCTAGTTATATGTTGATTGCCGGTCTGGGAACAGAAGCAATAATCTTTTTCCTTTCGGCTTTTGAGCCTCCGCATGAAATGCCTGACTGGAGTCTGGTTTTTCCTGAGCTTGTAGGACTGGAGCCACGATATAATGTCGGTGGTGGAGGAGGTGGTGGAAGTGAACTGGCTGCTTTGATTCAGTCAGGTTCCATCGATACTTCAACAGTTGAGCAATTGGGTTATGGACTGAAGAAATTGTCTGATACTGCTAGTGGTTTATCGCAGTTAAACGATGCCAGTCTGGCTACTCAGGCTTATCTGGAAACTATGAAGTCTGCTGCTAAAAGTGTGGGTGATTTGTCATCGGTTCAGGCAAACCTTGGTCAATCTGCTGAAGCTCTTGCAGGTAGTTACCAATCAACAGCTAGAATCGTTGCCGACAGTGGTGCTAAGTTTTCTGAGGACTTGTCAAAAACAGGTAATGACTTTATTGAAACAATAAAATCAACAGGCGATAACCTTGTTAAATCATATCAGGCAATAGGCGAATCTATGAACCAACAGGTTAATAAGATTGCCGCTGATGGAAAGAAGTATACTGAGGGTCTTGCAGAAGCAAACCAGAAGTTGACTTCAATAAATTCTGCTTATGAACTTCAATTGACCAGCATCAATGCTCAGGTTAGTTCATCGCAGGAGCTTTCTCAAAGCCTTAGTGAAATTAGCAAGCATTTAAATCAGTCTGTTGCCGATACTCAGGTATACAAACAGGAGGTTGCCAACCTGTCTAAGACTCTAAGTGAGCTTAATACAATTTATGGCAATATGTTGAGCGCGATGAGTGGGGGCGGTAAGTAAACAGATTAGTTCAAAACCTAAAGAAGAATAGAATATGTCTGGTGGTAACTGTCCTGAAACGCCGCGGCAAAAGATGATAGGCATGATGTATCTCATGCTTACAGCTATGCTTGCTTTGAACGTGTCAGGTGAATTATTGAATGCATTTCTTCTGGTTGATAGAAGTATTCTTCAGGCCAAGGAATCTGTAGAAAAGAAAAATGCCTCCTTGTATGATGACTTTTATCAGGCTCATGCCACCAACCCTAATAAAGTTGAGACAAGCCTGCAGAAGAGCCTTCAGATAAAGGAAAAGGCAGATGCTCTGGTTAGCCATATTGACAGTTTAAAATATCTATTTGTCAGAACTGCCGATGGTCCTGAAGCAACACCTGAGAATTATAAGAATGTAAGCAACCAGGATATAGCCGCACAGTTGATGATTACTGAAAGGAGTGCTGCCAGGAGTAAGGAGTTAAAGGGCATGATCGATGAATACCGGGAGCTGCTGAAGAGTTATATTGACGATGATAAGTTCAAGGAGAATATTGAAAAAGTTCTTTCAACAGCTGCCCCTGAGAATAACGCTGATAACAGGTCCTGGGAAAGTGAAAAGTTTGAACACATCCCGATGGCTGCTTCTATGGCAATATTAAGCCAGATCCAGACATCAGTTAGAAATATGGAATCGGATGTTGTAAACAGGCTATTTATTGGTATAGATGAGGATGCATTCAAGTTTAATTCCATTGAAGCGTTGGTTTTACAGCGTTCGGATTATGTGATTCAAGGTGATGAATATTATGCAGAGATTATGGTTGCTGGTCGTGATACGACCCAGCCCCCTATTGTAACTATCAACGGTACGGAATTGCAGACAATTGCAGGTCGTGGTATTTACAGGGTCCCTGCATCAAATGTTGGTGAGAAGTCATGGGAAGGTGATGTTATAATTAAAGGTCCTGATGGTACAGACCGTCATTTTCCAATAAAAGGAAAATACCTGGTTTCTGCTCCCAATGTCGTGATTTCTCCTACCAAGATGAACGTTTTTTATGAGGGTATCGCGAACCCGGTTGAAATATCAGTTCCAGGTATCCCGAGTGAGAATCTAAATGTTACTATAAGCACCGGTAAGATTACCCGTAGAGGTGGTGGTTATATTGTAGAACCGGCCCCCGGTACCGCAGGACGTGAAGCTGTGATTTCTGTTTCTGCTAAGGTAAATGGCACTACTGCACGTAACCTTGGTAAGAAGAATTTTCGGATCCGTAGGATACCTGACCCGGTTGCAAAGGTTAATAATCAGAGGGATGGTGCAATTCCAAAAGCTTTGTTACTAGCACAGCTTGGAGTTGTTGCAGATATGGAAGACTTTGAGTTTGACCTTCAATTTAAAGTTACTGAGTTTACAGTGGCGATATTAAGGAATGGTTACCTGGTTGATGCCAAGTCGAACAATAACTTGTTTACGCAGGAGCAGAAAGATATGATGAGATCCTTGTCCAGGGGACAGAGAGTTATGATTCAGGATATTCAGGCGATGGGACCAGACGGACGTCGTCGCTCATTAGGATCAATTACTTTGGTCATTGACTAATTTGAATAAGGAAATATTTAAACAATACAACGATGAGAAAACAGTGGATTTATTTCATAGGCCTGGTGGTTTTGGGTGTTGCGTTATCAGTTAATGATAGCTCTGCGCAGCGTACTTCCAAACCAATAGACAATATTGTGGAAAAGGAACATGTTAGTAATAAGAAACCGGTGCCTTATCCATCCCTACGTGAAGCTGACATTCTATGGTCAAAGAGGGTTTGGAGAATCGTTGATCTTAGGGAAAGGATGAATCTTCCTATGTATTATCCCATAA
>CAYNFX010000002.1:0-52221 GCA_964396555.1 uncultured Alkaliflexus sp.
ACAGCCTGAAGTACTGTTGCTGATGCACCATCTGCAAATATCATTACATCTCTGTCGTGTGGGTCTGCCATCCTGCTTATGGTGTCTGCACCAATTACAAGGATGTTTTTGGCATCGCCTGACTTGATATAATAGTTGGCATGTATCATTGCCTGAGTCCATCCCGGACAGCCAAAAGTCATGTCGTAAGCAATTGTGCTGGGGTTTTTAATCTTCAGCTTGCTTTTTACACGGGATGCCAGTGTGGGAAGCATGTCCGGAAAGTTGGAGCCTGGTTTAACGTCACCCAGGTTGTGAGCTACAATAATATAGTCAAGGTCCTCCTTGCTTATTTTAGCATCCTCAATAGCCTCTGCAGCAGCAATTGCTGCCATGTCTGAGGTCAAAATATTGTCGGGGGCAACCCGCCTTTCAAAGATATCCGTGATTTGTTCGAATTTTCTTGTTATCTCTCTGCCAGGGAGGTCTATCTTTGTTCCGTCTTCATTCATGAAGACATTGTTTTCAAAGTCACAGTTTTTTACAACCACTGGTGGGATATAGCTTCCCGAACCTTTAATTACGGCATAGATTGTTTTGTTTGAAACCATTTAATATAGTTTTTGGTTACTCCTTGAAAAATTTCAGTTGGAACTCTGATCCATCCCACTCGCCATAGGAAAAATTGGTTATCCAATCGCCGAGATAGATCAATTTGCAATTCTGGTTTAGCTGAAAAGTTTTGGCAAGATGCCGATGCCCGAATATGAAATAGTCGAAATGATCAGTTTTGATCACGTCTTTAGCCCATGAAATAAGCCATTCATATTCTTCACCCTGAAATACTGAACCGTCTTCGGCCATATTCTTCTCCCTGCTTTTGCGGGACAGGAAACCGGCCAGTCTGATCCCGAGATCAGGATGCACTAATCGAAACAATCGTTGAGCGAGTTTGTTGGTGAAAAGCGCTTTTATGCGGAGAAAAGTTTTCTCATGCTTAGTAAGACCATCTCCATGAGCCAGAAAAAAACGCTTGTCGTTTAGGTTTATGATGAGTGGTTCACGGTATACCTTGACACCTGTCTCAGCAGGCAGGTAGTCGAATACCCATATGTCATGATTTCCAGTGAAAAAGTGTACCGGTATTCCGCTGTCGGTAAACTCTGCAATTTTCCCAAGAAGGCGCGTAAAGCCCTTTGGCACAGCTTTTTTGTATTCAAACCAAAAGTCGAAAATATCTCCCATGAGATACAATTCCGAGGCTGTTGGTTTGATAGAATCCAGCCACCTTACAAAGCGCCTCTCATGAGCCAAGTGGTCACTTATGGTTGGAGCTCCCAAATGCACATCAGAGGCAAAGTATATTTTCTTTGTTGGTTCCAAATCAAGCCTTCTTTGGTTAGCAATTCTCCTTAGAGCAGCTCCCTGAGTCTTTCCTCAAGAATTGAGCCATAAAGATCCTTGCCTACTATATTGCCTTCCCTGTCAAGAAGGTAGTTTGCCGGGATTCTGCTCACATTGTACTTCCTGGCTGCAGCAGAATTTGTGTGTTGCAGCTCTGAAACGGAAATCCATTGAATATCTTCCTTTACCAGGCTGTTTTCCCAAAGCACTTTGCTTTGTTCTAGGTTAACCTGATAGATCTCGAATCCACGGTCTTTATATTTATTGTATACTGATTTCAGTCCCTTGACAGCATTTACTGAAGGGTCGTCCCATGAAGCGCTGAATTGAAGCAGCACAACCTTTCCCTTTAATGAAGAAAGAGCTATTTCTTCTCCCTTTACATTCTTTGCCTTGATATCAGGAGCACCGACTACTTCGCTTTTGCTAAGGAGTTCCTGTATTTGTTGATTGTTTTTTTCCCAGGCCTTGATACCAAGTACCATGTCATACAGGTGCTTTGTCCTTGGGGCATCCGGATAAATCAGGTTAAGGCTTGTGGCGACTGTAGCATAGTACACCTGATCCTTTTTGTCGTATACATTCATAATCAACGACTCATCCTTTAAGGGCAGAAAGAGAGCGTAGTAACTTGCAAAAGAACGGGGATTTTCCATAACAAAGGAGCCTACGCCATCCTTATAACTGGTGATGAGTTTATTTATCTCTTCGTTGATTGACTCTAAATTGTTGTTTTTTTCAGCATCAGTCATGTTTTCGTACAGCGCGATAAGGCTGTCAACCTGTGTCCTAAGAGTACGGATGTTCTGGTTGAGGATCTGGATGTGCTTCGAACCGATAGAATTACGAATTGTATAGGCTGTTGAGAAGGAAGCCTTTTCTGCTATCACTTCAATAGTTTCAGTGCTGTCTCCAAGTAGAGTAATAAATTTCTTGGGTGAAAGAGCGAGCTTCAGGAAGGTAGGTTTTGTTAGTGTGTTGAGCTTGAACTGAAAAGTACCATTCTTCTTTATCTTGGTACTGTCAAGTAATACGTCCTGATCCAAGTCTATCCTGTATAGGTAGAGATGTTCACTTTGGGCATTTTCAATATTACCCCTAACAGTAAAACTCTCTTTGTTGGAACATCCGGCAGCAATTACTACGGCCAGAATTAATGCTATTATTTGCTTCATTGAAGTTATTATAGTTTTGTTGATGGTCATATAGAGTTCGCAAATATAGGGTTATTTTTCAACTAATTGCCCGATAACCTGCTGTAGCCTGTCATCCCACACATTCCGTGCTGCAATAATGCCTGACTGTGTAAGCACAAAACATGCAGGCATATTCACTATTCCAAGTTCTTCCTTCAAATCCGGTGCGAGACCGCCTTCCAGATTCATGTAATAGTATTGGGGCACATCTCTGAACACCTCAGTAGAGTCAAAATTCAGGTACACTGCCTTCATACCTCTCCATCTGTATTGTCTGAGTAGTTCGGCACACCTGGTTTGCAAAGCTGCCTGCTCACTGTCACTAGCGTCGAAAAGCCCAATAAATACGGGGGATCCTTTTAGGTCTGCAGTTCTTACAGTATCATTCTTGTTTATTGAAAGTATTAAGTCGGGAAAGCTGTCTCCTGCTTTAAGTAAGCCATGCTTCATCTGCATCTCATAGAGTTTTGCTACTTCCTTTCTGAAAGTTCTTACTTCACGCAAATCAGAATAAATTCCGAGAGTTGAGTCAACTTCAAAGTACAGGTCTCTGTATGTCCACATATCAAAAAGGGGCCTGTTGCCTGATGTTTGCATCAGGCCAACCATCCTTACAAGGGGGTGTTGACTAAGAGACAGTACTTTCTGCCTGTATGATTCGGTAATGGAGTCAAGTTCGTGCCTGAGTGCTTTGATTTCCTCAACACCCGGTTTCCACATAGAATCGGTTGTCAAAGCAGATGCATTATCCAAATCATTATGCCATTGTTTTGACACTTCTTTTAATGCCAGTAAATTTTCATGAAGCACAAAGCCTTCAGCCCTACTTCCTTTGGGAAAACTGAAGTACTGGGCGTCAATTACTATAGGCTTGCCATGCTGAAGTACAAGCAATATCTGGTTTTCCGGATTTTTTTGTAAAATGAAGAAACCTGACTCAACAGTGTCGGGTGTCCAGACAAATCTACCGTGATTATCTATAAGCAGGGTATCGATAAAAAGGTTGCCGGTGGCCGGGGTTATAGTGAGGCGATTCCCTTCACCTCCCCAAATTATTCCTGATAATGCAGGGGCATTACTCCTGTCGGAGCATGCTAACAGGAATATTGTCGACGAAACAAACAAAACGTTCCATAATTTGGCCATGACTGCACGTTTAGAGGCTCAAATATAATGGTTTTAAGAATAGTCGCATAGGGTAAAAGCAACCCTGTGTTAAAATTTACGTCATTTGATACAGAGGATTTGGAATCAGTAATTTTGGCGAAGAGAAAAGCCGGTCACCAAACGTGGTGACCGGCTTTTATTATTAGGCGCATCGCCTAGAAATTTTTCTTAATGTAATCAGCAAGCCAGCTTCCTACTTCAGATGTCTTTTTTGGATTAGTCTTGTCGATATCCTCAGTGACATAGCTTTGTTCGAGTGAGGCAGCTACGGCTTTTCTAATTATTTCGGCCTCGTCTTTGAGGTTGAATGCATACTCGAACATAAGAGCAGCCGATAGAACCATCGCAACAGGATTAGCTATATCCTTTCCTGCAGCCTGCGGATAAGAACCGTGGATTGGTTCGAATACACTAGTATGTAGTCCGATTGAAGCTGATGGAAGTAGGCCCAGTGATCCCGTGATCACTGATGCTTCGTCAGTTAGAATGTCGCCAAACATATTCTCGGTAACCATCACGTCGAAATTTTTTGGCCACTGAATTAGCTGCATTGCAGCATTATCAACGAACATATATTGGGTATCAACTTCAGGATACTGCTTTTCCATTTCCTGAGCTGTCTGACGCCACAGGCGAGATGTTTCAAGTACATTGGCCTTGTCCACCACTGTCAGCTTCTTGTTGCGTTTCATCGCGTATTCGAAACCGAGCTTAAGGATTCTTTCGATCTCGTCCCTGGTGTACACGCAAGTGTCGTATGCAGTGTTGCCGTTGTCGCTCCTTCCTTTATCACCGAAATAGATACCCCCTGTGAGTTCACGGATACAAATAAAGTCTGCTCCTTCAACAAGGTCCTTTCTGAGCGGCGACTTGTGCAGCAGTGAAGGGAAGGTTTCTACCGGGCGGATGTTTGCATAAAGTCCCAGTTGTTTGCGCATACGCAGCAGACCTTGTTCGGGTCTCACTTTTGCAGTGGGGTCATTATCAAACCTTGGATGTCCAATAGCTCCGAATAGCACTGCATCAGCCTCCATACATATCTTGTGGGTTGAGTCAGGATAAGGATCCCCTACAGCGTCAATAGCTGCAGCTCCTGTAACGGCCTCGGTATATTTGACTTCGTGTCCTTTCTTTTCACAAACTTCATTTACTACTTTAATGGCCTGTTGCATTATCTCAGGGCCTATGCCGTCACCGGCAAGTACCGCAATGTTAAGTTTCATCTGCTCTTTAGGTTTAATCGTTTAATTACTTGGGCTTTTAAATCTTAGCTCATCATTCTCAATCATGTTAAGCATTTTGAGAGTAGCTTTAATTGCAGCCTCTGTCTGGTCGGGATCGAGTCCTCTTGTCTTGAACTCGATGTCCTTGTATTCCCATGTAATTACAGTTTCGACAAGTGCGTCTGTCTTACCACCGGGAGGGATTGATACCCAATAGTCTGTAAGCATGGGGTGTTCTTTGCCAAGGCGGTCGTATATTTTCCAGAGGGCTTTCATAAAGGCATCATACTGTCCGTCTCCCACTGAGGTCTCAGAGTAAGTCTCTGATCCGATCTGTATCCTAATGCTTGACACAGGCTTCATCTGTCTTACAAGAGTGAGGCTATAGTTGAGCAGCGTGATCTGTTCCTCAGTGTTATGATTCTTCAGTACGTCTGAGATAATATAGGGCAGATCTTCCGTTGTAACTGTTTCCTTCTTATCTCCAAGCTCGATAACCCGTTGGGTAACCTTCTTCATATCTTCCTGGGTCAGCTCAATGCCCAGTTCCTGAAGATTTCGGAGTATGTTGGCCCTGCCAGAGGTCTTACCCAGGGCATAGCGTCGTACTCTACCGAAACGTTCCGGTAGCAGAGGGTTATGGTACAGGTTGTCTTTGTTGTCACCGTCGGCATGGACTCCGCTGCACTGCGTGAATACATACTCACCAATAAGTGGTTTATTGGCAGGCACGCGAATACCGCTGAAGGATTCGACCATCTTTGACACGTGTGTCAGTTTGGATTCCACAAGGGAATTAGGGAGTTTCAGGTGGTCGTTGATAACTCCTAGCACACTTGCGAGTGGGGCGTTACCTGCCCTTTCGCCGAGGCCGTTGACAGTAGTATGAACTCCTTTGATACCAGCCTTTAGTGACATGTAAACATTTGCCACAGAAAAGTCATAGTCGTTGTGAGCATGGAAGTCAAAATGGACATCCGGATAGCGGTCTGCCATGGCCTTACATGCATCATAACACTGATCGGGGTTAAGAACACCCAGGGTGTCGGGAAGCATTATTCTCCTGACCTTTGTTTTACTCAGTCGGTCAACCATGAAGAACACATAATCGGGTGAGGAAAGCATGCCATTGGACCAGTCTTCGAGATATACATTGACTTCTATTCCTCTTTTGCTTGACTCATTGATTACAAGTTCAATATCCTTCCAGTGTTCCTCCGGGGTTTTCCTGAGCTGGCTGGTAACGTGCCGTAGGGACCCTTTGGTAAGTAGGTTCAACACCTTACCTCCGGCGTTTTCTATCCAGTCGAGCGAGGTGTTGCCATCAACAAAACCGAGTATCTCGACTTTTCCGAGGCAGCCGTTCTTTGCCGCCCAGTCTGTGATCCTTTTGACTGAACGGAATTCACCTTCTGACACTCGTGCCGATGCTACTTCGATCCGGTTTACCTTCAGCTCTTCAAGCAAAAGACGGGCAATAGCCAGTTTTTCCGCTTCACTGAATGATACGCCAGTGGTTTGCTCCCCATCTCTAAGGGTAGTGTCCATTATTTCTACTAAACCCATCAACAACTATTTTGAGTTTTCTGCCTCAAACTTCTCGATTTTGCCTTTTATGCTCAACAGGTAATCTATATCGTCATATCCGTTGGTCATGCACTTTTTCTTATAAGGGTTGATATCAAACTGGTCTGAGATACCCAGTGAGGGAACTGATACAGTCTGATTCTCAAGGTCAACTTTGACAACTACCTGAGGGTTGGCTTCAATTGCCTCGAAGAGTTTTGCAAGAAACTCTTCGCTGATCTGAACAGGCAGTACGCCGTTGTTAAGTGCATTATTCTTGAAGATGTCGGCAAAGAAGCTTGATATCACAGCTTTAAAACCGTAGCCAGCAACAGCCCATGCTGCGTGCTCACGGCTTGATCCGCTACCAAAATTCTTTCCTGCTACTAGAACCTGACCCGAATACTTGGGATTGTTGAGTACAAAATCAGGCTTTGGATTTCCTTCCTTGTCATAGCGCCAGTCGCGAAACAGGTTGTCACCAAATCCTTCGCGAGTTGTGGCTTTAAGAAAACGAGCAGGTATTATCTGGTCGGTATCTATATTTTCTATCGGCAGTGGAACAGCCGTAGTTTCAAGTGTTACGAATTTCTCTCTTGGCATCAGTTTGAAATATTAAAGTTGAAAGAAAAATTAAAGCATTGTGCGCGGGTCGGTTACCACCCCGGTAATCAGGGTTGCTGCAGCAGTCAAAGGACTGGCAAGCATGGTTCTTGCACCGGGACCCTGTCTTCCTTCAAAATTTCTGTTGGATGTCGATACAGCATATTTTCCTTCAGGTATCTTGTCATCATTCATAGCAAGACAAGCCGAGCATCCTGGTTGACGCAGTTTGACGCCTGCAGCCTCGAGGATATCACGGATACCTTCTTCGATTGCCTGCTGTTCAACCTGCTTACTTCCTGGCACTACCCAAGCAGTTACATGGTCTGCTTTTTTCTTGCCTTTAATGAAGTTGGCGAAAGCCCTGAGGTCTTCAATACGGCCGTTTGTACAGCTTCCCACGAAGACGTAATCAACTCTCTTACCCATAATAGGTTCGCCGGGATTGAAGTTCATATACTCCAGGGACTTAACGAAACTAGTCTGTGAAGCTTTATCAAGGTCTTCTACATTTGGAATATGCTTAGTTATGCCGATACCCATACCCGGATTGGTTCCGTATGTGATCATAGGTTCGATATCTGCTGCATCATAGGTCAGTTCTTTGTCGAATTTAGCATCCGAATCGCTAGGCAGTTTGCGCCATTCTTCGACACATCTGTCCCAGTCTTTGCCCTTTGGAGCAAACTCACGACCTTTTACATATTCGATAGTGGTTTCATCGGGGGCTATCATACCTCCTCGTGCACCCATTTCGATACTCATATTACAGATAGTCATACGGCCTTCCATAGATAAGCTGCGTATTGCAGAGCCGGCAAACTCAACAAAGTAGCCTGTTCCTCCACCTGTAGTAAGTTTTGAGATAATGAATAGTACGATGTCTTTTGCTACGACCCCAGGTTTGAGCTGTCCCTCGATATTGATCCTCATTGTCTTTGGACGGGACTGCATCAGACACTGGGTTGCAAGCACCATTTCCACTTCGCTTGTACCGATACCGAAGGCAATGCTACCAAAGGCACCGTGAGTGGAGGTATGACTGTCACCGCATACTATTGTCATACCAGGCTGGGTAAGGCCCAGTTCGGGACCAATAACGTGAACAATACCGTTGTAGGGGTGATTAAGCCCGTACAGAGGCACATTGTATTCAGCGCAGTTTTCCTTGAGTTTGTTAACCTGGAAACGGCTGAGCTCATCCTGAATAGGCAAGTGTTGATCAAGAGTAGGGATGTTGTGGTCGGCGGTTGCAACCGTCCTGTCCGGACGGAGCACCTTTATCCCTCTTGTTTTTAAGCCTGCGAACGCCTGGGGACTTGTTACCTCATGTATCATGTGGCGATCGATGTATAATACACTGGGACCTCCTTCAATGTTATCCACTACGTGTTTTTCCCAGATTTTGTCGAAAAGTGTTTTTCCAGCCAAGGTGCTTAAGTTTTAGTGGTTACTATATTACTTTATTATAGACTAACGAATTTTCCCCAGTGCATCGAGGAATGCTTCAACTGAAGCAGTGACAATGTCGGTGTTGGCCGCAAATCCGTAATAGGTGTCACCCTTGTGTTCGATACGGACATGAACCTTACCAAGGTCGTCGCTACCGCGGGTAATGGCCTGAATTAGGAATTCTTCAAGGCGTACCCTACGTTTTACAAGTGATTTGACTGCTGTAAAGGCTGCGTCAATAGGACCGTTGCCTGAAGCAGTTTCGGTGAATACATCACCATTGAAAGAGACCTGAACTGTTGCAGTCGGTATAGTTGACTTACCGCAAACAACCTGCAGAGAAACAAGTTCGATCGGTTTTGGCTCGTTATTTTTGTTACGTCCGACCAATACTTCAAGGTCTTCATCCGAAATGTCTTTTTTCCTGTCAGCAAGTTCCAGGAACTTGTTATAGACTAAGTCAAGATCACGTGGCTCAAGGTCATACCCTAGTACGCTGAGCCTGTGTTTGAGGGCGGCACGTCCACTGCGGGCTGTAAGTACTATCGAGGATTCTTTTACTCCGACTTCTACCGGGTCGATGATCTCGTAGTTCTCTCGGTTTTTTAGCACTCCGTCCTGGTGGATACCTGAGGAGTGAGCAAAGGCGTTGCGTCCCACAATGGCTTTGTTGGGCTGAACCGGCATCCGCATCAGGGTTGATATCAGGTTACTGGTTTTCATTATCTGGGTGGTATCAATGCCTGTTTCGTAGCCCAGATATTTGTGGCATTTGAGGGTCATTACAACTTCCTCGAGAGACGTATTTCCCGCCCTTTCACCGATACCGTTCATTGTGACCTCCACCTGACGGGCACCATTAAGTATTCCCGCCATTGTATTGGCAGTTGCCATACCAAGGTCATTGTGGCAGTGGGTAGAAATAATAGCCTTGTCGATGTTGGGTACATTATTGACTAGATAAGCAATCTTTGTTCCGTAATCCTGGGCCAGACAGTAGCCTGTGGTATCAGGAATGTTAACTACAGTTGCACCTGCCTTGATAACTGCTTCGATTACACGGGCCAGATACTCATTATCAGAACGACCGGCATCTTCAGCATAAAACTCAACATCTTCGACAAATTTGCGGGCATATTTCACCGCTTCAACTGCCCTTTCGATTATCTCGTCAGGGTTTGAATTAAGTTTGTGGTAAATATGGTAGCTTGAGGTTCCTATCCCTGTGTGGATACGTCCTCTTTTAGCATGTTTCAGTGCATCGGCAGCTACCTCGATGTCTTTTTTTACTGCACGGGTGAGGGCACAAATTGTGGGATTGGAGACAGCCTTAGAAATCTCCACCACCGAATTGAAATCACCGGGACTGGAGACCGGGAAACCGGCTTCTATGACATCTACGCCTAGTTTTTCAAGTTGTCTGGCTACTTCAATTTTTTCAATTGTATTCAACTGGCAGCCGGGCACTTGTTCGCCGTCTCTGAGTGTAGTATCGAAAATATGTATTTTGGTACTCATTTCTCTGAAATTTGGTCCGGTGATATCCGGGGTTTATTTTGGATAATCAGGGCAGCTTTCCCTCGTGGGAGAGCTGCCCTGATAGGTAAGACTCGATTAACTGTTTTCGGGGCGCAGTTTTCTAACTACAGCACCGGCCTGCCACATTTCCGATTCGCGCAGTTCTTTAAGTTCTTGTTCTAGTTTTGCACGGTAGTCAGCTTGGCTGTTGGAATCTATTGAGCGTTGAGCTTCGTTTCCTTTTTCAACTTCTTCATACAGTTCACTGAAAACCGGAAGTGTAGCGTCACGGAATTTCTTCCACCAGTCGAGAGCGCCGCGCTGAGCAGTAGTAGAGCAGTTTGCATACATCCAGTCCATACCGTTTTCAGCTACTAGAGGCATAAGACTTTGAGTAAGCTCTTCTACAGTTTCATTGAATGCTTCAGATGGGGTGTGTCCTTTCTTACGGAGAACCTCATATTGAGCAGCAAAGATACCTTGGATGGCACCCATAAGGGTACCGCGTTCACCCGTAAGGTCACTGTAAACTTCGCGTTTGAAAGTGGTTTCGAACAGGTAACCGCTACCTACTCCAATACCTAGAGCAACAACCCTTTCCTTAGCCTTTCCTGTGGCGTCCTGGAAGATTGCATAGCTTGAGTTGAGGCCTCTACCCTGAAGGAACATACGGCGCAAGCTTGTTCCTGAACCTTTGGGGGCAATAAGAATTACGTCCACGTCAGCGGGAGGAATAATACCAGTACGTTCTTTATATGTAATACCGAATCCGTGAGAAAAGTAAAGTGCTTTACCGGGGGTAAGGTACTTCTTTACTGTAGGCCACACACTGATCTGGCCTGCGTCAGAAAGAAGGTATTGAATGATGGTTCCTTTTTCCAGAGCTTCTTCGATAGGGAAAAGGGTCTTGCCTGGTACCCATCCGTCAGCAACAGCTTTGTCCCAGGTCTTGGAATCTTTGCGTTGACCAATGATAACGTTGAATCCGTTGTCTTTCAGGTTTAGTGCCTGGCCGGGCCCCTGTACTCCGTAACCGATTATAGCGATTACTTCGTCTTTAAGCACCTGACGTGCTTTTTCCAACGGGAATTCTTCTCTTGTAACTACATTCTCTTCGGTTCCTCCGAAATTGATTTTAGCCATAGTAATTGAGTATTAGATAATGATATGGTTGTACTAATTAGATGTTAATTCTTTGTGTTTTTGTTCGATTGTCTTCAGGTAGTTGTCAAGGAATTCGTTCCTTGACTTGGTAACAGCAATACGCCCTGAACGGGTGAATTGCAGAACCCCGTACTTGTCCATTTTATCAAAAAGTTCCTGAGTTTCATTCTGGTGACCGGTTTTTTCAATTACCGTATATTCTTCAGTTACTTCCAGAATGCGGGCTCCGTACCTTCTCACCAGAGTTTCAATCTCATTGCCACTTAGAAGCGCCTTGGTAGGCACTTTATATAGGGCTACCTCCTGGTGAATTATTTCATCTTCGGTCAAAACGAAGGCTTTAATGACGTCTATCCTTTTCTCGATTTGGTTTTTGACTATCTGGATCTCGTCATGTGTGGAGAAAACAACGATTGTAAACTTGTGCACACCCGGTACCGCCGACATGGACGTAGTCAGGGTCTCGATGTTTAGATTACGTCGGGTAAACACGTTAGTGATCTGTGTGAGGACCCCAACCTGGTTTTCCGAAAATACTGTTATTGTGAATTCCTGTTTCATGCGCATAGTTGTGAGCGTTAATACTTTAATAGACTATTACTCCAATCGGATGTCCGACACAGAAGCTCCGGAAGGTACCATTGGGAATACATTACCTTCTTGTTCCACCACAACTTCTAACAGAAATGCTCCGTCATGGTTCACCATCTGACTGATTGCTTCATCCAATTGATCACGTTTGGTAACCTTAACTGTTTCTATACTGTATGCCTTTGCTAAGGTCTGGAAGTCAGGATTAATAAGTTCGGTGAACGAATAACGGCTGTCGAAAAACAGTTCCTGCCACTGGCGTACCATGCCAAGGAAATTATTGTTGAGCAAAACCATCTTAACTGGAATCTTGGTCTGATGGATAGTTCCCAGTTCCTGGATGGTCATCTGGAATCCACCGTCGCCAACGAACAGGACTACTTCTCTGTCTGGTGCTCCCAGTTTGGCTCCCATTGCCGCAGGCAGACCGAATCCCATTGTGCCGAGTCCGCCTGATGTAACAACGCTCCGGGTCTGTTTAAACTTGAAGTAGCGGCTAGCCATCATCTGATGCTGACCAACGTCGGTTACTATTACAGCGTCATGATTGCAGGCCTCAGATACCTTGTTTACAACCTCTCCCATTGTCAAACCTTCTTTACCCGGGTTAAGCTGACTCTTAATGATTCTGTCGTATTCAATCCTATAGCAGGCCTTGAACTCTTCAATCCATTCCGGGAAGGAGTTTTGACTCACAGATGCAGTCAGCAGGGGCAGGGAATCCTTGACGTTTCCAATTACAGGGACATCTGCATGGACATTCTTGTTGACCTCTGCCTCATCAATCTCAAGGTGGATAACCTTGGCGTTTTTGGCATAGGCTTTAAGATCTCCCGTAACCCTGTCGTCAAACCTCATACCTATTGCTATGATAAGGTCAGCTTCATTGGTCTTTACGTTGGGCCCGTAATTACCATGCATACCTAGCATACCCACATTTAGGGGATGATCTGATGGCAGGGCTGAAAGACCCAGCAGGGTCCAGGCAGCCGGAATACCTGTTTTTTCAAGGAACTCCTTCAGTTCCTGTTCTGCGTTGCCCAAAATAACTCCCTGCCCTATAAGAGCCAGAGGTTTTTTGGACAGATTGATAAGCCTTGCTGCTTCCTTAATCTGATCCAGATCTACATCCGGAACAGGTGTGTATGAGCGAATGTAATTTATTGACTTGTAAACGAAGTCCAAGCTTGCAAACTGGGCGTCCTTGGTGATGTCTATCAGAACGGGTCCGGGACGGCCACTGCGTGCGATATAAAATGCTCTGGCAATGGCATAGGGTATATCTTCAGCCTTTTTTACCTGATAATTCCATTTTGTTATAGGAAGAGTGACACCGACTACGTCTGTTTCCTGAAAGGCATCTGTGCCAAGAAGGCCTGAAGCCACCTGACCGCTTATCACAACAAGCGGAGTTGAGTCTATCATAGCATCGGCAATACCGGTAACTGCATTTGTTGCTCCTGGACCGGAGGTCACAATTGCCACACCCACCTTACCTGTCACCCGGGCATAGCCCTGTGCTGCATGAATAGCACCTTGTTCGTGTCTTACCAGTACATGGTGCAATTCCTTTTGAACCTGGTACAGAGCATCATAAACCGGCATGATTGCTCCTCCTGGATAGCCGAAGATGAGGTCAACGCCCTCATTCATTAGCGACCTTACAACGGCCTCCGATCCAGTAACTCGAACTGGTGTCTGGATGTTTTTATTGATAGCTGTTTTGGATAATGTGTCCATAGCATATTGCTTAAAGGTGGTTGTACTTGCAAATTGTTAAACTTCATCAGGAAGGATCCTTACTGCGCCACGATCGGCTGAAGTAACCATTCCTGCGTATGCCCTAAGTGCTTTGGAAATAACACGGTTTCGCTGTTTTGGTTTGAATGCGACCTTGCCTTTTGCATCTTCTTTGGCCAGTCGCTTCTGTAATTCCTCGTCACTTATCAGGATATTCATGCTCCGGTTGGGAATATTTATTTCAACAATATCACCATCCTCAATTATTGCAATGGGTCCTCCTGAAGCAGCTTCAGGAGATACGTGCCCTATTGAAAGGCCTGAAGTTCCCCCTGAAAAACGACCGTCAGTAATCAAGGCGCACTTTTTGCCAAGGTTACGGGATTTCAGGTAAGAGGTGGGATAGAGCATTTCCTGCATTCCCGGTCCTCCTTTGGGTCCTTCATATCTGATTATTACAACGTCTCCTTCAGTGATTTTGCCTGAAAGTATTGCATCACAGGCATCATCCTGTGATTCGTAAACTTTGGCCGGACCCTTAAAATGAAAGATTGAGGGATCTACCCCGGCTGTCTTAACAATTGAGCCGTCTGGTGCAAGGTTTCCATAAAGAACAGCAAGACCACCGTCCTTGAAATAGGCATGCTCAATATTTCTGATACAGCCTTTTTCTCTGTCATGGTCAAGGCTGCTATACCTTGCCTTTTGCGACCCGAGCTGAAGGTTGAAGAATCCGCCGGGAGCACTGCTATATAGCTCAAGGGCTTTGTCTGAGATACTACTCCTTGTAATGTCGTATTCAGCTAATGCATCTGCCAAAGTTGGATAGTCAAGACGTCCAACAGAGGTGTCTATAAGACCACCGCGGGCAAGTTCCGCCAGTATATTAAGTATGCCTCCGGCACGGTTGACGTCTTCAATGTGATATTGCTCATGGTTGGGAGCCACCTTGCAAAGTACCGGTATTTTGCGGGACAACTGGTCGATATCTTTCATTGTGAAGTCAACACCGGCTTCATGGGCTATAGCCAGAAGGTGAAGCACGGTGTTGGTTGAGCCTCCCATTGCAATATCCAGAGTCATCGCATTCATAAATGCACTGTGGGTTGCAATGTTGCGGGGCAGTATTGCTGTATCTCCGTCACCATAGTATCGGTATGCGAGCTTAACTATCTGATCGGCTGCCTGCTTGAATAATTCCTTGCGGTTGACATGGGTTGCCACTATGGTTCCATTGCCTGGGAGAGCCAAACCTATAGCCTCATTAAGACAGTTCATCGAGTTGGCTGTAAACATACCAGAGCATGAACCACAGGTGGGACATGCGCTCTGTTCAATTGCTAGGACATACTCGTCAGATACTGATTCATCAGCAGAGATCACCATAGTGTCAACAAGGTCCAGGGACCGTCCTTCGTGCTTACCAGCTTCCATTGGACCACCAGATACAAAAATTGTAGGGATATTGATACGCATTGCAGCCATCAACATACCTGGAGTGATCTTGTCGCAGTTGCTTATACAAACCATAGCATCTGCCTGATGGGCATTGACCATGTACTCCACACTGTCAGCAATAAGATCCCGAGAGGGCAGGGAATAGAGCATTCCGTCGTGTCCCATTGCAATTCCGTCGTCCACGGCAATTGTATTAAACTCCGCTGCGAAGCAACCTTGTTTTTCAATCAGTTGCTTGATTTCCTGGCCAATATTGTGCAGGTGAGCGTGCCCTGGAACAAACTGGGTGAAAGAGTTGACTATAGCAATCAGTGGTTTACCCATCTGATCGTCTTTCATGCCATTGGCACGCCACAGGCTTCTGGCTCCGGCCATTCTGCGTCCCTGTGTGGTGGTATTACTTCTTAATGGAATCCTCATAACTGCTAATGCCTTTTATTATATATAGTGTCTTTATAACAGAAACCCCTCTCACCAGCAAGTGAGAGGGGCTTTTTAAGTCTTTATTTATTATAACTTTTTACATACCAATCTCACTTCTCTAGTGACTTAGATTCACGAGAATAATGACCACGAGAATGAGAATATGAGATGCAAAGTGAGTCATGTCAATTTTCTTGTTTCATTTAGCAACAATGCAAATTTATGAATTTTGTCATTATTGCAAACAATTATCACAAAAAACTTTCCTTTGGAGTGATTTTTTTCAAAAAAACGGGCTTTTGGAAACGAATTACTAAATAAATGGCATAATTATTCAAATATTCCACACTGTATTCATATTTTATCATTGTTATCAGATAAATATTCTATGATATCTATATGCCATTTCATCGATCTTTGGGCATCTTTGTTTTTACTTTGAATATTTTAACAATTTATTTGCTTCCGGGCTAGTTGGTGATAATCAATATACTTTATTTTTACCCAGACTAATTAATAAGGTGTACTATTATGGGGCAATAGGTAACCTTAAAACAAAGTTATATGCAGGAAATTATTGAAAAAGTGTGGGAAGACAGGAGTCTACTGTCACGTCCCGAAAGTCGTGAAGCGATCAGGGAAGTAATAGATTTGCTTGATAAGGGTAAACTC
Source organism: uncultured Alkaliflexus sp. (assembly GCA_964396555.1). Classification (GTDB taxonomy): domain Bacteria; phylum Bacteroidota; class Bacteroidia; order Bacteroidales; family Marinilabiliaceae; genus Geofilum. Next base: position 16,157 of record CAYNFX010000002.1, read on the forward strand.
AGGGTTGCGGAGCCTGTCGCTGAAGGCTGGAAGGTCAATGAATGGATTAAGAAGGCCGTGATCTTATACTTCCCGATGCAGGAAATGCAAACTATAGAGATTGGCCCTTTTGAGTTTCATGACAAGATGGCTTTAAAGCGCAATTATAAGGAGTTGGGAGTTAGGGTTGTTCCTCATGCTGTAGCCCGGTATGGAGCTTATGTGGCAAGGGGAGTTGTCTTAATGCCTTCCTATCTGAATATTGGAGCCTATGTAGATGAAGGCACCATGGTAGATACCTGGGCCACAGTGGGTAGTTGCGCTCAGGTTGGCAAGCATGTACACCTTAGCGGAGGAGTAGGACTTGGTGGTGTACTTGAACCAGTTCAGGCTTCGCCTGTTATTGTAGAGGACGGTGCTTTTATCGGTTCCCGTTGTATTATTGTAGAAGGTTGCCACATTGGCAAGGAAGCAGTACTTGGTGCCAATGTAGTACTTACAGGTTCTACAAAGATCATTGATGTGAGCGGTAGCGCGCCAATTGAGTATAAAGGCTTTGTTCCTCCACGATCTGTAGTGATACCCGGAACCTATACAAAGAAGTTTCCTGCAGGCGAATATCAGGTCCCTGCGGCGTTGATAATTGGACAAAGAAAAGCATCGACAGATCTGAAGACTTCACTCAATCATGCTTTGCGGGATTTTGGGGTTGCAGTGTGATAGAAGAGAAGTATGTTAAATTTTTGAATTATAATAATGGGACTTGAAGATTTTTACCATGTCACAGCAATACAGATCAGGTTTAACGATGCTGATGGGTTTGGGCATGTAAACAACACAATAATTCAGGAGTATTTCGACATTGGCCGGGTGCACTATTTGAAGGATGCGCTTGGTGGTGACAAGTTGTGGAAGGATGGTCGTCACCTGCTTATTGTTTCAAACAAAACAGATTTTTACAAGCAGACTATGCCTGATGACTCAATTCATGTCTATACCATGGTGTCAAAGATAGGGACTAAGAGTATGAGCATGGTACAATGGCTTGTAAGGGATGGAGACATTCAGCCTACAGCAACTTGTGAATCGGTAATGGCCGGGTTTAACAAGGAAGCACAGACTGGTATGGTGATACCTGAGGACTGGCGTGAAGCGTTCAACAGGATGGAAAAAGGTCGCCTCAGTCAGTATTTAATTCGATAAGTCCCTCAGGTGCATTGATCTCCATTGTCTGTTTTTCAAAGTCGATGTTGGAGATGAGATCTTTGTGGATAGGAAGCATGACTTCCGAGCCATTATTATCAATGTAGGCAATAGGGTTATTGCTGATTTCCTCAATGTCAGTTACGGTTCCGATAAATCCTGCGGTTCGGTCATATACCGAGAGACCGATCAGGTCAGTTAGCGAAAAACCACCTTCATCAGGAGCCTCGCCAAGTTTTTCGGGATCAATAAAAACTTCGGAGCCCTGCAGACGCCGGGCTTTTTCTTCCGAGTCAATAGTATCGAGCAGGAGCAGTAGCTCCTGCTCATTTTTGTATCTGAGAGTATAGACTTCAATTGGAATCAGACCTCCCATATAATCAATGAAAATATAATCAGGATCTGGCTCGTACCCTACCAGTGATGGTTGTAGTCTGAGCAATACTTCCCCGCCTATGCCATGTGGTCTGGCCAGGGTGCCGATATTAACAAGGTCTGATTTGTCAATCATAGGATCAAATTTAATAAAAAAAGCCTATCTGAAACTCAGATAGGCTTTTTATGGAAGAATTTGAGACTGAATTACTCAGCCTGAGTTTCTTCTGATGCGGGGCTTTCTGCAGGAGTTTCAGCTGCTTCTTCGGCAGCTTCCGCAACCTCTTCAGCATTTTTCTTAGCGATCTTTTCAGCTCTAGCTGCATTGACCTTAGCTTCCTGTGCAAGCTTTTCTTTTTCAGCCTGAGACTTTTTGCTGTCAAGCTGATCTTTCTTTGACTGAACCTTAGCAGCCTTTTCTTCCAACCAAGTTTGGAAACGACGTTCTGCTTCAGCTTCGTCAAAAGCACCTTTCTTTACTCCTTCAAGCAGGTGTTTTTTCATCAACACACCTTTTGCGCTGAGGAGAGAGCGGGTAGTATCTGTAGGTTGAGCACCATTGTTTATCCACTTCAAGGCCTTATCGACATCTAGTTCGATAGTAGCAGGATTAGTGTTAGGATTGTATGAACCGATCCTTTCAATATACCTGCCATCCCGTGGCGCCCTGCTATCAGCTACCACAATGTGGTAGAAAGCATAACCTTTACGTCCGCGTCTTGTTAATCTAATTTTTACAGACATGTTTCAATTATTACAATTAAACAACCTACGTTTTAAGCGTGCGCAAATATAGACTCTTTAATTTGAATATGAAATGTTTTCAACAAAAAAGTAAAGGCCCTCATTTGCAATCCAATGCCCTGCTTACCCAAAGAACATATAACCTATCAGTATTGCAGCTATTATTCCTGCCACGTCGGCTAGTAGGCCACATGGCAGTGCATACCTTGTATTTTTTATTCCAACAGATCCGAAGTACAAGGCCAGGACGTAGAATGTTGTCTCTGTTGAGCCCTGCATTATACAGGCAAGGCGCCCTGCAAATGAATCGGCACCTAAGGAATTCATTGTATCAAGCATCATTCCCCTGGCTCCACTGCCGCTAAGTGGTTTCATAAGTGCTGTAGGCAGCGCATCTACAAATGCTGTGTCTATCCCGGTCTGACCTATAGTCCATGCAATTGCATCAATTAGGAAGTCCATTGCCCCAGAAGCCCGAAACACTCCAATACCAACAAGGATGGCAATTAGGTAGGGAATAATCTTTATTGCAACCCCAAAACCCTCCTTGCCACCTTCTATAAAAGCCTCATAGATGTTGACCTTCTTTATTAAAGCCCTGACTATAAATGTAATGATAAAAGAGAAAAGCATAAGATTTGCCGTCAGCAATGAGACAGTCCGGAGCTGATCCCCGTCAAGCCTTGAGAGTCCCCACAGCATAGCGCCCACTAAGGCGCTTGCTCCACCCAGATAGGCCAGTACTACAGGATCATGAAGTTTGATGCGCTGAACCAGTGCCACCGATACAAGGCCTACCATTGTAGAGAAGAATGTTGCAAGCAGTATAGGCAGGAATACATCGGCAGGGTTGGCTGCTCCCATCTGGGCCCTATATACCATTATTGAGATTGGTATAATTGTAAGTCCGGAGGTGTTGAGGACAAGGAACATGATCTGCGCATCCGAGGCCCTTTCCTTTTGAGGGTTAACGCTCTGCATTTCGTCCATGGCCTTAAGTCCCATTGGAGTAGCAGCATTGTCAAGTCCCAGCATATTGGCTGCAAAGTTCATCATCATAGAACCATAGGCCGGGTGGTTCTTGGGAAGGGAGGGAAACAAACGGTTGAACAGCGGTCCGATAGCCTTAGACATCAGGGATACCATGCCTCCCTTTTCGGCAATCTTCATAAAGCCTAGCCAGAGAGTAAGTACTCCGGTTAGTCCCAGAGATATATCAAAGCCGGTACGGGCATAGTCGAAGGTAGAGTTTACCAGTTCCGGAAAAACCTCATAATCCTGGAAAACAATAAGCCTTACTAGTGCTACTATAAAGGCTACCAGAAAAAACGCTATCCAAATATAATTCAGTACCATCGTAAGGTATTAGGTCGATTGTTGTCTGTATTCAGAATTGGGTATCCCAAATTCTTTGCAGGTCATTTCTTCAATCACAATCTCCCAGACTTTTACATTGCGTAATGCAGGCTCGGAGTATGTGAACGGTGTGTCGGTGTAGTTATCCATCATGATATCAAGGGCCTCTCGCTTACTGTTCAAATCCTCGATAAAGGTAACCCTGCCTTTTACAACCACACTTGTCGAATGCATGCTATAGCTGCAGGCTACATCTTTATGTTGATACACCAACTCGCCGCCCTTGCAGAAGCAAATGCTGACCCTGGGGTCAGCTTCAAGTGCCTCGACAGCAGTTCCTTCCTGAGCGCTGTGCAGAAAGAGCTTTCCATCCCTGTACCCAAAGTTCATTGGTATAACGTAGGGCCCTTCATGGGTTACAACCCCTACGAAGCAAATATCACAATCCTTTATGACCGAATCAATATAGCTCTGGTCCTTATGCTCCCTTGTCTTCATCTACTATCGCCTGGTTTAGATTATTTATTTTTTACTGTTGTGATAAAGCTAATCGTCATTTAATAATAGTGCGCTCGCCTTGCTGTCTCGAAATAAACTTAAGAGCATTATTAAGGATATTTATCTCCTTCATCAACTCAATCTGTCTCTCGTTATCTCCTTTTTCCTGCTCTACTTTAAGTGCCATGGTTAATTTCTCTATCTTAGTCTTTAGGTACTTCCATTTGAGTTCGGTAACCAACCTGGGCACAAGCTGATCAAGTAAATCCTCGTCAGTCTTGACATCTCCGTATTTATTATGTATCCTGCTAAGCCTGTATTCTCTTGCAATCAGGTCGGTAGCAAGGGAACTGACCAAAGGATTGGGGTGACTCACAAAGAAGCGGTGTGGTATAAAATCAGGAGTTTGCAGATTCCCCTCATACTCTGTGATGATCACATTGTGCACAGGGTTCATACTAACCAGATCGTCTTGCCTGATTTCATGGACAATAAATTCACCGACTGTCATCTCCCTGACCTCCTCGCCTGTTGTGACCGGCCCAAGGTTTTCATTTCCATATTTGATTAGATAGCGAAGAATTTCCCTCTCCTCGTTTTCGAGAGGGTTGTCGGTAAGTGTGGGAAGGTCGCGTGCCTGGGTCTCTGCCTGAGGGGCAGCCGGCGCCGGCCGGCTGCCGACGTTCTTGCTTTGCTCTTTACGTTTAAGCTTCCTGATTCCGTCATAGAGAACGGCTTCTTCCACTCCCAGCAACTGGCTGCATTCCTTTACATAGACCGATTGTACTATTGGATCCGGAATCACAGATATAGTGCGTATAATATCCTGGATTACCTGGGCCTTTTTTATCGGGTCATTGGCGCTATCCTGCATCAGGACAGAGGTTTTAAACCTGATAAAGTCGGTCTCGTGGCTTCTTATATATTCCACAAGCTCTTCCCCACTCATTGACTTTGCAAAGCTGTCGGGGTCGTGGCCGTCAGGAAGCAACAGCACTTTAATATTCATGCCTTCGGCAAGTACCATGTCGATGCCCCTGAGTGAGGCTTTGATACCGGCAGGGTCGCCATCGAATATAAAGGTCACATTGTGCGAAAAGCGCGACATCAGCTGGATCTGCTCCAGGGTCAGGGCAGTTCCCGAACTGGCAACTACATTGCTGATCCCGGCCTGATGAAAGGAAAGCACATCAGTATAACCTTCCACCAGGTAGGTGCAGTCCTGCCTTACTATCTCCTGTCGTGCCTGATAGATGCCGTAAAGGATGCGGCTTTTGTGGTAGATGTCTGATTCTGGCGAGTTTAGGTATTTGGCTGTGTTGGGATCGTTTTTAATAATACGGCCTCCGAAACCAATAACCTTGCCTGAGAGACTGAGTATGGGGAATATTACACGACTCCTGAAACGGTCTGCCTTGTAGTCGTCACGTACTATCGAGAGACCTGTTTTCTCAAGATATTGGAGTTTATAGCCATGTTCCAGAGCCTGTTTTGTAAGTGCGTCACGCTGTTCGGGAGAGTAACCCAACTGGAATTTCCTTATAATATCATCACGAATACCGCGTTGTCTGAGGTAACCAAGTCCAACTGACTGACCCTCGTCAGTTTCATACAGAGTCTTGGTGAAGAACTTAGCCGCATACTCGGTCACAAGCATCATGCTTTCCCTTTCGGTCTGCTGCTCGAGTTCTTCCGGTGTGGGAACCTTCTCCTCTATAGTTATATGAAACCTGCGTCCGAGCATTTTGACAGCTTCCACGAAGGTGATCTGCTCGTGCTCCATCAGGAAGTTGACTGCATTTCCGCCTTTGCCGCAGCCAAAGCATTTGAAAATCCCTTTGGAGGGAGAGACTATAAAGGAAGGCGTCTTTTCGTTGTGGAAGGGACACTTGCCAATATAGTTCACACCGCGCCTTTTCAGATTGACATACTCGGATACGATGTCTGTAATCTGGCTCTGGGCTTGTTCTACGATGCGCTCGACTATGGCTTGGTCAATCATTTTTCATGTCCCCTTTACTGTTTCAAAGATAGGCAAAAATGGATTGCCTTGTTATTCGGTGTCATCCTGGACTGAGTCGGCCAGCTCATTTTTACCTCTGATCCCAAATCCCTTATCTACTTTGAGCCGGCTGATAATAAAGAAGCCAGGCACTGTGCTGAGTAGCACCCATACAAAGAAATTTGAATACCCCATCCATTCCTGGATATAGCCTGAGACCATTCCCGGCAGCATCATACCAAGGGCCATAAATCCTGTGCATATAGCATAGTGTGCTGTTTTGTGCTCTCCCTCGGAAAAGTAGATAAGGTAGAGCATAAATGCCGTAAATCCGAAGCCGTAGCCAAACTGTTCCACAGCCACCAAGGATGAAATCAGGTAAAGGTTTTCCGGCTGAACAATAGCCATATACAGGTACACAGTGTTGGGCAGGTTGAGTGTCAGGGCCATGGTCAAAAACCAGTATTTCAGTCCTTTGCGGGAGGCTGCAATGCCTCCCGTTATTCCACCAAGCATCAGTGCTACTATCCCTATGGTACCATACACTAGTCCTATCTGCTCTGTTGAAAGCCCCAGGCCACCCACTTCGCGGGGGTCGAGCAGGAAGGGTGATGCCATTTTCACAAGCTGAGCCTCTCCCAGTCTGAAAAGCAGCATAAAAGTTATGGCCCAGCCGACCTGCTTCTTCTTGAAAAAACTTGCAAAGGTCCGGAAGAATTCTGTGAATATCCCTGATCCTTCACTACCCCCGGTAGGCTTGTCTGATGCCGGTTTTGGGAGGATGAAGGCATGGTAGAGAAACAACATCAGGTAGATTACACCAACTATTAGAAAAGTCCGGCTCCAGGCAATGTTGAGGCTGGCACAGTGCTTTTCGAGGTATCCTGCTGCAATTATTAGAGCTCCCTGACCCGAGATCAAAGCAATACGGTAAAAGGTGCTTCGTATCCCGATAAAGTATGACTGCCTGGCCTCATCCAGACCAAGCATATAGAATCCGTCTACGGCTATGTCGTGGGTAGCCGAACTGAAGGCTATAAGCCAGAAGAAGATCAGTGAATACCTGAAATAATCAGGACCGGGCAGACTTAGGGCTACTCCTGCAAGGGAGGCTCCCAGGATAAGCTGCATGACGATGATCCACAGGCGTTTGGTTCGGAAGATATCAACTATTGGACTCCATAGTGGCTTTATCACCCATGGCAGGCTGAGCCATCCTGTGTACAAGGCTATGTCGGCATTTGAAATCCCCAGACGCTTGTACATAATTAGGGCAACAGTATTGACCATAACATAGGGAATACCCTGTGAAAAGTAGAGTGACGGGATCCAGGCCCAGGGAGATTTTTCTTTTCTGTCCTTCATGTCAGGTTGTATAACTGCCTCTTATTTTTATGTAATCATGCAAAGGCAGCTCAAATAATACATTAATGCGAGTGGCATTTGCTTGTTTTTGTATACCTCGCCAGGCATTTTAACTATAACTTATTTATCAGCACCTTTATAGTTTACTCGGATTTCGGTGCATTCTAATGATTCCAAGTGTTACCATATCTTTTGCAATTCGGCACCCCGGAAATAGTGGCTGAGTATCTTCCTGTACTCAATTCCTTTGGCACCCATTACTGCAGCACCAATCTGGCAAAGTCCCACTCCATGTCCCCAGCCCGCCCCGATAAGGGAGAAACCGCTGACGATACCATTATGTACAGGGCCCTTTTCTACAATGAATGCCGAACTATAAAGATGGCTTTTTGAAAGAACTCTTCGGATTTCTAGTTCCTTACCTATTGTGAATGCCCCCTTGCTGCCCACTATCTTAAGTTGTATTAACCTGCCTGAGGCCCCTCTCTCAATAGGTATCAGGTCATGGATTTCCCCAAGCTCAAGTCCTGCTTTTTCTTTAAGCAGGTGTTGGAGTTCATCCTGCCTGAGCACCACCTTCCAACGGTAGAAGTCGGGGGTCTCCCTGTCATAGCTGTTGAGTACCTGACTGATTATCTTGTGGTCATTGCAATTGCAGTAGGAATCAAAGCTCCCTCTGATCCAGCTCTCAGCTCCGGCTTCCGTCCTTAGGTCGGGTATGGGAGTAAGGCTGCCAGGATCAGCATCGGCAAAGCTTCGAAGATAGGGATGAACTTTGGGTTCCCAGACGTTTTCAAAGAGCTCAGTCACACCGCCGCAGCACTTTGAGAAGCGAGTATCGCATATTTCTCCGTAATACATAAGCACCTCTCCCCTTGTTGTCTCAACGGCATCGTTTACAGCGGGTGAAGTCGTCCTTGTGATTCCCTGATAACGCTGGCAATGATCATCTGCGCAAACGTCATAGTCAATGTGCTCTTCTCTGTCATACCATCTGATACAGTAGTCTTCTGTTTTATGACAGGAGTAATAAGACTTTTCCACTGCAAGCCTTTCTGTCTTACTAATCTGGGCCAAAAGCCAGCTACGGGATATCACGGCATGAGCCTTAAGAAGGTTTATTGATGAGGTGGCACTCATCTCGGAGGAGATCACACTCTTGAGGTAGTCCTCAATATCTATTTGGTTAACAGCAGTAATGCCTTCCTGACCTAATATTAGTTGCAGGTTCCCTTTAAACTCCTGATCCTCTGTGCGCTGCCAGTGAAAGGCCTTTCCTATACACACGTCCCATAGCACAAAGCTTGCACTATCAGCGTTTACAGGTTGAAGGGTTATAGGAAGTGGTAGCTTGAATAAACCCTGGTCAGTATTCAATTCAACTTGGGAACTTTCGATTCTTGTAACAACTACATCGCCACTGATAACCTTCTTGCTTACAGTTTCTCTGAAACTGCCCTTAAGTGTAAAGGAAAGCTGGTCTCCGCTAACAATGCCAACCCTTATTTCCATTCTGACTGTTTTATTGATGTTTTTATTGATTCCCAGAGAGGACCACTGACCGATACCTGTCTGAAGATATCTGCTATTAGTTTGCTGTCCAGCTTTTCGAAGTCTTCGGCTCGTGGGCAGCTAATTACGCCGCCCATCTCAACTGCTGCCGGACTAAGCAATATTTGTTCCTTCCCCTCAAGAAAATACTGCGCTGGTCTGTGATTGCCACGGGGAAAGATAAATATAATCCATTCTTTTGGAGCGCGGCAGCATATAATATTGATCATAGGTTCTGTCTCTCCTGGCATCAGTATATCGAGTACCTCAAGTACTAGGTTGAAGAATCTGGTTAATTCCTGAGCATCATTACCCTGTACGACCAGAACCTTTCTCAGATAGTTGTCCAGGGCCGTAAGTCTGGAGTTTTGTGTTTGTATCAGTGTATCTCCAATCTGCAGTTTATACTCCCTCTCAACAGGCAGGTAATGTTTATCTCCTGCCTGAAAGTGAAAATGCATCGGAGCCGAGGCTCCACAGCGGGGACCATTGTAAAACACTGAGTACTTTTGAAGATCATTAGCCAGGGCAAGCATGGTTTCAAAGCGCCCCCTGATGGTCTGAGGAGTGTGAGTTTTAATGATTATCGTCAGATGCTTTTTGAATATAGGATATGGATTGACCAGAATCTGCATATCCCCGTTATAGGGTAAGGTTATTTGTTGAACAGGCCTGTTGGCCTCGCACAGAAAGCATGACCGTTCATCAGGCAAGTTCTGCTTTTCATTTTTTGCCGTTGTGGAGCGGATACGTTCGGGATTATGCTGGAGTATGACTTTGATATGCTCGCTTAAAGCAACAATGCGCTCGTGCGCATTGTCCAATGCCCCAAAGTTTTGGGATGCAAGTTCCCATCCTTTAAGTTGTTCCCTTATCAAGTGTTCAACCTCTATACTTATCTCCTTATCCCCGTGTATCATATAGATTGATTATTCTCCCTTTTGTTCCTTATTCTGGCCTTTAGTTCTATGGTTCTCAGACTATCCTTGTAATGGTTGTAAGTATTCATACGGGCAGTGTCGAGGGCTGCGTCGCTATTTTCCTCCCAGCGCCTGCAAAGATAGAGGGGTTCGTATATCCTGCCGATCCTGTAAGTACGCGAAATAGCAAGTCCAACGGCATAGTCCTCACCATAGCTTGTATTGGGAAACCGAAGCTGTCTGATAACAGGTGTATAGAAGGCTCTCGGGGCACCAAGGCCGTTAATCCGCAGGGCATTGTTGGGCCCATTGTCGGGAGTCCATTCCTTGTGGTCTATTAGTCCAGGAGGAATCTCCTCCAATTTGAAGTTTACCATTCGGTAAGAGCCAACAACCATGGCGCACTGCTCTCTGTAGAAGCAATCCACTATTGTGCTAATGACATGCCTGTCGATATAGAGGTCGTCGCTGTCGAGCTGGATGGCAAATCGGCCGCACAAGGGGTGTAAGATAGCTTCGTTCCAGCAGCCTCCAATACCAAGGTCATTGCGCTCAGGTATCAGGTGTATCAGGCGTTTGTCTTGTTTCGCGTAGTTGGCTACTAACTCGGTAGTTCCATCTGTAGAGTGGTTATCGACTACTATCAGGTTGAAGCTAAAAGGTGTCTCTTGGGCAAGGACGGAGCGAATGGCATCCTCAATAGTCTTGCAGCGGTTACGAACAGGTATAACTACAGTAGCTTCGACCGTGAAACTGCCTTCGCCAAGATTGCCCTGTTTGAAGTCCGGTGCCAGCCAGGCACCAATTGCCTTAAGGTGGCGGGTGCAGACCTCTTCCATCTCTATCTGGACCTCCCGCATGCGGGGGTTGACATAGTCAAAGATCTTTTCACCACTGCTTCTGCGGTCGCTTTCCTTGATTGTGTATAGAGGCTCTGGAATATGGAATATTTCGGAGCTTCTTGATATGCCAAGTCTCAGTTCGTAAACTCCCCCATATCTCAGGTCTCTGCATACTTCCTGAGCAGTCTGCTTAAAGATATCAGTACGGAAAAATAGAAGTGGGCCGAAGTTGAAATCATCCCTCAGACTTCCTTTCTGATAATCGATCAGGGGTACATTAACTACAAAACCTTCCTTTTCATCACGGTAGTCTGAATAGAGCATGGCGGCTCCGGTAGCACGGCATATTTGGATAAAGCGTTCGATTGCATAGGGGCCTGAATCAGGAAGTCTGGCATCAGTATAGAGCAGTGTGAACTCACTATCGGACAGGGCAGCTATTTTTTTTATCGTCTCACCTGTATATATTGGTGCGGCATCAAGGTTGTGGACCTTCTCACAGCTTTGGCCTTGGTCATCTTTGCTGCCGATCAGGAAGACTTTCTTTATAGCGGAGTTATGGCAGAAACGTGATAGTTCCAGCTCTACTCCAGGGGCTGTCTGCACAAAGCAGGTGACTGAGTCAATCATATTTTGCATATCTTTATCTATTCAAAGTTACTTTCTTTAGGTCTTATTAGAAAATAAACCCGCATTATGATTCTGATTGCCGACAGCGGATCTACACATACTACCTGGGCCCTGGTTGACAGGGACTGTTCTGATGTAGTGTACTGCGATACTACAGGGATTAATCCATATTATCAGAATGAAGATGAGATATTTGCTGTGCTGGCGGAGGAGTTTTCGATGGATGTAAGCCAGGTCAAAAAAATCTATTTTTACGGTGCAGGCTGTGCTAATCCTGAAAAATGCACACTTGTTAAGAGTTTTTTGACAAGGCACTTTGGTATTTCTGATATAGAAGTTGAGAGTGATCTGATGGCAGCTGCGCGGGCGCTGCTTGGCAGAGACAGAGGTATAGCAGCAATCCTGGGAACCGGCTCCAACTCATGCTATTATGATGGACAAAAGATAGTAAGTAATGTCTCACCCTTAGGTTTTATCTTAGGAGATGAGGGTAGTGGTGCAGTATTGGGACGGACGCTGATTGGGGATATTTTGAAAAAACAACTGCCGGAACTTATCTGTAACCGATTCTTTGAGCAGTATCAGCTTAGTGTAGCAGAGATACTTGAAAGAGTGTACCGGCAGCCCTTTCCCAACAGGTTTCTTGCAGGATTTACACGCTTTATTGCTGACAATATAGAAGAGGCAGTTATTGCAGACATAGTGCGAAAGGGATTTGCCGCCTTCTTTGTGCGCAATATTGCTCTGTATCCAGAGGCTTCAAGTTTGCCGGTAAACCTTGTAGGCAGTGTGGCTTATGAGTTCCGCACGCTTCTTAAAGAGGCCGCTGCAACGACCGGATTCAGTGTCGGGCTGATTATGAGATCCCCTGTTGAGGGCCTTGTAGCGTACCACCTATAAGAGCTAGCTGAATTAGGCCATACAGGAAGGCATTTCACCCTTACTGTTTACATATGACAAATAGAAAAGGCTACCACTGGAGTGATAGCCCTTCTGCATTTTATGTCTACAGGCTTTTGTTTGTATTACTCAATTCCTTATCAGCTTGGTGCATCACAAGCCTAAATACTAAGCATCAAGGCGTTTTCTGATGGCTTGGGTTTCCTTTTCTGAACCGGGTTTGCCAAGCAGAGCAAACATATTCTTCTTGTATGCCTCAACTCCGGGTTGATCGAAAGGGTTGACACCCAATACATATCCGCTAATACCGCAGGCCTTTTCGAAGAAATACAGCAGCTGACCAAGGTAGAACTCATTTAGCTCGGGAACTACAACACGGATATTGGGTACACCACCATCGATATGAGCCAGGCGGGTACCGATCTCAGCCATCTTGTTGACTTCGTCAACACGCTTACCTGCAAGGTAGTTGAGGTTGTCGAGGTTGTCCATGTCAGCTGGAATCTCAACCTTATATTTTGGTTTTTCGATAGAAATAACTGTTTCGAAGATATTTCGGCATCCTTCCTGGATCCACTGACCCATTGAGTGAAGGTCGGTAGTGAAGTCAACTGATGCCGGAAAAATTCCCTTATTTTCCTTGCCTTCGCTTTCGCCATACAACTGTTTCCACCATTCTGCAACATAGTGCAGTTTTGAGTGGTAGTTAACAAGAATCTCTGTAGTCTTGCCATCCCTGTAAAGGAGGTTTCTTACTGCAGCGTAAACTGCTGCAGGGTTTTCGTCAAAAGCCTTGTCAGCTGTTGTTTCCTTTTGCATAAAGGCAGCGCCTTCAAGCAATTTTTCTATATCAATACCGGCTATTGCTATTGGCAGCAGTCCTACAGGGGTAAGCACAGAGAAACGACCTCCAACATTATCAGGAATTACATAGGCTTCATAACCTTCCTTGTCAGCCAGGGTACGCAGTGCACCTTTGGATTCATCAGTGATAGCTATAATGCGATCCTTGATATGGCCAACACCATATTTCTTTTCAAGCAGTTCCTTAAGCAAACGGAATGCCAGTGCAGGTTCTGTAGTTGTGCCCGACTTGGAAATAACAACAACTGAGAAATCCTTGTCCTTGAGCATTTCAAGAAGTTCGTAACTGTAGTCTTCGCAGATATTGTGGCCGGCATAAACAATAGAAGTTCTCTGGTTGCCTTTTTGCAAAGTTGCAAAATGGCCGGAGAGAGCATCAATTACGGCTTTAGCGCCTAGGTAGCTGCCGCCGATTCCGACAACTACCACCACTTCAGACTGAGCCCTCAGGCGCTCAGCGCTTTTCCTGATTTTGGTAATTTCATCCTTACCAACAGAAGTAGGTAGATCAAGCCATCCAAGAAAGTCATTTCCCTTTCCCGTACCCTTTTCAAGGGCTTGCAATCCTTCAGCTACTTCTTCCTTTATCGCCTGAATGGCTTCATCTTTGATAAAGCCAGCGGTCTTTGTGATGTCTATTTTGATCTTTTGCATACTATATTAAGCAACTTATGTTTATCGTAATAACTCAGTTAATAGTCGAATCTCTATTGCAGGCGAGATCTTTTCGTAAATAATATTATATACCGCATTGGTTATCGGCATAAAGACATTGTACTTATCGTTGATCTCCTTTATGCTTTTTGCAGCATAGTATCCTTCAGCAATCATAAGCATTTCAAGCTGGGCGCTTTTGACTGAGTATCCCTTACCGATCATAGTACCAAAGGTACGGTTACGGCTGAACTGCGAATAGCAGGTAACCAGGAGGTCGCCAAGGTAAGCCGAACTCTTTATATCACGTGGTATAGGGTGTACCGTATCCACGAAGCGCTTCATCTCCTGAATTGCATTTGAGATGAGTACAGCCTGAAAGTTATCCCCGTAACCAAGGCCATGGCATATACCTGAGGCAATAGCCATAATATTCTTAATCACTGCAGCGTACTCAGTACCATAGATATCATCAGTCACCACGGTATTGATAAAGTTGCACTGCAGGCGGTTGGCAAACTCCCGACCGGTTTTGATGTTCTGGCAGGCAATGGTAAGGTAGGAAAGCCTTTCCAATGCTACCTCCTCAGCATGGCAGGGTCCGGATATTACAAGTATCTGATCAAGAGGCACATCATAAAAAGTATGGAAATAGCTGCCTATTACCATGTTCTCGTCAGTTACCAGACCCTTGATTGCCGAGATTATGAACTTATCCTTCAAAGGTACTTTGAGATCCTGCAGTGTTTCTTTAAGAAATGCTGAAGGATTCGCAAAAATCAGGATATCAGACTTCTCAACTATCTCGTTAATGTCAGTTGTGAAGTTTATTCTGTCAGTATCGAAACTGACAGAAGTCAGATAGTTGGGATTATGCTTAACTTTCCTGAAGGTGTCAATATAATCCTGCTTCCGGAAAAGCCAGTTGATGGAGTCTGAGTTTATCAGCATCATTTTTGCTATGGCCGTTGCCCAGCTGCCACTTCCAACAACTCCTATTTTTGACGTTGTTACGTCCATGTCTTTAGTTTTTCAAGTAAGATGCAGTGATTACTTTTGTAACCATGCTGCAACCTCTTCTTTTGCGGGGTTGGTTAGGCCTAATTTATTCTTTTTGTTTAAGCCACACAAATCCTGGTGCAACTTATTGGGGTTCTCCACTTCCAGTAAGTCCTTGACTCTCTGGAAGCCGGCTTTGCGCACTAGAGCAACCCATTCCTCGGGAATGCCCAGTTCGATAAATTTCTCATCAGGATCCTTTTCAGCTTTCTTCTCAGGTTTCATTTGCGGGAAGAAGAGTACTTCCTGAATAGATTGCTGGTTGGTCATAAACATGGTGAGCCTGTCTATACCAATACCCATACCGGATGTCGGAGGCATACCATATTCAAGAGCTCGAACGAAATCCCTGTCTATAAACATAGCCTCGTCATCGCCCTTTTCTGATAGTCTGAGCTGCTCCTGGAAACGATCAAGCTGATCGATAGGGTCATTTAGTTCGCTATATGCATTGGCAAGCTCCTTGCCATTGACCATTAATTCGAAACGTTCGGTAAGTTCTGGATTACTACGGTGTCTCTTACAAAGCGGAGACATTTCTATAGGATAGTCAATTATAAAAGTCGGTTGAATGTAGTTGTGCTCGCACTTTTCGCCGAAGATCTCGTCAATAAGCTTACCCTTACCCATTGCAGGATCAGTTTCAATACCCAGTTTTTTGCAAACCTCGCGTAGCTGAACCTCATCCATTCCTGAAATATCAATTCCCGTATGTTCCTTAATGGCATCAATCATAGTGATCCGCTTAAAGGGCCTCTTGTAATCGATGATGTTGTCACCAAGCTGAACCTTGGTAGTACCATGAAGTTCAAGAGCAACGCGCTCTATCATTTCTTCGGTGAAGTCCATCATCCAGTTGTAGTCTTTGTAGGCAACATAGATTTCCATAACGGTAAATTCAGGATTGTGAGTCCTGTCCATGCCTTCGTTGCGGAAGTCCTTGGCAAACTCATACACCCCTTCAAAACCGCCTACGATAAGCCTCTTAAGATAGAGCTCATTTGCAATACGTAGATAGAGCGGTATATTAAGAGCATTGTGATGCGTGATAAATGGACGTGCAGTAGCTCCACCAGGTATGGCTTGCAGAATGGGGGTTTCAACCTCCAGGTAGCCTTTATCGTTGAAGAAGTTGCGCATCGTGTTGATTATCTTGGTGCGCTTAATAAAGGTGTCCATCACAGGGTCGTTGACAATAAGGTCAACATAACGCTGACGGTAACGTTGTTCAGGATCACTGAAAGCGTCAAATACCTGACCATCTTTTTCCTTAACGACGGGCAAAGGCCTCAATGCCTTTGCCAGGATAGTAAGTTCCTTAACATGAACTGTGAGTTCACCTGTCTGGGTAATAAAGGCAAAGCCTTTTACGCCGACAATGTCACCTATATCGAGAAGTTTCTTAAAGACAGTATTATACAGAGTCTTGTCTTCGCCCGGACAGATATCATCCCGTTTAATGTAAATCTGAATTCTTCCAGTTGAGTCTTTCAGTTCTGCAAAAGACGCACTACCCATTATACGGCGTCCCATGATGCGTCCGGCAATACATACATCCTGATATATATCGGGGTTGGCTTCATAGTTTTTGAGTATGTCTCCGGCATAGTTAGTTACCGGATATTCATCGGCCGGATAGGGGTTTATGTTAAGCTCCTGCAGATTCTTTAAGCTATCACGTCTGATAAGTTCCTGTTCACTCAGTTCGAGTTGATCCATGTCTTGTCCGTTTAGAAGTACAGTAAAACGGTGCAAAGATAAGCTCAAAATATTCAATTTAAAAAGGGTAACTTTACTTTATGGAATCTCAGGGCTATAAACATTTAAGAGCATCGCCTGTTATTCATACACATTTAAAACTAATTTTGCCTTGATACCCGGCCTCAACAATATATAGTTCTGATGGAAAATACGAAGAAAGGTATAAGCAAGCCTGACTGGCTAAAGATCAAACTCCCAAATACCAACGAATACAGCTGGATGAATAAAACCATCCGTGATCATGAGCTGCATACCATATGTACTAGCGGAAAATGTCCAAATGCTGCCGAGTGCTGGGGTGCCGGAACAGCTACCTTTATGATACTTGGTGATATTTGCACAAGGGCTTGTAAGTTTTGCAATGTGAAGACAGGAAGGCCTGAGGCTGTGGACTACAAAGAGCCGTTACGTATAGCCCGCTCCATTAAGATTATGAAGCTAAGGCATGCAGTAATTACCTCGGTCGACCGTGATGATCTGCCCGATGGTGGTGCGGGTATCTGGGTCGAGACAATCAAGATGGTTAAGAAGGTCAACCCTGAGACAACTATGGAAGTGCTGATTGGGGACTTTCAGGGGATGACGAATCTTGTTCAGATGGTTATCGATGCTCAACCTGAAGTAATCAGTCACAACGTTGAGACAGTAAGAAGGCTGACCCCACAGATTCGCTCCAGGGCCAAATACGATGTTAGTCTGGATGTGCTAAAATATATTGCAGATGCAGGTTGTATTGCAAAGAGTGGTATAATGCTGGGGCTTGGGGAAACTCAGGAAGAGGTACTTGAAACCATGAAAGACCTCAGGGATGTCGGTGTAAGGGTGCTTACTATTGGTCAGTACCTGCAACCATCACCCAAACACCTCCCGGTACAGGAGTACATTAAGCCTGCACAGTTCAGGTTTTATAAAGAGGAAGGCCTTAATATGGGCTTCAAGTTTGTAGAGAGCAGTCCTCTGGTTCGTTCTTCCTACCATGCCGAACGGCATATTAATGCTTTGAAGGATTGAGTATATATGAATGTAGAATATAGAGATTTAGGTCTCATTGATTATAAAGAAGCCTGGGATATCCAGGAAGAGTTATTCGATAAACTGACAGCAGCCAAAATCGGGAAGATTGAGCAGGAGGTACCAAACTATCTGTTGTTTTGTGAACACCCCCACGTTTATACGCTTGGGAAGAGCGGGCATGAGTCAAACCTCCTGATTACTGATGCGCTGCTGCAGAGGATCAATGCTACTTTTTACCGTATCAACCGCGGTGGTGATATTACATATCATGGTCCAGGACAGATAGTGGGCTACCCCATCTTTGACCTTGAAGCCATTGGCATAGGTATCAAAGAATATATACACAGGCTTGAGGAGGCTATTATACAGACGCTTGCAGAATTTGGCATTGAGGCTGCCCGTCTTGAGGGTGCGACAGGGGTGTGGCTTGACACTGATAAGGGGCCGGCTGCCCGTAAAATATGTGCTATAGGAGTCAGGGCCAGTCGTTACGTGACGATGCACGGCTTTGCCCTAAATGTAAATACTGACCTCGGTTATTTTACTCATATTAATCCTTGTGGCTTTGTTGACAAGGGGGTGACTTCTTTCCAGAAGGAACTAAATGCGCCCCAGGATATTGAAGCTGTTAAAAAAGTGTTGCTTGGCAAGCTGCTTGCCTTGTTTGGCCTTACCTTCATTTAGTATATTATCCGACTTCATCTCTGTATCCAAAGCAAATTGGCTATATTTGGATTGTTAATTTTTTAGGAGGCTTTGGTAGTTAATGGAAAGACGTTGGAAGATCAAGGAACCAGGTGACGGTGCTGTTGTTGAGACTTTGGCAGGGGTGCTTAGTGTAGATCATATTGTAGCCAATCTTTTGGTGCAGAGGGGGGTTGAGAGTTTCTCATCAGCAAAGGGTTTTTTCCGGCCTTCACTGGATGACCTTCACGACCCTTTTTTGATGAAGGATATGGATGTTGCCATTGATCGCCTGTGCAAGGCGATCCGCAACGGTGAAAGGATCA
Organism: uncultured Alkaliflexus sp.; assembly: GCA_964396555.1. Lineage (GTDB taxonomy): Bacteria > Bacteroidota > Bacteroidia > Bacteroidales > Marinilabiliaceae > Geofilum. The sequence goes on from CAYNFX010000002.1 coordinate 34,884, forward strand.
TGATTTACGGTGACTATGATGTTGACGGCACTACTGCGGTAGCGCTTGTGTTTTCCTTTCTGCGAAGGTATCACCAAAACTTGTTATTTTATATTCCAGACAGATATACCGAAGGATACGGAGTTTCATCCAAGGGAATAGAAACTGCAGCCGACAGCGGCTGCAGCCTGATCATATCGTTGGACTGCGGTATAAAGGCAGTCAATAAAATCAGGTATGCTAAGAAATTCGGCATCGACTTTATTGTCTGTGATCACCATACTCCTGGTGATGCTCTTCCCGAAGCATTAGCCTGCATAGATCCCAAACGTCAGGATGATTTATATCCTTACAAGGACCTTTCTGGATGTGGAGTAGGCTTTAAATTTATGCAGGCCTTCTGCATGAAAAATTGTTATCCGCTAGATGAGCTGATAAAGTATCTTGATCTGGTAGCAGTAAGCATTGCCGCCGATATCGTGCCAATTACCGGAGAGAACAGGATTATGGCTTATTATGGGCTGCAGCAGCTTAATAGTGCCCCACGAACCGGCTTGAAAAGCATTATTAGTGTGGCAAATATGGAGGATAAGGAGCTTGAGATGAGCGATCTGATCTTTAAAATTGGTCCCAGGATTAATGCTGCCGGACGTATAGAATCAGGGCGTGATGCTGTGGAACTACTGATAAGTAGGGAAGAGAATCTTGCAAACAGCCTTAGCTTCAATATCAACGGTCACAATGAGGTTCGCAAGGATCTTGACAAAAAGATAACCAATGAAGCATTGGAAATGCTATTCAGTGACCCTTCACAAAAGGATAGGAAAAGCACGGTGTTGTTCCAGCCCCACTGGCATAAAGGTGTTATTGGAATAGTTGCTTCCAGGCTGATGGATAGCTTCTACAGGCCAACAGTAATTATTACAGAGAGTCAGGGATTAGCAACGGGCTCAGCCCGTTCGGTGGAAGGATTCGATCTCTATAGTGCAGTTGAGTCATGCAGTGACCTGCTAATCAGCTTTGGTGGTCATACATCTGCTGCCGGACTAACTTTGGATATTGGGAATGTGGAGCTTTTTGCTCAGCGATTCGAAGAGTGGGTAGCCGCACATATCACTCCTGAGCAGATGATTCCTCAGGTTGAGATAGATGCCGAGATCAGGCTCAAGGATATTAATGCTAAGCTAATGAGGCTGCTTGCTCAGTTTGCGCCTTTTGGCCCTGCCAATCAGAAACCATTGTTTGTCACCCGCAGAGTAATTGATTACGGAACAACAAAACTTGTGGGAAAGGGTCGTGATCACATTAAGTTTGAGTTGATTGAGGAATGTTCAGGTGCCATAGTCAGGGGGATAGGATTCTCAATGAAGGATCATATTGATAAGATCCAATCCAGAGAACCCTTCGACATTGTATACTCTATCGAAGAGAATGTGTATAATGGTGTAAGCTCGGTACAGCTAATGATTAAGGATTTACTTTTTCCTTATTAGCCTTCTTGCTGAATACTCCTACAGCCATAACAGCTCCTACAAGTACTACAAGTGCTCCAATATAGGCCATTGGTGCCAAGGGGTCTGTGCTGAACCAGCTAACATTGACCCATAGCAGGATTTCCATTATTAGCACTGTTATAATTGGGTTGAGTGTTATGATGACGCTTATTTTATTTGCATCTATGTACTTAAGGGCCAGTGAAAGACTTCCGTAAGCAAGTAGAGTGTTAAATGCAAGGAAAATGAATAGAAGCCATATGCCAACACTGTGTGCCTGAAATAGTGTTGAAAAATCAGCAAAGGGCAGGAACATCAACGTTGGAATAGCATATAGCAATAAGCTGATCTCAGAAGTACTGTACTTATTTACCACTAATTTGTTGATTATAGCATATCCGGTCCATGTCACTGATCCCATCAACAGCCAGAATAATCCTGTTTGCAGTTTTTCCTTGGCGGGAATAAAGTCCAGCTGGTAATAGTAAAACACTACAAAGCCAACTGCTGTAAGGATAAACCCAGTTACACGAATTGTATCAGCCTTTTCCTTGAAAATAAAGAATCCGGCAAAGGCCAGAAGTACTGGTCCTAGCTGAATAATTATCTGTGCAACCAAAGGACCACCATAGTTGACACCCTGCTGATATCCTATAAAATTAAAACCCAGCAATACAGCTGCTGCTACCAAAGAAAGTGGGGGGCGTACCAATATCTTAAGGGAGGATGGGGTCTTAACTGCCATATAGGCTGCAATTGTGCCAAAGGCGACCAGGAATCGCCACCAAACTATGGTATATGAATCTATATAATTAAGAGCTACTTTAAGGGCTATAGCTAGTGTGGCCCAAAGAATTGCGGTATTCAACGAAAGAAGAATACCCCTGGTATTATTGGTCATATGTATTATTGATAGTAGAGCAGCAAAATTAGTAATAGGCTTCACATTTTGATTAAATTATACTTTATATTTGTGGAAACATAAATTGGAAAACTATGAGACAACTCTTAAATCCCAAGATTGCACTTACTTTGATAACCTCAGTAGTTCTGCTCCTGACTTCCTGCAATATGAAGCGCAAATCGTCTGGCGACGGTTCGCAGGATGGAGCTGTCCTAGAAAAAACAACAGTTGAAGAAAAAGTACGTGAATTTGTTTATCCTCTTCCCACAGCATTTGAAGTTACTGAAATGCTTAACAGGGTTGGTGCAGCATACATTTTGAATTTGTCAAATCCGGTTAGCAATGTGGAGCGTTACCTTACTGAAAAATCAAAGGCAATTAACCTGGGTATTTATAGCGCTGACCTTAGCTATGCCAGCACATATAACCAAAAGCAGACTGTGATTGAATACATGGATGTGTCCAAGAAGCTTATCGACGCTCTAAATATTTCCGGTGCTATCAGTCAGGATGTTCTTGAACAAGTTGAAGCCAATCAGGATAACAAGGATGAACTTGTTAACATTATAACCAACACCTTCTACGATACATATGAATATTTGAATCAGGCCAACAGAGGATCAGTATCTCTGCTCGTACTTGCTGGAACCTGGGTTGAGGGTCTTTACATTGTTACTCACATTACCGAAAATGTTTACTACAATAAGGAAATGGTAACAATAGTGATGAAGCAAAAGGCGTCTCTTAATACCTTGATGGAACTTATGCAGGTTGCTAAGGATGATCCTGCTGTAGCAGAAATTATTTCTGAACTATTGCCACTTTACAATACTTATCTTGCTGTAGAAAATGATGCAATTACTGAAGCTCAGGTATTGTTCATAACCGATGAAATTTTCAGGGTTAGAAACAAAATAGTAGAATAGCATTGGTCTCCATACAAGAAAAAAGGGGTGTCCTGTAGGACAACCCTTTTTTCTTTTGTTATGCTTTGAAGTTAAACTTCAGCTTTTTTGCAATTTCAGTTGCAAGTTCCTTGTCAACTTTGTAGAAGTGGCCAAGCTGGCGTTGTATTATTTCGTCCCTCTTAGGGCCTTCAATTGCAGACATTGAACCGGCAAAATTGCTAATTGTTGCTTTTCGTTCGCTGTCTGTCATAACCTTTCTGAACAACTGGCCAGGCTGAGTATAATGGTCGTCATCATTCTCATTGCGGTTGTAGAAATCAGCCCAGTCTGAATGAAGATCCATGCCCGGACTCTTGTACTTTGGATCTGCTTCTATGCCGTCAAAGCTGTTTGGGTAGTAGTTGGGTGCATCACCTCCGTTACCATTTACAGTCATATAGCCATCACGCTCATGATTGCGGACAGGAACAATCGGTCTGTTGACAGGGATCTGCTCATAATTAGTCCCCAGGCGATAACGGTGAGCATCAGGATAGGCAAATAGTCTTCCCTGCAGCATCTTATCTGGAGAAAGACCTATGCCTCTTACAACGTTGGATGGAGCAAAGGCAGCCTGCTCAACATCAGCAAAGTAGTTAACGGGTATCTCATTGAGCTCCATCACACCTGCTTCAATAAGTGGGTATTCTGAGTGAGGCCAAACCTTGGTTACATCAAATGGATTCCACTTGAACTTCTTAGCCTGTTCGTCAGTCATTACCTGGATATTGAGGGTCCACTTTGGATAGTCTCCCTTTTTGATTGCATTTACGAGGTCTCTCTGGGAATAGTCCGGATCAGTTCCTTTAAGCTCCTCTGCCTGACTGGCAGAAAGGGTCTTGTTACCTTGTTGGGTTTTGAAATGGAACTTGACCCATACTCTTAGGCCCTTTTCATTGTACATAGAGAAGGTATGGCTTCCATAACCGTTCATATGACGATAGCCGTCAGGTGTGCCTCTGTCGCTGAAAAGTACCATTATCTGGTGGAGACTTTCAGGGTTAAGACTCCAGAAATCCCACATCATGGTCGCACTTTTAAGGTTTGTATGTGGGTCACGCTTTTGAGTGTGAATGAAGTCAGGGAACTTTTTGGCATCTTTAATAAAGAATACGGGAGTATTATTTCCAACAAGGTCCCAGTTACCTTCGTCAGTATAGAATTTTACTGCAAATCCTCTTGGGTCACGTTCCGTATCGGCACTTCCCTTCTCTCCACCTACAGTTGAAAACCTTATAAACAGGCGACATTCATTACCAACTTTGCTGAACAGTGAAGCACTGGTGTATTTGCTGATATCTTTGGTAACAGTGAATTTGCCAAAAGCACCGGTTCCCTTGGCGTGTACCACCCTTTCGGGTATCCTTTCCCTGTTGAAGTGAGCAAGTTTTTCAATCAGAAAGCTGTCCTGAATTAATACAGGCCCACGAGGACCTGCAGACATGCTGTCTTCATTTTCCTGATATGGCCTTCCTGATGCTGTAGTAAGCCTTTTTTTGTCGTCTTTCATACATGTATGATTTTAGGTTTGATGTATAGTTAATAGCAATGCTTATCTTTTAGTTTGCCTGAAGTGCCGATAGTTTACTTTTTTGCATTCGGTACCCAAAACCATACAACTGCCGTTCCTACACAGGCAGCCGCTAAGACAACGATTCGAAGGTTTACATTACTGATTATGCCCCAGGCAGATATCGACACCATGATCCACATCAGCACAATGGAATATATCTTTTCGTGTCTGTACAATCCTTTGTTTGTGTGGTATCTTCTAATTCTTCCACCCAGTAACTTATTATTTAGCAGCCATTGGTGCAACCTGGCTGAACCTCTCATATATAAATAGGCTGACAGAAGGAGGAAAGGCGTGGTGGGCAAACCCGGCACTACTATTCCCACTATTCCAAGAGCAAGAGCTATAGAGCCCAGCACAATAAAAATCGTCTTAAACATCAGATATGACTTTTCACAATCTTCGGGATCATTCACAAATTTTACAATGTCTTAATTTAGGCCATTTATCGACAATGTGCAAGTTTTGCGTAACTTCGCGCACATTTTTAGACATATGCTATCATTGAAGATCTTCTTTGCCGAAAAGAAATATTTCGCCCCGGCGTTCCTGTATACTTGTTTTGCATTGGTGTTTAGTACATGGATCGTATATATTCCATTTTTAGCTCACAAGTTGGAGATAGGTGAGGCTATGATTGGGACTGCCTTGTTTTTTGGATCCCTTGGTTCGTTTTTGACCATCCCTTTGTCCAATCGCCTTACAATCATTTTAGGCGTCGGACGGCAGGCGTTTTGGGGCTTCATTCTCTATGCGACTTCACTCTTTGGAATCTTTTCAGCTCCGGGTTATTACTGGTTGCTGGCCGCACTCTTCTATTACGGGATGTGTAGTTCTATCTTTGCTATTGGTCTTAATTCCCTTGTTGCAGAGGTAGAGAAGAGAGCCGGAAGGTATATTATGACCGGCACACATGGTTTCTGGAGTATAGGTGGGATGATAGGAGCCTCACTGGGAGGCTATCTTGCAGGTCGCTTTAATATGCCGTTTGTTCATCTCGGTGTGGTGCTGGTAATTCTGTTATCAGTAAACATTTATTTTCGTAAGGAATATATTAATATAAAGGGAGAAGCCAAGACCAAGAAAGATAAAGGCTCCATACCATGGAAGCCAATTCTGCTTATTGCTATGATTGCAATGGTTATGATGGCGTCTGAAGGCGCCATCGCAGACTGGAGTTCTCTTTATATGAAACAGGTTGTGTTGGTCAGACCTGAACTCTGGGGATTAGCCTATGCTTTGTTTGCTGTTGGTATGGCTATCGGCCGTTTTATGGGTGACGCAATGAGTCTTAGGTTTGGTTCATGGCGACTACTGAGTATGGCTGTCCTTACCAGTCTAGTTGGCTTTGCTCTTGTACTCAGCACTATCAGTATTGTCGTGTTCTGCGGATTTATGATAGTGGGTCTGGGATTCTCAGTCGTTGTTCCTGAGATTTACCGTTTAGCTTCCAACGTCAATGGTATCAGGCCAGCAGATGGTATATCAATGATTGCAGCCTCTTCAAATATAGGTTTCCTAACAGGTCCGGTAATTCTGGGTTTTGTTGCCGAGCTTTACGGCCTTTACTCAAGTTTTATAGTACTGACCGGCTTTGTGGTTATCGCCTTTGTTTTAGTTTCATCAAAGAAAAGGAAGTAAGGGATTGACGGGGGGATAGTTGGGGAAGTGAATGTCCTCAACTGGTAGCTAGTGTCTATCCCCGCGCAGCCCTTTCAAGGGTCTCGTAGTGGTAGCGGAGTCCGCTTTTTTCATCAGTAAAGACTTCGCTTTTTTCAGTGCAATGCCATTCTTCGGCAGCCCATTGGGGAAACCAGGTGTCAGCACCGTCAAAGCTATAGTGGATAATTGTAAGGTATAGCTTGTTTGAAAAGGGTAGAAAAGTCTTGTAAATTTCACCTCCGCCTATCACAAAGAGCTTAGTATAATTTTTAGCAGCCTCCACAGCTTCCTTTGTGGAGGGAACCACTACGCAACATGGAAGTTGCAGGTCTTTATTTCTGCTCACAACAATGTTAAGTCTGTTGGGCAGAGCTCCTTTGGGCAGAGCCTCAAAGGTCTTTCGTCCCATAACTATTGCATATCCTGATGTAAGCTGTTTGAATCTCTTCAGGTCACTGCTAATATAGGCAAGTTGGTCTCCACCCTTTCCAATGGCGTTTTGGCTATCTATCGCTGCAATAATGGCTATCTCCATTTTGTTGGCATTTATACAGCGATATCGCCTTTTATATGTGGGTGGGGGTCGTATCCTGTAAGTTCAAAGTCCTCGAAACTGAAGTCATCAATGTTCCTAACGTTGGGATTGATCTTCATTACCGGCAGAGGACGGGGTTCCCTGCTTATCTGCAGTTTTACCTGTTCGATATGGTTGCAATAGATATGTGAATCTCCCAGGGTATGAACAAAATCACCAGGCATGAGTCCACATGTGTGAGCTATCATTATAGTTAACAGAGCATACGAAGCAATATTGAAGGGTACACCAAGGAAGATATCAGCACTGCGCTGGTAGAGCTGGCAGCTTAGTCTTCCGTTGGCTACATAAAACTGAAACAAAATATGGCAGGGAGGCAACTGCATCTTGTCAATCTGGCCTACGTTCCATGCAGACACTATATGCCTGCGCGAGTCAGGATTGTTTTTTAAAGAATCTATAACCTGCTTCACCTGGTCAATATGACCACCATAATAATCCGGCCACGACCTCCACTGGTAACCATAAATCGGCCCCAGTTCTCCATCTTCCTTTGCCCATTCATTCCAAATGCGCACTCCATTATCCTGAAGGTACTTGACATTGGTACTGCCCTTCAGAAACCACAGTAACTCGTATACTATTGACTTTAGGTGAAGTTTTTTAGTTGTTACAAGCGGGAATCCGTCTTCAAGATTGAAGCGCATCTGATGTCCAAAAACTGAGATAGTGCCGGTACCCGTTCTGTCTTCCTTATGTACGCCTTCTGCAAGCACCCTTTGTATGAGGTCGAGATATTGTTGCATCTTAAAAGGTTATTAGTCAATCACTTTTTAGGATTAAGATCAATTACTGTCATTATAGGATAATGGTCTGAGTATTTGACCGGAAACTTCCTGAAATTATAGGAGCTGAATGCCTGATCATGAAAAATATAGTCAATACGAAAAGAGGGGAGACGTCCATTATAGGTGCCTCCGAATCCTGCTCCGGATTCAGTGAAAGCATCTTTGAGTTTTCCTCGCATGGTGCGGTAAACATAAGATACCGGAATGTCATTGAAATCTCCGCAGACTATAACCGGGTATGGGGATTCAGTAATATGTTTTGATATAGTCTCTGCCTGGGTGGCACGTGATTTTAGGGCCCTTGTGAGTTTTCTTGAGATATTCAAGAGTCCTCGTTTCTGACTTTCGCTCATGCGAAAGTCAAGGCTATCCAGTACATCCAGTTCCTTGTCCTGGAAGCCTATAGACTCAAGGTGCGAATTGAAGACTCTTACAACCGTCCCATCAATATTGATATCGGCATAGATAGTCATATTACGGCTCTTATCAAAGCGTATTGCACCACCTTCAATAATAGGGTACTTTGAGTAGATAGCCAGCCCATATCCGGTATTGCCCCTATGTTTTTTATTATATTCGAAGTATCTGTGTGGGTAGGCTTTGAATTTCATTGCTATTGAGGCGGGGCTGTACTCCTCAGGTTTCAGCTTTGTATAATACTCCTGAAAACTAATTATGTCGGGCGATTGCTTTAAAATAAAATCAAAGGTGGCCTCCGGGGTATTGCTTACTCCAGAGTGTTTGTAGTAATCAAACATCCGGGTATTGTAAGACATCACAGTTACAGACTTTTCAAGTGCCAGAGAGGCTTCAATATCTTTTCCCCAGACCCTGAAGCAGTGGTTCCAGTGAGGCAGGCTGATAAGAAGTGCGATAACAGGTATTAAGACAAACCAGGTTTTGCGTAACAGGAGAATTATGGCAAGGGCAAGATTGAATAGCCATAAGGCAACAAAGGCAAAGCCTGCAAAGGCCAGGAAGTGAAGGCTTCCCGGAGGAATATAGGCTGTCGCTGTTGAAAACAACAACGCCAGCGCAGACATTGTCACTATTGTGAGCGATATGGAATAAAGAATCTTTTTCAAGCCTAACTTTAACTACTAATTTGTTTTCTAAATATAGCTAAATGTCCCCTTCTTTGCTAGCATCAAAGAGAGTTCTCTTCTCCTCAGCAGTAAGGCTCTCATAACCATTGCTTTTTATCTTTTCAAGGATGCGATCCAGTTCTTTCTGTCTGCGCACCTTCAGAGCATTGTATTCGTAATCGGTCAGAGGCCTTTTATGGGCAACAGACAACTTTGGCTTTCGGGATAATTTGTTCTTGACATCTTGCAACGGTGAAGTCAAAAAGGTCCTGCTGTCTGGCAGTCCTTTTATAGTCCATCTCCAGCCAAGTAGCATTCCGGCAAGTGCACCGCCAATATGTGCCAGGTGTCCGCCGGTATTGTTCAGATTAGAAATACTGATCATGTCTATAATAAGCGCAGTAAGAGCTATATACTTCAACCTTACTTCACCGAAGAAGAGCAGATAGACCTTGTGGTTGGGCTTATACTTTGCCACTGTAAACAACACAGCCATAACTGATGCAGATGCTCCCATAAGAATGGCATTGCCATTGCCGTAAAAAGCCGGTAGAAAGTTGTAAGCAAGGAAGAAGGCAAGAGCTCCTGCCAGACCCCCTATAAGATATGTACGTAAAAGGTAGCTCTCGCCAATCAGGTGAATGAACAACCTACCAAACCAGTACAGATAAAGTACATTAAACAAAAGGTGCAGGAAGTCGAAATGCAGGAACATATATGTGACGGGAGTCCAGAAATGCCCAAGCAGCTCAAGATAATCAGCCGGTACACTTAAGACTGCCAACCAGGGATGTATCATAGCTGGCTGATGTCCCATCAGCACCATAAACAGCTGAATAAACCTGAAGATCAGGAATGTCCCTATGTTTACATAAATCAAGCGGGTAAGGACACTACCATATTTGAAAGAATCCCGTATTTCAGAACTTATCGACATAGCTGCACTTTAATATACTCCTTTCTTACGCCAATACTTGATAAGGAAAAAGCCAAATAGCATACCTCCAAGGTGGGCAAAGTGTGCCACGTTATCGCCTGAGAAGTTGGCTACTCCAAGGAACAACTCTATCACCCCGTATATTATTACAAAGTACTTTGCTTTGATGGGCATCGGGGGAATCATTAAAAACAAAACAGTGTTGGGGAAAAGCATTCCGAATGCCAGCAGAATACCGAAAACTGCGCCTGACGCTCCTACAGTAGCGTAGGCATTAAGGTGGCGGGCAAAGTCAGCACCATAGTTGTAAACATACTCCTTAGACAGTCCTATAGCCAACTCTGGGTTGGTGTTTATAAGTCCATTGTAAGCGTTTTCAAAAGCAATATAGGCGCTTTGGTTTATCATCGGTGCCTTTGCAAGAAAAGCGAGCAGGTTTTCGTGTGATGGGTTATTTAGATAGAATGTTACAGCATTCAATACAGGCTGTACATCTATCATTTGCACGAGAATCTGTATTAGCCCGGCTCCTATTCCTGTTGCCAGATAGTAGAGCAGGAATCTTTTAGGTCCCCACACCATTTCGAGCATCCTACCAAACATGAATAGTGCAAACATATTGAAGAACAGGTGTGAGGGCTGGGGATATGCATGCAGAAACATATAGGTAATCAGCTGATACGGTTTGAAGTAGTCCGCAACAGGTACATGTAGTCCCAGATAATCTTCTATCCTTATATTAAAACGGGAATACAAGACTATGGATGCAAAGAAGAACAGTACATTAATTATCAGTAGGTTTTTCACTACCGGGGGCATGCCAAATGGCGCTGGTCTGAAACTCATATTCCTTCGTGTTATTAGCTATTCAGCAAATTTAAACTTATCTAAACCACTTTTCAACCTCTTCATTCTTAACAATAGTAAATACCCGTTTGCCTGTCGGGGTATAGGCCGGGGTGTTGCACTGGAATAGCTTAGCCACAAGTATAGTCATATCTTCAGCCGAGAGCCGTTCGCCTGCCTTCATGCAGGCGTTGCGGGCCATAATTGCAGCGAGCTGTTCTCTTACTTCCAAAGATGCATCCTTTTCTCCACTTTTGTACGCTTCAAGTAGCTGGTCCAGAAAAGAAATTGTGCGGGAATTATCAAATTCTTCAGGGATTCCGCTAATCGCAAAGATGCCTGGTTCGGTTTCTCTTATATCAAATCCGAATGTCTCCAGGTCTTCCATAATATCCTTCATTAGAACCGCGTCATCAGTGTCAGGATGAAGGATTTCGGGGAAAAGCAATTGTTGGGTTGCCGACTTGCCTGACCTGATTGTGTTTATGAAGCGTTCGAACAAAACACGCTCATGGGCCCTTCGCTGGTCGATAATCATCAATCCTGACCTTACGGGGGTCAGGATATACTTATTCTTTATCTGGAAGAAAGTCGCATCCTCAACTGGCCTGTCATGTTCAATTCCGCCCATCGATGTCTGTACATCGCTTTCATTACCTTTTGAAGGGAGAAGGATTATTTCATCCTCGTCATCATTATCTGCTCCGGCAACTTCTCCGCCTTTTTCAAACCCTTTGTACAGTTCCTCCCAGTCGGGTATAACAGCGGACTGGGACCTGTGATAGGTCGATTCCTGCCTAAAGGGGTTGTAATAAGGGTTGAAGCTGATTTGCGGCGGATGAATTTCGGTAGGGTTAAAACCTACAGGAATGTCGATCTGTCCTTCAGTATCAAAGTCAATCGAGGGCACTATGCTATGTTTGCCAAGGCTCTCGCGTATGGCTGAGTTGAGTATCTTCCAGATCAGCTGCTCATCTTCAAATTTGATCTCCGTCTTTGTCGGGTGGATGTTGACGTCGATCTTTTCCGGGTCTATCTCGAGGTAAATATAATATGCCGGATATGCATCCGAAGAGATAAGGTTGGCATAGGCATCCATCACTGCTTTATGCATATATGAATGGCGCATAAAGCGATTGTTTACAAAGAAGTACTGGTTGCCAATAGTCTTTCTGGCACCCTGCGGGGTGCCTATAAACCCGTAGATATGCACCACTGAGGTTTCAATATTAACAGGAATATGTTGCTTGTTGTTTTGTTTTCCGGCAATTGCATCAATTCTCTGGCGGTGGTTTTCCGGTTTCAGGTTGAGCAGGGGTTGGTCATTGTGCAGGAGCATGAACCCAATCTCCGGGTTAGCCAGAGCAACGCGGTGCATCTCGCTGATAATGTAACGCAGCTCGGTAGCATTGGATTTAAGGAAACGCCTTCGGGCAGGGACGTTGAAGAAGAGGTTTCTAATCAAAAAGTTGCTGCCCTTGTCGCAGGCAATCGGTTTTTGGCTTTCTACCTTTGAGCCGGAAATAACAATCTGTGTTCCCAGGTCTGAATCAGTAGATCTGGTTCTTAGCTCGACCTGAGCGATTGCTGCGATAGAAGCAAGGGCTTCCCCGCGGAAGCCCATGGTTCTTATAGAGAAAAGATCGTCTGCTGATCTGATTTTAGATGTGGCGTGGCGGTCAAAGGCAATACGTGCATCAGTCTCACTCATTCCCATCCCGTTATCGATCACCTGGATAAGAGTTCTTCCGGCATCCTTAACAATTACCCTAATATCAGTAGCCCCGGCATCCAGTGCATTCTCCACAAGCTCCTTGACGACAGAGGCCGGCCGTTGTATTACTTCACCGGCAGCGATCTGGTTGGCTACCGAATCGGGCAAGAGTTGAATCAAATCTGGCATGTATTCCTGACTCTCTTTATTGCAATATCAGTGTTCAGTTTATCTGTGAGACCCAAATAAATCAGAATTTAATCATGAAAAAGGTTATTGCTGCAAGCAGCAGTATCCAGACAAGCAGTCGGCGGTTTGATTTCCTTACTGCTTTTTGTCTGTATTCAAAGAGTCCGGGGTTGCCCCGTCGCATGGCTCCCTTCACCCTGGATTCTATACCGGATGTTGAATAGTCTCCGTCAAGAAGTCCAAGTTCTGCCTTTATGCGCCTTTCGCGTTCCTCCCGTTCTTCCTTTGCAGGATCCCAGTAGAGGGGTTTGTGATTGAAAGAGCGTGCTTGCTGTGTACTGAAATTAAAGAGCCCCATAGCTGATATTTTAGATTATTACAAAAATACAAAAACCTTGTATTCTTTACCGAATATTAATACCTTTAATATCCTTAACAACACGAAACCAACCCTAATCAGCATGTTAGTTAAGACTTTCGGAGCTGCAGTTGCAGGTATAGATGCCATCCTTATCACTATCGAGGTTGATATATCGCGCGGCATTCGTTTTTTTCTGGTCGGCCTTCCTGACAATGCCGTAAAGGAGAGTCAGCAAAGGATAGAATCAGTGTTCAGATTGTTTGGGTATGCCTGGCCTGGCAGAAAGATAGTGATAAATATGGCTCCTGCTGATACGAGGAAGGAGGGTTCTGCCTACGATCTGCCGCTTGCAATAGGGATACTTGCAGCCGATGAACAGATATCTTCAGACCGCGTAGGTGATTATCTGATGATGGGGGAGCTGTCTCTCGACGGCAGTCTTAAACCCATTAAAGGTGCATTGCCCGTTGCTATTTGTGCAAAGGAAAACGACTTTAAGGGCATCATACTTCCCAGTGCCAACGCTAGAGAGGCATCTGTGGTTGAAGGTTTAGAGGTCTACGGAGCTGAGGACATTGGGCAGGTGATCGGATTTCTAAATAGAGAGCTTCAGCTAGAGCCTGTTAAGTTTGATCTCGAGAGGGAGTTGATGGGTCATGCCTCTTCACACGAAATGGATCTGGCAGATGTAAAGGGTCAGGAAAGTGTGAAGCGTGCTCTTGAGGTAGCTGCAGCCGGAGGGCACAATATGATTATGATTGGTGCTCCTGGTAGCGGTAAGTCTATGATTGCCAAGCGACTTGCCACGATTCTACCACCGATGCAGCTTAGCGAGGCTCTTGAAACGACCAAGATACACTCAGTGGCCGGTAAGATGAATGGAGAGAGGGCTTTGCTTACACAGCGTCCTTTCAGATCCCCACACCATACGATATCCAGCATTGCCTTAGTTGGTGGAGGTAGCTATCCTCAGCCCGGTGAGATATCCCTGGCTCATAACGGGGTGCTATTTCTAGATGAGCTGCCTGAGTTTAGCCGTACTGTGCTTGAGGTGCTAAGGCAGCCTCTTGAGGACAGGGAAATCACCATCTCCCGAGCAAAGGTGTCTCTTAAGTACCCTGCTTCTTTTATGCTTGTCGCAAGTATGAATCCCTGTCCCTGTGGCTACTACAACCACCCTGACAAGGAGTGTACATGTTCACCCGGCATGGTTCAGAAATACTTGAGTCGTATATCTGGACCCCTGCTCGACAGAATAGATATCCATATAGAAGTTGTGCCTGTTCCTTTTGAAAAACTGGCATCCGGTCCACAGGCAGAGCGTAGCGAGGATGTACGTGGCCGGGTTATCAAGGCCCGCGATATACAGCACTTACGCTTTAAGGATTATCCCTCTGTGCATTGTAATGCGCAAATGAGTAGTAAGTTGCTCAGAAAGTATGCAGTGCCTGATGTTGCGGGTGCTTCCATCCTCAGGAATGCAATGGAAAAGCTTGGCCTCTCGGCCAGAGCCTATGATAGAATTCTGAAATTGTCACGTACGATTGCCGACCTGGAAGGGTCGGAAAAAATCAGTGCTCATCATGTTGCAGAGGCTGTACAATACAGAAGCCTTGACAGATCCGGCTGGGCTGGGTGAACCTCTTTCCCTGTCTTTTGTTTAATGCCTGATTGCAAAGCACAAGAATTGGCAAAGTGAAGTAAATAGCTTTTCTTTGTGCGTCAAATAAGTAATTCAGATGAGTAAACAGAAAAAAACAAAGCCGATGTCCTCTAATGTATTAATGGATCCAATAGGCCGTCTGATGGGGCTGCGTTATAAGTCTCACCCCTGGCATGGTATTGATATAGGTAACAATGCTCCGGATATAGTAATGTGTTTTATTGAGGTAGTGCCCACTGATACTATCAAGTATGAGATAGATAAGGAGAGTGGCTATCTGAGGATCGACAGGCCTCAGAAGTATTCAAATGTGGTACCTTCTCTTTATGGTTTTATACCGCAAACCTATTGCGGACCAGGAGTTGGTAAGTTATGTGAAGACAAAACCGGTAGAAAGGATATCAAGGGTGATGGTGACCCGTTAGATATCTGCGTATTGACAGAGAAAGACGTGATGCACGGCGATATCATAGCTGAGGCTATCCCTATTGGGGGATTCAGGATGATAGATGGTGATGCTGCTGATGATAAGATTATCTCAGTTTTGAAGGGTGACGTGATGTATGGTGGGGTAACAGATGTAGCAGAACTGCCAGAACTTGTTCTTGAAAGGCTAAAGCACTACTTTTTGACTTACAAGGATATGCCGGGCATGAACAGGGCATCCGAGATAACTCATGTCTATAACGCCGAGGAGGCACGCGAAGTAATCACAGCCTCGATGCTGGATTATGAGGCCCGTTTCGAGAAACTGCGTAATGCGCTTCAATCTTATTGATTTGGAGTCTTGCACCAGGATGAAATAAAAACACTCAGAAGCCTCGGCTTCTGAGTGTTTTTTTGTTTTGTCTGACATAGTTTGCTTAGGTACCCAGACGTTGCAGTCGCTTGTTGAGCTGACGTAATCTGAATGTGTTGAAGTAGTCAATTATTCTTCTCAGGATGTCAAGGTAGAGCGTCACATAGAGCATTCCTACACCAAGCCAGATTACTATCATGTTGAACAGGGGGGTGGGAACTGTCAGAGGACCAAATTCCTTATAGGCTGCATAAAAATGGGAGCGTCCCCACTTACCTTTGGCTTCACGGTAAACCGGGTGAGACTTCTGAATAAAGCGGTCACCAACAAGTTCAAACTGCTTAACCTGTCTGCGTTCCATCATCCAGTCTGCCAAGGCTTCGTTGAAGTTTGCCCTTTTTAGAGCTATTACATCATTGACAGAAGAAATACGCACCAAAGAATCTATCTTACTGTCCTTGAGAGTTGAGTAACGGTGATATATGCGGTTGTATGCCGACTGTCTGTTAAGCAGCATTTTGTTAATGCTCTCGTGCAGTGCTGCAGTGTACTCAATTTGAGATTGCTTACTCAATTGATCAGCAGCTTGTTTTCCTTCATCTCCAAACATTTCTCTGAGTGTATTGGCAAGGGGCGCATTATGTTTCTTGACAGTCTCCATTTCGCCCCTCTCATATGCCCAGCGACATGCGTCATTGAGCTTGATAAGTTCGGGGATAAGGGTACTGCTGTAATAGGAGCTGCGGCTCATCTCCATCTCTTCCTCAAAGAAGTTGTTCTGGTAACTGTTATTCTTGAATTGCTCCACAGCAAGAGCTTCGTATGACCAACGTGTTACCATCATATCTCCTAAACGGGGTACATACTCCTTGGAGCTGATTGAACTGTGGAGTTTGTCAAAGCTAACTATAGTACCGCTAAAAAGAAGGTGCGGTACAAGTATTAAAGGAATCAGAACATAGATGGCGACCACCGAGTTCAGACCGCTGCTTATGTTGAGGCCAAGCATGTTGGCAAAGCATGATGTAGAAAACAATATGATCCAGTACTGAAGTGTGAGTCCTTGTATCTCAAGCACAGAATTTCCAATTAGCACAAAACTCAGGGACTGGATTGCAGAGATACAAAACAGTACGAATATTTTGCTGTTTAGAAAGCTAAACCGGCTTAGGTTTAGGAATGATTCCCTCTTTCTAAGACGTCTGTCGCGAATAATCTCTTCAGCACTAACATTAAGTCCGATAAATAGAGATACAACCACACACATAAAGAGATATGCGGGGATATTTACATTTTCAGAGAAGACATACAGGTTGGGATTACCTTCTGCTCCTGCAAGAAACTTGATAAAGAACGACAGGATAATTGCCAGTATGGGGGCTTCAAGTATGTTGATTGCGAGATATTGCCTGTCCTTGAGTTTGGACAAAGCATCACGCATAGCAAATATCTTAAATTGCTTCCATCTGTTTGGTATCCTAAAGCGGTTGTGGGGAAGAGCCTCTTTCTTCTCAAGGTCACGCTTTTCCTTCCATTCGAATTTGGTCTCAAAATTTTCAAGGTACAATTTATACCATTCCTCAGGACTGACTTTACGCTTCCGTATCAGTTTGCCGTAAGGGTTGACTATCCTTGCCTCGACAATACGCAACAACTGTTCTGTCTTCACATTACCGCAGGCATAGCATTCCCTTTCCTCAGGGTTGACATAGTTTGCAGCCCTCTTGAAATAGACAATGGCATCGATAGGATTACCATTATAGATGATACGACCTCCCTTGTCAATCATCAGGAGTTTGTCGA
>CAYNFX010000002.1:52321-58880 GCA_964396555.1 uncultured Alkaliflexus sp.
GGATTACCATTATAGATGATACGACCTCCCTTGTCAATCATCAGGAGTTTGTCGAGCATCTTGAACAGGTCAGACGAGGGTTGGTGTATATTGATTACAACCAGTTTTCCTTTAAGTACCTGTCTTTTGAGCAACAAAAGCACCTTCTCGGAGTCCATTGACGAGAGTCCGGAAGTCGGTTCATCAACAAAGAGTATAGCAGGTTCGCGAATCAGCTCAAGTGCCATGTTAAGGCGTTTGCGCTGACCTCCACTGAGGATCTTGTTTAGAGGGGTGCCTACTACAAGGTCACGAGCCTCTACCAGATCGAAGTCCTCAAGTGCATCTTCAACCCTCTGTTTTATGGCTTCCTTTGACAGGTCGCTGAAGCACAGTCGGGCATTGAACCAAAGGTTTTCGAAAACCGTAAGTTCTTCCTTCAGAAGGTCTTCCTGCGGCACATATCCGATAAGGCCCTTAAGCGTTTCCTTATCCTCGTGAATGTCGTACCCGTTGATCAGGATGTGTCCTGTATTGGGTTTTAGATTTCCGTTTAGCAGGTTTAGGAGCGTGGACTTCCCGGTACCACTTCCTCCTATGACACCGACAAGCTGCCCTGATCGTCCCGTAAAACTAAAGGGATGTATCGCTGTAAGATTATTGTTGAACTTGTAGGATACGTCAATGACCCTATAGATTATACGTCCCTCTTCCTTATGACGCAGGAATTTCTCTGACACCCTAGTGTGATATACAGGAGGCATCAGGGAGGTCTTTATTACCGAACCAACGGCAAGGGTATAAGGCCTGTCAGTCTCAACCTTATGTCCGTTGAGATAAAGGTTTCTTTCACCTGAATATCTGAAGATAAAAGTGTTGGTGCTCTTTACGTGAAGGACCCAGACAGTCACCTGTTGGGGTGGATTGTATAGAATCTTTATTTCAGGGTGAATATCCTCTTTATCTCCGGTGATAAGTAAGAGTTCGCTTTTATTGGGAACCTCAAGAGGTTCTTTAAGAATAAAGCTCTTCAGGTTTTGATAATCCGCAGGTTCTATCTTAAAGCAATCTGCCAGCAAGTCAACCAGACGAATCTCATCATCACCGATTTCCTCATCTTTTTTGAGGAAATCTAGCAACTGAGAGAACAGGACAATTTTGGGCTCCTGTTCAAGCTCAGTATTAATCTTTGTCGCGATATTAAGTATGCGGTTGAGGTTGTCGCTTGACTGCTTATCCTTGAGTTCCTGATTATTGCTGCCAACCTCTGAGTGATAGCGATTGAGATATACCTCGAAGCGGCCGAGGTATTGATCTACATATTCGCTGCTGAATTGTCTTGAAAGAAAATCCTTGACACGGGAGTATGCCCTGCCTGTTTGCCTCTCTTTCCTGATGTCGGTGAGCAAAGCAAACAGCTGCATTAATGCTTCAAGCAGGGTCTCACTCATGATTTTTTGTAACTTATTCTCTGGTTTTTTAGGAGCCCGGGCCTAATGGCCCGGGTCCTAGTCGTCCTTTTATTACTGCGTGAAGATAAGAAAAAATCCAAAGAATAATCACAAGATTCTTTCAATGCCCATTTCAAGTCCTGTGAGTTCTGCCAGGCCCTTAAGCCTCCCTATAAGCGGATAGCCGGGGTTGGCTTCCCTGTTGTAATCATCAAGCATTTTCACTCCATGATCCGGGCGAACAGGCATCCTGACGTCTTTGCGTCCTTCTTTAATTCTACGTCTTTGTTCGATAAGCAAGGCTTTTGCCACTTCGTACATATCCACGCAGCCCTCAATATGGCCATATTCGTGGAAGCAGCCATCAGGCAACAGCACATTGTTGCGCAGGTGCAGGAAGTGTATGCGGTGACCTACCGACTTGATCATGTCGAGAATGTAGTCATTGCTGCGTACTGACAGTGATCCGGTGCAGAAATTTATTCCGTTTGAAATCGAATCAACCTGGCTGATAATCCATTCCAGATCTTCCTTGGTACTTACAATACGTGGTAGTCCAAGTACTGGGAAAGGCGGGTCGTCGGGGTGAACTGCCATGTTGATGCCGTATTCTTCGGCAACGGGTACCACATCCTTGAGGAATCGGGCCAGGTTTGCCCTGAGTTCGTCACGACCAATACCTTTGTATCTGTCGATAAAGCTTAGGAACACCTTTTTGTAATCGGGTGTCGAGCCGTCCACTACTCCGTCAATAAAGCCCTGAGTAACGACTATTATGTTGTAGGCAAGCCGCTCGGCTTCCTCCTCGCTCATGTTTTTGTATACCTCCCTGGCCTTTTCAACGATCTCGGCAGGGTAGTCATTTTCTGCTCCCGGCCGTTTCAGCACAAAGGCATCGAAGGCAACGAAAGTGGGGAAGTCGAAGTACATAACCTCTACTCCCGAATCCAGCTTGTAATGCAGGTCTGTCCTTACCCAGTCAAGCACGGGCATAAAGTTATACACCACTATGTCGATACCGCAGCGCCCAAGGTTGCGGAGCGATTCTTGGTAGTTTGCTATCAGACGGGGATAGTCGTCAGAGTGTATCTTGATACCTTCAGATACAGGCAGACTTTCCACAACGCTCCAGCGCATACCATGAGCCTCAATCTTGTTCTTTACCTTCATGATCTCGTCAACAGTCCACACCTCTCCATTTGGAATATGGTGCAGAGCCGTCACAATACCTTCAACACCTATCTGACGGAGGTCGGACAATTTGATGGGATCCTTATCCCCAAACCATCTCATGGTTTTTTCGAAAGCCATAAACTAAACGATTTAGTTTTATACACCACTAAATGAACTGAAACCTCCGTCGATAGGAAGAACAGCACCTGTTATAAAGCTTGCCTCATCGCTGCAGAGGAACTGAACTGCACCGTTTAGCTCAGTAATATCACCGAAGCGTCCCATTGGGGTCTTTGCAAGTACCTTCTTGCTTCTTTCTGTAAGGGAGCCGTCAGGATTTATCAGAATTGCACGGTTTTGGTCGCCAATAAAGAAGCCAGGGGCGACTGCATTAACCCTGATCTTTTCACCACACTTCATTGCCATCTCCATAGCCATCCATTTGGTAAAGATCTCAACACCGGCCTTGGCTGTAGAATAGCCAGGTACGCGTGTGATAGCTGCATAAACAGCCATGGAAGTGATATTGACGATGCTGCCACGACCTTGTTTTGCCATTGCTTCTCCAAAGATCATAGATGGGAATACTGTTCCATTGAGGTTGAGGTCGTTGACCTTACGGAAGTCTTCAAACTTCATATCGAAGATAGTCTGATCTTCAGTAAGCGTAGCCCCCGGCATATTACCACCTGCAATATTAAGTAGGATATCAATAGAACCCCATTTCTTAAGGATCATTTCCCTGACGCTGACAAGGCTGTCCTTGTCAAGTACGTTACATTCAAGTCCAATGACTTCCCCACCTGTCTCTTTCAGTTCGCCTATCCTGCTGTCAAGTGCTTCCTTCCTGATGTCTAGGATTACTACTTTTACCCCTGCCTCAAGAAGGGACTTTGCAATGCTGCTGCCGAGGACTCCGCCTCCGCCTGTTACAACGGCAACTCTACCGCTGATATCGAATTTATTGTTGCTCATATCAGATTGATTTGAATGATTAATCATGGTTTTGTTTTGATTATTCCAAAGTTAAGGGTTTTGAGGGGGGCAAACAAATATTAAATTTGCAACTAATTATATTAAATTTGCCAGTTGTGAGCAGGGCAGCAAGGTCAATAATGCACGAGCAGGTACTTATACCCGGGCAGAGTGCAATAAAGGTAAAATGGAACGACTTCCAGCATTTCACTTTTCCATGGCATTTCCATAGTGAAATGGAGATACTTTATGTGATGAAGAGTGAGGGGACCCGCTTTGTTGGAGAGAGTGTGGAACGTTTTGAAAAGGGGGATCTTGTACTTGTTGGAACTCAGGTACCACACTATTGGAAGAATGACAGGGAGTATTACGACAGCCACTCAGGTCTGCGGGTAAATGCCATAGTAGTGCAGTTTTCTGCCGACTTTATGGATAGGGCAATTCAGAACTATCCCGAGATGAGTCATATAAAGGAACTCTTTGCCCGGGCTGCCCACGGGGTACACTTTATTATGCCTGACAATGAGGAGCTAGGTGAAATGATAATTAGCCTGTATAACCGACAGGGCTTTAGCAGGCTTATGGGACTGCTTGAACTTCTGGATGCTATGGCCAGGTCAAAAGCCTACAGGCTTTTGACGACTTCTGCTAATGTGCCAGGGACCTATACTAATCCTGAAAACCGGATAGAGAAGGTTCTTAACTACCTCAACCTGAATTACACGAAGGACATAACTCTAAAGAGTATTTCAGAGCGATTTGGTATGAACAGCAGTGCTTTTAGTCGCTTTTTCAGACAAAAAACAGGGAAAACCCTTGTTAAGTATATAAATGACATGCGTATTGCCTATGCCTGCAAGCTGCTTCAGGAACGGTCGATGTCTGTTTCTCAGGTATGTTATGAGTGCGGGTTTAACAATATCTCTAATTTCAACCGCTTTTTTAGGGATAGAATGGGAATTTCGCCAAGGATGTATGTTTCAGCTATTCAGTAATATCGATCTTTTTGTAAGCAGGATTCCTATATTTAGCTGTAATTCATAGGCTTTTAAGCTGATTTTTTGTTTCATTTAATACTTATCTTTGTGTTTTGCGGCAAAAAAATGACAAATATCACCATTGGCCGCATGTCATTAGGTCAGATAATTAAACTCATTCATTATAATGACGAAAACCGGGCAACTGCATAAGGCTGTAAGGGAGCGTATCCTGCTGCTTGATGGCGCAATGGGCAGCCTTATACAAAAGTACAGGCTCACTGAGGCTGACTTCAGGGGAGAGAGATTCAGGGATCATCAGAGTTCCCTGCAGGGCAACAATGACCTGTTGTCTCTTACCCGTCCTGATGTTATCCGGGAGATTCATGAGAAGTATCTTGGTGCCGGCTCTGATATCATTGAGACCAACACCTTTAACTCGACTCGTATCTCTCAGGCTGACTACGGTACAGAGGGCATAGTATATGAAATTAACTTGGCTGCAGCTAAAGTTGCAGCAGAGGCAGCAGCTAAGTTTTCAACTTCTGAAAAGCCACGTTTTGTTGCAGGTTCCATGGGACCGACGAATAAAACAGCTTCACTGTCGCCTGATGTTAACAATCCAGGCTATCGTGCCGTCTCTTTTGATGATCTTGTCTCTGCATATGCCGAGCAGGCTGCCGGGTTGCTAGATGGAGGGGTTGATATACTTTTGGTTGAAACCATTTTCGATACCCTGAATGCAAAGGCTGCTCTATTTGGCATTAACAGTGAGTTGAAGAAGAGGGGGCTTAAGGACTTTCCAGTAATGGTGTCGGTAACTGTTGCGGATGCCAGCGGACGTACCCTGTCCGGCCAGACCATGGATGCCTTTATTGCTTCGGTTTCACATATGCCGTTGTTTTCAATCGGAGTAAACTGCTCCTTCGGTGCTGATGACCTTCGCTACTATGTAGAGGAGATGGGCCGGAAGGTGCCATTCTATATTAGTGCCTATCCCAATGCAGGCCTACCAAACCAGTTTGGCGAGTACGACGAAACTCCCGAACAGATGGCACCAAAGATCCTGAGCTATTTGAAGGACGGACTTGTCAATATAGTAGGAGGATGTTGCGGTACTACACCACAGCATATTGCTGCCTTTGCAGCCCACCTAAAGGATGGTAAACCTCACACACCTCCCGTATTGGAACCGGTTACCAAACTGAGCGGGCTGGAAGCTCTAACGATTACTAAGGAATCCAACTTTGTAAATATAGGCGAGCGGACCAATGTGTCAGGCTCTAAGAAGTTTGCCAGACTGATACGCGAAGGCAAATACGAGGATGCCTTGACTGTTGCCCGTGATCAGGTTGAAGGAGGTGCCCAGATAATTGATGTCAACATGGACGATGCCATGCTAGATGCTGAGAAGGAGATGGTAACCTTCCTGAATCTGATGGCATCCGAACCTGAGATTGCCCGTTTGCCGGTTATGATTGACTCATCACGTTGGGAAGTTCTTGAAGCCGGACTGAAATGTACTCAGGGCAAGTCGGTCGTCAACTCTATAAGCCTTAAGGAAGGAGAGGAAGTATTTATAGAACATGCTTCAAAGATAAAGGAGTATGGAGCAGCAGTTGTCGTTATGGCCTTTGACGAAAAGGGTCAGGCTGATAGCTTTGACCGCAGGATTGAGATATGCGCAAGGGCATACAAACTGCTTACAGAGAATGTGGGATTCCCACCGGAAGACATAATCTTCGACCCCAATGTGCTGGCTATTGCAACCGGGATTGAGGAACATAACAACTATGCTGTTGATTTTATAAGAACGGCCGAATGGATTAAGGAAAATCTCCCACATGCAAGAATTAGCGGGGGGGTAAGCAACCTATCGTTCTCGTTCCGGGGCAATGATACAGTCCGGGAGGCCATTCATTCAGTCTTTCTGTATTATGCGATAAAGGCCGGCATGGATATGGGCATTGTCAATCCGGGCATGCTGCAGATCTATGATGAGAT
>CAYNFX010000002.1:58980-60314 GCA_964396555.1 uncultured Alkaliflexus sp.
AAGACAGCCCGCGTTATGAAAAAGGCTGTGGCCTTTTTGCAGCCATACATCGAGGAGCAGAAACGTCCCTCTGGAATCCAGGGCAGAGCCGGCCGCATATTGATGGCAACTGTCAAGGGCGACGTTCACGATATAGGCAAGAACATCGTAGGTGTAATCCTTGCCTGCAACAATTACGAGATATTTGACCTTGGAGTGATGGTGCCCACCGAGAAGATACTGCAGGAGGCAGTTGAAAAGGAAGTGGACATTGTTGGACTTAGCGGACTTATCACACCCTCACTTGAGGAAATGGTAAATGTGGCCCGTGAGATGGAAAGGCGGGGCATGAAGCTGCCTTTGTTGATAGGAGGTGCAACGACCTCTTCTGTCCACACTGCTGTTAAGATAGATCCTGTTTACAGCGGTCCGGTGGTTCACGTCAAAGATGCCTCCAAGAGCACTCAGGTTGTGTCTGCCTTGCTGTCAGGTCGCGACAAGGATGAGTTTGTTGCAAAGGTGGCGTCAGAATATGAGCAGTTGCGAACTGCAAATTCTAATAGGAAGGATCGTCGCTTCCTGATCCTTGAGGAAGCCCGCAAAAAGAAGTATCCCATTGAATGGAACACGGCAGTTGTCTCAGTTCCCCAGTTTTTGGGTACAAAAGTATTTGATGATTATCCGATAAAGGATATAATTCCCTTTATTGATTGGACCTTCTTCTTCCATGCCTGGAGGCTGACAGGGAGCTATGATGGTATAGAAAACGTTAAGGACAAAGCTGCAGAGAAAGAGTGGCTGAACCGGTTCAGTTCGGACGATTCAAGGGCTAAAGCCCATGAAGCGTTAAAGCTTTTCCGGGATGCCGTTGCCATGCTTGAGCGAATTGAGAGGGAAAAGATGTTTACAGCCCGGGCTATTTTTGGTATATTTCCCGCAAATTCTGTCGGTGACGATATAGAAGTATATGAAACCGACGGCAGTCTTAAGGCTGTATTCCACAATGTTCGCGAGCAGCAGGAGAAGCCAGGTAAGGAGCATTATTATTGTCTCTCTGACTTTATTGCTCCTAAGGAGTCGGGTGTAAGGGATTATATTGGAGGTTTTGCAGTATCAGCCGGTCACGGCATTGAGAAATGGGTTGAAGCCTTTGAAAAGGATAATGATGATTACAGTGCTATTCTGCTAAAGGCTCTGGCGGACCGCCTGGCAGAGGCTCTGGCTGAGTTGCTACACTTTAGGGTGAGACGGGAATTCTGGGGATATGCGCCGGATGAGGAGTTTAATCAGGCAAATCTTGTAAGGGAGCGCTACAGGGGCATACGTCCGGCGCTTGGTTATCCTGCCTGCCCTGA
>CAYNFX010000003.1:0-5283 GCA_964396555.1 uncultured Alkaliflexus sp.
TTTACTGTTGCTCTTTTCATAATTTAGCTTAATTATTTGTTTTTGAACTAATTCTTAACTCTCTCACAAATATAATAATGTTTTCAAAAATTTTAGGACAGCTTTATGCTTAATTGGTACAAATATAGTCTTTCTTCGCAGTAAAACTTACTGTTTTGATGCATTCGTTTTACATTTCTAAAATCTGTACTTCCGTCCAATTTTACAACAAGTTAATTAAATATTTTCATGTAACACAAAAAAACTCTTTAATTTACACTTTGTCAATCCAAAGAGCTTATTTCCAAAAAAATATATCCCTGTCGCTCCACAGGGAGCGACAGGATGCCCAACGTGTTTATTCTCCATAAGTTTCACCCATATTAAACAGGGTAAACGCCCAACGATCTGCTACTTCTTCTATTTGCATTGACAAGGGTTTGCCAGCTCCGTGTCCTGCCCTTGTGTCTATCCTTATCAGGACAGGGTTGGTGCCGCTATAATTTTTCTGTAACTGTGCAATATACTTGTATGAGTGTGAAGGAACCACCCTGTCGTCATGATCGGCAGTTGTTACTAGTGTTGCAGGGAACACATCACTTTGTGGGATATTGTGCAGTGGTGAGTACGAGTACAGGTAGCTGAACATTTCCTGACTTTCGTCACTGCGACCGTAGTCTCCTGCCCAGGCCCAACCGATTGTAAACAGGTGGTAGCGAAGCATATCCATTACTCCTACAGCGGGAAGGGAAACCTTAAACAGTCCGGGCTCCATATTGGCAACTGCACCCACAAGCAGACCTCCGTTTGACCCTCCATAAATTGCGAGTTTATCGGATGAAGTGTACTTAGCGTCTATAAGGTATCGGGCTGCCAGTATAAAGTCCTCAAAGACTCTTTTTTTGTTGAGTTTGGTGCCTGCCCTGTGCCAGTCATCACCATACTCACCTCCACCCCTTATATGAGCATTTACATATATGCCTCCGTTTTCAAACCAGGGTATCAGACGTGCGTCAAAACGGGGTGGATAAACCACATTGAAACCACCATAACCATATAGCAGTGCCGGGTTAGTTCCGTCCATAACAATACCCTTTTTGTGTACTATTGAAATTGGCACTTTTGCTCCATCTTCAGCATCAATAAAGACCATTTTGACTTCATAGTCTTCGGGATTGAAATCAACTTGAGCCTCGAAATGCGTAGTAAGTTCACCCGATTCTATATCATAAATCAGGATTTTGACCGGAGTGATGTAAGAGGTATAGTTGAAATAAAACCTGTTTTCTCCCTTGGGTACGGTAATGTCTGAGATGGTTGCGATACCTGGCATTTCAAGGTCTCTGACAAACTCACCCTTATGGTTGAAAAGCTTTATTCTTGACTGAACATCAATCATATAGTTGGCTATGATATAGTCCTTGCTGAGGGAGACTTCCGAAAGAACGCCTTCGGATTCAGGGATTACTTCCTCCCAGTTGTCAACTGACGGATTGGCAGGATCGATAGCCATCAGGCGATAGCGTGGGGCTCCGGTGTTGGTAAGAACAAGTATCTTGCCTCTGGATTTAGCTACAAAACCAGTCTGGGTCTCGAAATCAGGGTCTGCAACCTTCCAGTCACTATTGTTTTTCAAGTCTTTTATCAGGAGCATATTGCCATTGCCAGAGCTGCTTACATAAAGGCATAGGAAGTTGAACTCGTTATCAGTCTCACCGGAGAACATGTAGCTTGGATTTTCCTTGTCTTCATAGATTAGCTTATCTTCTGACTGGGTTGTGTTGAGTTTGTGATAAAAGAGTTTCTGGTATAGGTTTGATCCTGATAACTTGCTTCCTGCTTCGGGTTCGTCATATCGGCTGTAATAAAAGCCTTCAGCATCCCATGCAAGTGCTGAGAATTTCACCCATTTCAAATGGTCGTCCAGGTCAGTACCTGTCTCAACATCACGTACCTTTACATCACGCCAGTCTGAGCCGCCGCTGCTTATTTCATAAGCAACATATTTTCCGTTGGGTGATATTGAAGCTGAGCCCATTGAAACTGTTCCATCCTCAGAAAAGAGGTTGGGATCTATCAGTACCTTTTCTATGCTGTCATTTAGGTTTTTTACATAAAGTACCGAATGGTTCTGCTTACCATCATGACGGTAATAAAACAGTTTATCCCCATTCTTTTTAGGAACAGTCTGGGTAGTATAGTTCCATACCTCCCCAAGTCTTTCTTTGATAGCATTGCGAAAGGGAATTTGTGCAAGGAAATCGTTAGTTACTGTATTCTGGGCCTCAACCCATTGCTTTGTGGCCTCAGAATTAGCATCTTCCAACCACCTATACGGATCAGGGATCTCTGTTCCAAAATATACATCAACGGTATCGACAGTTAGTGTTTCAGGATAGACCAGAACCTTAGGTTGATCATTACATGCGAAAAACATTGGGAAAGCGATTAGGGAAAGCGATAAACTGAAATTTCTCATTATTGAACTGAATTAGATTGCTTGTGTATTTAGAATAATCTGTTTTGCTTATTGAGCACTGCTTCCCTGACTTTACCGGTTATCCAGCCGCTGATTATTCCGGCAATGAAACCAAGCATTACAATCCCGGCAGGGTCATTAATATTGAAGATATAGCCTGCAGCAAAGGATAAAATTCCACCAGTAGCCATACCCAGAGTAACGAAGGTTGCCCGGATCATTCCTCTTGCCACGAGTCTGTGGGTATCCTTGAGATGTTTGCCAATATCCTCTTTAAGCGTCTGAAACTGCTTCACCCCAGGATCATTCTCCTTCGTCAATGCGGTTATTTTAAAAGTCATCCTTTCCAAATCCTCAAAATAGCGTGCGCATTTGTCGCATGAATGCCTGCTGCTTTGAAGACAGGTCATCAGACGCGGCAGTATTTCAAGTCCGTAATAACGCGCAGCTTCACGGGGTGTTCCTGCAAGCCTTTCATTGAGGATAGCGATCCACTCTTTCTTGGTGTATTCCTGGTTTGCCACTGTCAAAAACTTTATGTGAAGCACTAAAATAAACGAATTATTATTACGCCGGCAAGATTTCCAGGAAAAAGTGAGCGGTTGATTGCGGCCAAAAAAAAAGGTATCCCGCATTACGGGACACCTTTTCTTTTTGTATATAAAAACACTTATTCTTTTGGAAGAAGTACCTTTCTTGAAAGTTTAAGCTTTCCTGATTTCTCGTCAATCTCAATCAGCTTAACTTCGATCATTTGTCCTTCCTTCAGGTAGTCTTCAGTCTTTTCAACACGTTTCCAGTCTATTTCGGAAATGTGCAGCAGTCCGTCCTTACCGGGCAGGATTTCAACGAAAGCACCGAAGGGTACTATTGACTTGACCTTACCATTGTAGATCTTGCCTACTTCAGGAATTGCTACAATACCATTGATTCGGGCTAAAGCCATGTCGATTGCTTCCTTGTTATCGGCCGCAACACTTACAATGCCTTGTTGTCCCTCTTCTGTTATACCAATTATAGTCCCGGTTGAAGCTTGAAGTTCCTGAATAATCTTGCCACCGGGGCCAATTACAGCACCGATCATTTCCTTAGGAATCCTGATCTCTACAATACGAGGAGCATGGGGCTTGTAGTCGGCACGTGGCTTGTCGATGACCTCTGTAATCTTACCAAGGATGTGCATACGACCTTCTCGAGCCTGATTAAGAGCCTTTTCAAGTACTTCGTATGAAAGACCGTCTACCTTGATATCCATCTGAGTTGCTGTGATGCCGTTTTCAGTACCGGTAACCTTGAAGTCCATATCACCAAGGTGATCCTCATCACCAAGAATATCAGAAAGTACTACGTACTTGTCTGACTTAGTGTCAGTGATAAGTCCCATAGCGATCCCTGATACAGGACGCTTGATCTGAATACCGGCATCCATAAGTGCCAGGGTACCTGCGCATACAGTTGCCATAGATGATGATCCGTTTGACTCCAGGATGTCTGATACCACGCGGATTGCATATGGAGTGTTGTCCGGCAGCATTGGCTTGAGAGCCCTCAGAGCCAGATTGCCGTGTCCGATCTCTCTACGACCTACACCACGATAAGCTTTTGCTTCGTTTGTAGAGAAAGGAGGAAAATTGTAGTGAAGCAGGAACTTGTCGGTTGAGCGGTTGAGAACATCATCGATAAGTTTCTC
This sequence comes from uncultured Alkaliflexus sp., assembly GCA_964396555.1. Taxonomy (GTDB): domain Bacteria; phylum Bacteroidota; class Bacteroidia; order Bacteroidales; family Marinilabiliaceae; genus Geofilum. The sequence goes on from CAYNFX010000003.1 coordinate 4,149, forward strand.
ATCCATCTTAGTACCCAGAGTTACTGTTGTCAGAGACTGAGTTTCGCCACGAGTAAAGATTGCAGAACCGTGAGGACCGGGCAGACAGTCAATCTCAGCCCAGATAGGTCTGATTTCATTCATGCGACGACCATCAAGACGGATGCCTTCGTCAAGCATAAGCCTTCTTACAGCTTCCTTCTCTACATCATGGTAATATTTCTTGATAAGATCAGTTGGGATCTCGCTTTCTTCAACACCTTCGTAGGTGGCAGCTACCCATTCTTTAATTACCTCATCAAAGCCTGTACTGCGTTCATGTTTGTTGGGATTCGCCCTTTTGGCAACAGCATAAGCCTTGTCATAGGTTCCTTTCCATACTTTTTCACGCAGCTCTTCGTCATTGTTTTCGTGGTTGTATTCCCTTTTTTCTGTCTTTCCAACCAGTTCGGCAAGTTCAATCTGAGCCTTACACTGTTCCTTGATATATTTATGTGCAAATTTGAGAGCTTCAAGAAGTTCAGCTTCTGATACCTCCTTCATTTCGCCCTCAACCATTACAATATTATCGTATGAAGCAGCAACAATTATGTCAAGATCAGCTTCTTTGATCTGTGAAGCAGTAGGATTGAGTTTTAGCTCTCCGCCGATTCTTGCAACTCGAACTTCAGAGATCGGTCCGTTGAAGGGGATGTCGGAAACTGCAATAGCAGCTGATGCTGCAAGTCCTGCAAGAGCATCAGGTGTACTTTCCTTGTCAGCCGAGATCAAAGTCACGGTTACATAGGTTTCTGCATGGTAATCATCGGGGAACAGAGGGCGCAAAGCACGGTCTATAAGCCTTGATACCAATATTTCATAGTCAGATGCACGACCTTCTCTCTTTTGGAAACCGCCCGGAAATCGTCCGGCAGCTGAGTACTTTTCCTTATATTCTACAGTAAGGGGCATGAAATCCGTACCGGGTTTTGCCTCCTGTGCTGAAACAACGGTTGCCAACAAATAGGTATTTCCCATGCGAACAACAACCGCACCGTCGGCCTGTTTGGCCAGTTTTCCTGTCTCGATTACTATCGATCTTCCATCGCCAAGATCGATTACTTTTTCAATTGGTTTAATCATATTTACTCACATTTTTACGCGCCAAAGATATGTA
>CAYNFX010000003.1:5383-6831 GCA_964396555.1 uncultured Alkaliflexus sp.
GACGTAATATTACTTACGCAGACCTAATTCCTTAATAATTGCACGATACCTGTTGATATCAACATCTTTTAGATAGTTGAGTAGTCTACGACGTTTACCAACAAGTGATACCAATGCGTGTTCTGTGCTATGATCCTTCTTATTTGCCCTTAAGTGTTCGGTCAAATGCGCAATACGGTAAGAAAATAATGCTATCTGGCTCTCTGGAGAACCAGTATCAGTATTAGACTTTCCGTACTTTGCGAAGATCTCTTCTTTTTTCTGTTTGTCTAAGTACATAACTATACTGTTATCTGTGAATAAATTGAGCGGCAAAGTTATATTATTTTTTTATTGCTTCAAATCCCGGCAACTTTTTATTTGAAAAAACACGTTTAATTCCAAATAATTGAGTTTGCATCCACTCCGTTTTGCAACAAAAGTTCATCTCTTAGCTTTATCCATTCGTTCTTACCAAAACCGATTTGTTGGGTTTCAGGTCCTGAGACTATTACCTGAGGCTGCCTCGCCTCAGGTTGTACATTAATGTTGTTAGTGTTGATATTGCTGCAGTTGTACAATGCCAGTCCTGCGCCTTTCTCACAACTGATAACTGCTTTGTCAATAATCACATTCCCGGAATACATCATTATCATACCTTTATGTCCGCTCAGATTCAGGTCTTCAAATACTATGTTTTCCAGCTTTTGCTCAGGTAGTCCTCTGATAATTGCAGCATATCCTGAGCTGTTACCTGTGATACCCTTGATATAGATATTTCTGAAAACCGGGGTTTCTTCTGAGAATGGTTCAGCATCTATTTGGCTGACCTTTCCTGCAATCAGGTCATCTGCTAGCGGGGTGTAAATATTATAGAGCATATTAAACCTGATCAGGTCATTGACGATGTTGACCATGTCGATGTCTGATATATAAATATTTTCTACAAGTCCGCCCCGTCCCCGGGTACTCTTAAACCTAATGCCTACGAGAGTGCCCAGGAAACGGCAGTCTGATACATGGACATTGCGCACCCCGCCGGACATTTCACTGCCTATTACAAAGCCTCCGTGACCATGATAAACGGTATTGTTTTTAATTATTATATTTTCGGATGGGATGCCTCGATCCCTGCCTTCTCTGTCACGGCCGGATTTCAGACAGATGGCATCATCTCCAACATCAATACTGTTGTTGTACACAAGCACATTTCTGCATGATTCAATATCAATGCCATCACCATTTTGTGCATAGTGGGGGCTACGAATTGCAAGATCCCTTATAATCAGGTCTTCACACCACAGTGGGTGGATTGCCCAGGCTGGTGAGTTCTGAATGGTTACTCCTTCAAGCAATACCTTTTTGCAGTTCACCATGTTTACCATCACAGGTCTCAGGTAGTCCTTTATCTCCTTAAACTGATCAATATTATTGAAAGGAGGGAGGTTCATTCCTCCAGAGATGCGGTA
>CAYNFX010000003.1:6931-50022 GCA_964396555.1 uncultured Alkaliflexus sp.
TAAACTGATCAATATTATTGAAAGGAGGGAGGTTCATTCCTCCAGAGATGCGGTAACCTTTGGCAGCTTGCTCTGTTGGAAACCAATAAGTGCCGTTATCCTCGAGGGCTCCTCCTGAAGCCAGCAGGTCTGACCAGTGCCATTCTCCTATCTTTCCTATTTTCACAGGTCTCCATGCTTGCCCGTCTCCATCAATTATCCCGTTACCTGTGATCGAAATATTCTCTGCGTCAATCGCGCTGATGGGCGACTGGCAGCGATAGGTACTGGCGCCTTCAAAATTGCATGGAACAATCGGATACAAGTCAAAGTCAGAGCTAAACCTGATTATTGCTCCTGTCTCAAGGTGAAGGTTTATATTGCTTTTCAGAGTAATTGGGCCTGTAAGCCAAATGCCTGAAGGAACAATCAGGGTGCCACCCCCTTTTTGTGCAAGATGCTCAATTGCTTTTGCGAAAAAGTCAGTATTTAGTGTTCTGGCATCAGCCACCCCTCCCATATCAGCTAAACTGACACTGTACGAAGGTATCTCAGGCTCTTTCACTTTGGGCATATCAAATTCAAGGCCCTCATAGATATAGTCAGTATTAACAGAGTCTGAACATGCATACGATATCAGTGAACACAGTATTGCCACTGTGAAAACACTTTTGATTCGTATCAAAAATAATTCTGGCTGTTGCATAAATCCCGGTCTTCCGGCATTTGTTTCCGGATAGTGTATTAATCTCTTTCTCATCCCTGCTGTTCTTCCTTACAATAAGACAGTATAAAAGTAGGAAAATGAATTTATATAAAAAGTGCTAAATGTCATCAATGCAAAAGAGGCCGACTCAGATATCAGTCTGAGCCGGCCTCCATACTTAAGTTATCTGTTGTGTAATATTAAAAGCAATATTGAACTGTTGCACCAATACGGGCATACACTTCATTTGCTACTGTTAATCGTACTTCCGGAGCAAGATTCAAGAAGTCGTTAAGCTTGAGATTCATACCGGCACCTACGTTTAGTCCAAGCCAGGTCTCATTCAAATGTCTGGGTTGATAACCTGGTCCTGGATTTGGGTAATTATATGTATCTCTGTAAAATGTGAAACCTATACCACCAAGGGCATAGAAGTTAAGATCACTGTTTGCGTTATAGAAAATGTAATGTCCGTCAAAATCAAGAATTGTAGAGTTGATATAATCTTGCGGGAAAACATGAGTTATTCCTAAAGAACCTTCCCATACGTCATCCAGATTGTATACTCCGTTAAAATTGAGACCAACACTGTTGAAGTAGGATGTAAAGAAAGGACCAGCACCTGCTCTGAGTCTTGACAAGTCAAAAGTCTGAGAAAATGCACTGACAGAAAACAAACTAATTAATAAAACTATACATAATCTTTTCATCTTCATTTCTTTAATTTAGTTATTAGTATTGGTTATTTAGTACCCTAATATATTCAATTCGTTTATATCCCTACGTCTAAGTGCCATTAATTTTTTCTTATCAAATAAATCTGATTTAAGCTACAATTTTAGCAACTCTCAATAGGGGAATTGCATCTATTTATCGTCGTTATTGATCAACGGTACTACCATGGTTTTATTGTATGATAAGACTGTAGTTGTAGGATTTTATAAGTTTTATTATTTTTTTTGTAATTATTTACGATTAGTTACCTTTATAAAATTGAAGGAGACTGTACTTTATGCAAAAACGTGGATTTGCAACATGTTTTATTACAGCGGTTATTGCTTTCATTTGTGCTGCTGTCCGCGCTGATGATCCGGTGTTTTACAATCTGAACGATTTGTTTGACATCAGTCTCAGAGAGACTACTTCTGTGATTACTGATAAGCATGGGTTTGTTTGGGTTTCTTCAAAGACCGGAGTATTGCGTGCGACAGATGACAGTTACCGGATGTATGAGATGCCCTACACTACCCCTGATGTATTCACTCTTAAACTTGTTGATTTCCCTTCAGGGCTTTATGCATACTCTAATAATGGTCAGATATTCAGATATGAAGAAGTAAGTGACAGGTTTAATCTTTTATTAGACGTTCGTGATGAACTTGATATAAGATTTTTAACCGTATCCAATATGGTGGTTGACACCAGTGGGGCCTTGTGTTTGGCGACGAGCCGGGGACTAATAAAGTATGATCCCAATAGTCGTTCCATACTTATGCGCTTCAGTGAAATAATGCAGGTTGAAAGATACGGTGAGGCATCCCTGGTGATTGCGCGGAGGGACGGGTTGTATGTGTTGAATAATGATGCTGATATTACAGATACCCTAATACATACTAAGCAGCCGTTTCCAAGGGTCATGAGTCTTTATCATCTTGAGGATTATGGTAAAATATGGATAGGTACTGAGTCTTCAGGTCTTATAGTTTTTGATCCCAATGATTCACAGATGCATGCGGTGAAGGGGATTCCATGGCAGCCTGTACTTGTTATGGAGCAGGTCAGTGATACGACAATGATGATAGGTATTGATGGCCAGGGCCTATGGGAAGTACAGTCAAATACCTATGAAATTGTCAATTCTTATAAATATGATATAGATCGCAAGACATCACTGAGTGGTAATGGGGTTTACGATATTCATATTGATAAAGTAACAGGCCGAATCTGGGTATGTACTTTCGGTGGAGGAGCCTCTTTTTTTAGCAGGGAACTCTCACCTGTACAATTGATAAATCATGTACCAAATAACCGTAATTCACTTACAAACAATGAGGTTAATGAGGTCCTTGAAGACCGGCAGGGGAATATCTGGTTTGCTACATCCAACGGCATAAGCCGTTGGAATCCTGCTAATGATACATGGACTTCTCTGTATCAAAATCATAGGGATCACGCAGAAGTGTTTCTTTCCCTATGTGAGGATGCTGACGGAAATATCTGGGCAGGAACATATGCGTCAGGAGTCTATGTGCTTGACGCTCGCACAGGAAGGGAGCTGGCTCATTACCATGCAGAAAGGGGGAGCTTTCAGTTTAACAACAACTTTGTTTTTGATATCTTCAGGGACAGCAAGGATAATATCTGGATAGCAGGAGTAAGGGGGGATATAATGTGCTTTGAAAGGAGCACCCGTACTTTCCGTAATTTCGGCGAGTATTCAGTGCACGTTATCAAGGAGAGATCTGAATCAGAAATGATTCTTGGTGTTCCACACGGACTGAGCCTGCTTGACACAAGAACGGGCAATACTGAAATCCTGCTTTCCGGCTATCTGGTACATGATCTTTACTTGTTGGGTGACGACGTATGGTTGTGTACAGTAGGTGGAGGACTCGTAAGATTCAATCTTAATACCAGAGAGGTCTTGCAGTATACTTCTGAAACAGGTCTTCCTTCCAATTTTTTAAACTCAATAGTTTACCTCAACGGTTCTTTCTGGTTGGGAACCGAGAACGGCGTATGCCGCTTTGATCCTGGAACAGATCAGGTTGAGACCTTTCCGTCAGGAAGGAACCTGTCTGGCATGTCATACAACAGGGGAGCGGTTTCTATCAGGGAAGACGGGCAACTAATGTGGGGAACTAATCAGGGAGCGGTTTTATTTGATCCTTCAAGGGTCTCCCAAACCAATTCCAAGGGCAAAATCTTCGTACAGGATATCCTGGTATTGGGACAGTCAATACGCACAGGTATTTGCGGGCAACTTACTATGCCTGTCGATAATACCATGGATTTGAAACTGAATTACATACATAATTCACTCAATTTTGAAGTGCTTCCATTGGGAGAAGTTTATGGAGCAAGATTCTCCTGGTATCTTGAAGGAATTGATGAAGTCTGGAGTACTCCTTCCGGAAACAGGACAATGAACTATACAAACCTGCCTTCCGGTGATTATAAGTTGCATATCAGAATGTATGATAACTCACTGTCCACTCTTATTGACCAGAGAATCATCAACATTGTCAAGAACCCTCCTTTTTGGGAAACCACATGGTTTCTCGTGATAGTCGGCTTTGTACTCTTAAGTGCCTTTTATTTTTCACTCAAGTACCATATCAACCTGATCAACCAGCTGCACTCCGAAGAAAAGATCAGATTTTTTGCAAATACTGCGCACGACATGAGGTCTTCGCTTACACTTATTAAGGCACCGATAGAGGAACTGGCTAAAGAGAGCCTTAGCGATAAGGGAAGACGCTTCCTTGATATAGCAAGAGATCAGGTTGCGGGTTTAAGTGCAGTAATAAGTGATCTTATGGATTTCCAAAAGATTGATGTTGGCAAAGAGAGGCTGGTGCTTAAGAAAGTGGATATCCCAGGATTCTTCAGGAAAAGGATTGCAATGTTTGATACCCTTGCTTCCTCAGGAGGACTGGGGATAAGTTTCAATACAAACAAGGAAGAGTATATCAGCTCCATTGACGAAGGTAAAATGGGTAAGATCATTGATAACCTGATGTCAAATGCGATAAAGTATTCTATGAATGGAGGTCAAATCGAAGTAACATTCAGTGGTAAATCTTCAGGCTGGAGACTTAGTGTTAAGGACCATGGTATGGGCATCAGCAAGAATGCTCAGAAGCTCCTTTTCAGGGAGTTTTACAGGGCTGACAATGCTGTCAACTCAAGAATCGTAGGCTCCGGAATAGGCTTGCTGCTTACTAAGACCTATGTTGTGCTGCATGGTGGAAAGATTAACTGTGAAAGTGAACTCAACAAAGGAAGCGTTTTCACAATTCAGATTCCCTTTATTGATGAAGTAACTGAAATTCCAGCAGGAGAGGAACCCAAAATCAGTATTATATCTCAGGATGACGACCAGGAGAAGGGCACCGGCAGATATACTGTAATGATAGTTGAAGACAATAAGGACCTTCTTAATTTCCTGAAGGAGTCTCTGGAAGATGAATTCTCTGTAATGACAGCAGGAGATGGAGTTGAAGCGCTTGAGATTGTTGAGGAAAAGCAGCCAGACCTTGTAGTGTCTGACGTCGTAATGCCTAATATGGGTGGCTTCGAGTTTTGTAAAGCACTTAAATCAGATTATGAGACCTCCCATATTCCAATAATTCTCCTGACTGCATTGTCGGACAGGGCAGATCAGCTACATGGACTTGGACTGGGTGCTGACGACTACCTTATCAAACCCTTTGACAGTACATTGTTGAGGCAGAAGATAATCTCCATTATCAACAACAGGAATATGCTTAGAGACAAGTTGCTGATGTTGGTAAAGGAAGAGTTGGATGAACCTATCCTAAACAATGAGCTTAACGACCAGTTTGTTAAGAGGGCATTGAAAGTTGTCAGGGATAATATGGCAAACCGGGATTTTAGTAAGGAAACTTTTGCATATGAGATGAATGTAAGCTCGTCGTTGTTGTACAAGAAAATAAAGAGTCTTACAGGACAGTCTCCTACTGACTTTATTAGGGCAATTCGCCTGACTCATGCCTATGAACTATTGAAATCACAAAACCATACTATTACTGAGGTAAGTGAAATATGTGGCTTTTCAAGCATAGGATACTTCAGTACTGTATTCAGGAAATACTATGGCAAGGCTCCTTCAGACATACTTAAGACCTGAGCATTATTCAATATTTCAAATTCTATATCTGAAAGTGATAATAATACTTTAGGGTATTAGGTAATTTTAAGTTTGACTTCCGTTCAATAATTGAAATGTTCAAAATCAATTGATAACCCATTCTAAAGTTGAAGAAATGAAAGAAAAAGGAACTAATTATCTACAAATGGGGAAGCGCAGTTTCAGTTACATGGCCCTGCTGCTTTCCGCACTGTTTGTTAGTGGTAACATGTTTGCCGCAAAACCCAAACAGGCAAAGGCCCCTGTCTTTACAAAATTTATATATCAGGGTAATGACCAGGTTTACAATGATAACCCATTGAATGAAGGCGAGTTTTACAATCCTATATTACAAGGATGTTATCCTGACCCTGCTATTGTAAAGAAGGGAGAAGACTATTTTCTGGTTGCTTCGTCTTTCTCAATGTTCCCAGGAGTACCTATCTTTCACTCCAAGGATCTTGTCAACTGGAGGCAAATAGGTCATGTGCTTGACAGAAAATCACAGCTCAAGGTGGGGAAATCAGGAATTGCCGAAGGTATTTATGCTCCCGCTATTGCTTACAATCCTAACAACGAAACTTTTTACATGATCACTACTCAGTTTGCCGAAGACATGGGTAATATAGTAGTGAAGACCAAGGATCCCTTTCAGGGTTGGAGTGATCCATACAAACTGAAATTTGAAGGTATTGACCCAAGCTTGTTTTTTGATGATAATGGCAAGGCCTATGTTGTACATAACGATGCTCCGGCATGGGGTACGGCAAAGTATCAAGGCCACCGTGTTATTAAGATCTGGGAATATGACGTAGAAAACGATCAGGTTATAGCCGGAACTGATCAGGTTATTGTAAATGGTGGTGTTAACATTGATGAAAAGCCGATCTGGATTGAAGCCCCACATATTTACAAGAGAGATGGCAAGTATTATCTGATGTGTGCTGAAGGAGGAACAGGTGATTGGCATAGCGAAGTGATCTTTGTAAGCGATAGTCCCAAAGGTCCCTATGTTCCGGCTCCTTCCAATCCTATTCTTTCTCAAAGGTACCTTCATCCGGACAGAGCCAATAAGGTTGACTGGGCAGGGCATGCTGACCTTGTTGAAGGACCTGATGGCAAGATGTACGGTGTTTTCCTCGCTATTCGTCCAAATGAAAAGGGTAGAGTAAACAGTGGTCGTGAGACCTTTATCCTGCCTGTTGACTGGAGCGGTGATTTTCCAGTATTTGAAAACGGTCTTATTCCTATGAAGCCCAAGTTGAAAACGCCTGAAGGTGTCGTTAACATGACAGGAAAAGATGGCTTTTTCCCGAATGGTAATTTCACATTTGAAGAAGATTTCAAATCAGCTAAGCTGGATTACAGATGGATTGGAATGCGTGGCCCAAGAGAAGATTTCATTACTGTTAACAAAGATGGTGCACAAATTAAACCCTTTTCCGCAAATGTTAAGGCTGTTGCGCCTATCTCAAGCTTGTTTCACAGACAACAGCACAAAACTTTTGTTGCTACAACCACTCTTAAATATAAACCTCTGAGTTCTAAAGATCTTGCCGGGTTGGTTTGCTATCAGAGTGAAAAATTCAACTATGTATTTGGTGTAACCAGGAGTGGCGACAAGACTATAATCGTTCTTCAACGTACTGCAGCCGGCAAGTCCACTATCATAGCTTTCACTGAAGTAAACTTTAAGGAGTCTGTAACTCTTCAGGTTGATGCAAATGGTGACGACTATAGGTTCAATTACTCAATTGACGGAGTAACCTTCGAAAACCTTGGTGGTACAGTATCAGGTGATATTCTGTCAACAGATGTTGCTGGTGGCTTTACAGGTAGTCTTATAGGACTTTACACTACATCAGATAATGATGCGGTTGTAGAATAAATTGGTGTGAATAAATTACTTATGAAAAAAACAATAATTTATCTGTCTTTGGTACTGTTGCCGTTGGTATCAGGGTGTGCAGGGGAAAGTGTTAAACCATCGGAAAAGCTACAGGCTTTTCCTCTTTCTTCGGTCAGACTGGCTGACGGTCCTTTTAAGCATGCTTCTGAGGTTAACGACAAGTATGTACTGTCACATGATCCCGACAAACTGCTTGCACCCTTTTTAAAGGATGCTGGTTTGCAACCAAAGGCTGAAAATTACGGTAACTGGGAAAGTATGGGCCTTGACGGTCATACTGGCGGCCATTATCTGAGTTCCCTTGCTCTTATAGCTGCATCTGAAGGTAATCGGGAGGCATATGAGAGACTGGATTATATGCTTGATGAGCTTGCAAGATGTCAGGAAGCCAATGGAAATGGTTATGTAGGTGGAATTCCTGGTGGAAAGGTCATGTGGGAGGAAATAAGGGAAGGCAACATCAGAGCCAATAATTTCGGTCTTAACGACAGGTGGGTTCCACTCTACAATATTGACAAGCTTTTTGCCGGTCTTATTGATGTGTGGAACCATACTGGCAATGATAAGGCCAAAAAGATCTTAATTGGCCTTAGCGACTACTTTAATGGAGTATTTGGCAGCTTAAGCGATGAGCAGCTTCAGGATATGCTGCGATCCGAACATGGAGGTCTTAACAAGGCTTTTGCTGATGTCTTCCAAATAACAGGCGATGAGAGGTACATGGTTATGGCTCAACGTCTTTCTCACAAGTTTATCCTTGACCCACTGCTTCAGGGTGAGGACAGACTTTCTGGTCTTCATGCCAACACCCAGATCCCCAAAGTCATCGGTTTTATGACAATTGGAGAGATGAGTGGCAAAGAGGACTGGAAGAAGGCTGCCGACTTTTTTTGGCATACTGTGGTCAACCACCGCAGCATTAGCATAGGTGGTAACTCAACCTATGAACACTTTCACCCGGCTGATGACTTTTCTTCAATGGTTGATTCCCGTCAGGGTCCTGAGACATGTAACACATACAATATGCTTAAGCTGTCAAGGGCACTTTACCTGAGTAGTGGTAATCTTGAGTATATGGACTATTACGAAAGGGCTATGTACAATCATATCCTTGGTTCACAACATCCCGAACATGGTGGTCTTGTGTATTTTACCCCGATGAGACCCCAGCATTACAGGGTTTACTCGAATCCTGGAGAGACCTTCTGGTGCTGCGTAGGATCAGGAATAGAGAATCATGCCAAGTATGGCGAGCTGATCTATGCTCATGACAGAGAGAATCTATATGTCAACCTTTTTATCTCGTCAGAACTTATTTGGGCTGAAAAAGGAGTGAAGGTAAGTCAGGAAACATTGTTTCCCGAAAGTGAGAATAGCACTATTACGATTAATATGGAGCAGCCCTCTGAGTTTACCGTATTTGTTCGTCATCCCCGCTGGAACGACAAGGCCCCGCTTACTGTAAAGGTCAATGGCCGTAAGGTTAGAGGCACAAGCACTCCGGGTGGATACTTTGCAGTAACTCGCGAATGGGAAGATGGTGACAAGATCGAGGTAGGCCTGGATATGTACGCTTATGGCGAATACCTGCCTGATCACTCACCCTATATGTCAATACTTTACGGTCCTGTAGTTCTTGCGAGTAGTGACGGTGATAACAGACTTGATGGTCTTGTAGCTGATGGCAGCCGTATGGGACATGTCGCTAACGGTCCGCTTGTGTCCCGTGAGGATGTACCCGTTATGGTTACGGGTGATGGAGACTGGTCGGCTAAGTTGGTTCCTGTTGAAGGTAGTCCTCTTACCTTTAAGGCTGATGGACTCTTCTATCCCGTACCTGAAGGTGGGATTGAACTGATGCCATTCTACAGGGTTCACGATGCCAGATATACGGTGTACTGGAATGTGACAACTAAAGAAGAGTTTGATGCAATGAAGGCTGAGATCGAGCAGAAGGAAAAGGAGCTGATGGCTCTCGAAGCTGCTACTATCGATTTTGTACAGCCAGGTCAGCAACAGCCTGAAACTGAGCATAGCTTTAAGTCAAAGGATACAGAAAACGGAGTTCACCAGGATCGTCACTGGAGACATGCCCGGGGTTGGTTTTCCTACGAATTGAAGGACTCAGACAAAGAGGCAGCCAAGCTTAGAATTACCTGCTTTGGTCAGGATAGTGGTCGCAATTTTGATATTCTGATGAACGGAATGCATCTGGCTACTGTCAACCTTGACGGAACTATGGGAGATACCTTTGTTGATATGGACTTTGAAATTCCTGCTGAAGTTCTGGCAAGCAACAAGGATGGAAAGTACGAAGTCAAATTCGTTGCTCATCCAGGTTCTATTGCCGGAGGTATTTTCGGAGTAAGACTAATAAGAAATAATTGATACCTGCAATGTGGTTGGTAATCCCGACCGTATGACGGTGAAATAACAACAGAGGTTGCCCTATCGGGCAGCCTCTGTTTGCTTTGAATCTCAATAGGCAACTTTTGTTTGCCGTGCCGTTTTGTTCCTCTATATTTGCAGTTCAAAAACAATTGGTCATGAGTTTGGAAAATACTTCTATATCAAAGTTATTTAATATAAAATATCCCATCATCCAGGGAGGTATGGTATGGTGCAGCGGATGGCGTCTTGCCTCTGCTGTTAGTAATAGCGGAGGTCTTGGGCTCCTTGGTGCTGGCAGTATGCATCCTGAGGTGCTTAGTGAGCATATTGCAAAGATGAAGGTCGCTACCGACAAGCCATGGGGTGTCAATGTTCCCCTGCTTTACCCTGAGATCGATCGCCTGATGGACATTATCGTTAAGGAGGGAGTGAAGATAGTATTCACTTCTGCAGGCAATCCTGCAAAGTGGACAGGTTTCTTAAAAGAGCACGGTATTACAGTGGTGCATGTAATTGCAAATACTAAGTTTGCAAGGAAATGCGAGGAAGCCGGTGTTGATGCAATAGTTGCAGAAGGCTTTGAGGCTGGGGGGCATAATGGTAGGGAGGAAACTACTACGATGGCGTTGATCCCTTTGATCAGGAAGAGTACTTCACTTCCTTTGATTGCAGCAGGAGGTATCGGCTGTGGAAGTCAGATTGCAGCAGCCATGGCACTTGGTGCTGACGGTGTGCAGATAGGTACTCTGTTTGCCTTGTCTGAAGAGTCTTCTGCACATGAGGCTTTCAAGAGCTACTGCCTGAAGGCGGGAGAAGGAGATACAATGCTAAGTATGAAACAACTTACCCCCGTACGTCTGCTGCGCAACAAGTTTTTCGAACAGGTGAGGGAAGCCGAACTGGGTTGTGCGTCTATCGATGAACTGCGTACGCTGCTTGGTAAGGGCCGTGCAAAGAAGGGTATGTTTGAAGGGGATCTGGATGAAGGCGAACTAGAGATAGGTCAGATTGTTTCTCTCGTAGAAGAGATTAAGCCTATTGGCACAATCTTCGAGGATCTGCTAATGGATTACCGCAGTGCGGTAAATCGTCTGGCAGGACTTCTGTAGTTCGCAGGTAATAATTTTCTGTCACAACACGGGTGAATCACAATAACCGGTTAAAGAATCTTTTATGATAGAGTTTTACAGGCACAGGCTGGCCAATGGATTACGTATTCTGGTACATCCCGACAATACAACACCAATGGCCACAGTTAATCTGTTGTATGATGTGGGGGCTAGGGATGAAGATCCGGACAAGACCGGTTTTGCGCACTTGTTTGAGCATCTTATGTTTGGCGGGAGCCGCAATATCCCTTCATACGATGAGCCTGTTCAGATGGTGGGTGGTGAGAACAATGCATGGACCAGTAATGACTTCACAAACTATTATGTGAATTTGCCGGCCAATAATATAGAGACTGCATTCTGGCTTGAGTCGGATCGTATGCTGGAACTCAACTTTACTCCGGTCAATCTGGAGGTGCAGCGTAAGGTTGTTATAGAAGAATTTAAGCAGAGATATCTAAACCAACCCTATGGGGATATAGCGCTTCTTATCCGGCCTCTGGCATACAAGGAGCATCCCTACTCATGGCCAACAATTGGAAAGGATATTTCTCATATAGAGAATGCAACTCTGGAGGATGTAAAAAGCTTTTTTTACAGGCACTATGCACCTAATAACGCAGTGCTTTCAGTAGCAGGTAATGTAATTCCCGATGAGGTGTTCCGTCTGGCTGAGAAATGGTTTTCAGGCATCCCAAGCCGGCAGGTTCCAGTGAGGAACCTCCCTGTGGAACCAGTGCAAACCGAAATGCGGGAACTGACAGTAAGGCGCAAGGTTCCTGCCGATGTACTTCAACTGTGCTTCCATACTGGCAAAAGGACAGACCCGGATTTTTTCGTAACAGACCTGTTATCTGATGTTCTTTCCAACGGACCTTCGTCAAGACTGTATCAGAAGCTGGTTAAGGATGAGCAGTTGTTTTCCGATGTCAATGCCTATATCTCGGGTGATATGGATCCCGGTCTGTTTACAGTATCCGGCCGTGTAATGCCCGGCGTGAGGTTAGAACAGGCAGAAAGTGCTATTTGGAATGAGCTGGCTGACATAGCATCTTCGGGACCGGGAGAACGGGAACTGCAGAAGGTTAAGAACAAGGTAGAAAGTAACCTTGTCTTTGCGGAGATCAGCTCGCTTAACAAGGCTATGAATTTGGCTATTTATGAGTTGATGGGAGATGCCGCTGAGATCAATAAGGAGATAGAGCATTACAGGGCGGTGACTGCAAAGAATATCAAGGAAGTGGCTGCCAATACATTCAGAAGAGAAAATTGCTCGATGCTACGCTATCTTGCTGAAAATGGTGAGAATTCCTGAGAGGGTTTTGATTACAGGTAATATTGAAAGAAAAGGAAACGATGGTAACAGATGGTGATAGGAAGACGGGGCCTGATTTTCAGGTTCTAGAAAAGGCTGAGTTTATGCCGGTTGGCGGTTTTGTACTACCCAACGGAATAGAGGTTTCATTGCTTGAAGGAGGAAGTCAGGAAATATCCAAAATAGACTGGATATTCCCTGCCGGAGCCGTTCAGGCAGGCAAACCCATGCTTGCATCGACAGTAGGCAATCTGATGTTGGAAGGAACAAAGAACAGAACCTCAGCCGAGATATCCGACCTGACTGATTTCTACGGAGCTCATCTGAATGTACAGAGTTACTACCATAACTCTGTTATTAGTCTGGTATGCCTGACAAAGGACTTTCCTGTGCTTTTGCCCCTTGTTGAGGATATAGTTCGCAATGCAATCTTTGATGAGAAGGAATACTTAATATACATTAATAAGCGCCGTCAGGAATTTATTGTTGATTCTGAGAAGGTGCGCAACCTTGCTGCCAGAGCTTTTAATAAGGTGATTTTTGGACCTGAGCACCCTTATGGCAGGGTTCCTGAAATTGATATTTTTGACACCCTGACAAGAGATGAGGCAATAGCATTTTACAAGCGTCATTATGTGCCTGCAGGATGTAGAATAATTGTGGCCGGTCGCCCCGGAGCTGATATAAGGGAGCAATTGACCCGCCACTTTGGTGACAAGGACTGGAACAGCGGCTTACCGTCTGAAAAAGGTTTTCCACAAATTACGCCTTCTGATGAGAAATTTCATCTGATAGAGAAGGATGGAGCGCTACAGTCAGCCCTTAGGATTGGTCGTCCCCTTTTTAATAACCATCATCCCGACTTTATTCCATTGCAGGTGCTCAACACAATATTAGGAGGATATTTCGGATCAAGACTGATGACGGTTGTGCGTGAAGAAAAGGGACTTACCTACGGCATAGGTTCCAGCATTGTATCCTACAAGCAAGGCGGTATCTGGGTTATAGCATCCGAGGTAATGGGAGATATGAGACAGGCAGCCATTGATGCAATAAAGGGTGAGATGCAGCGACTTATTGACGAGCCGGTGGATGATGAGGAGCTTGACCTTGTGAGAAACTACATGCTGGGGGAGATGCTGAGGGAATTTGATGGCCCTTTCAATACCTCGGACATTTACAGGAGTCTGCTTGAGTATGAAATGGACTTCGATTTCTACTCAAAGATGATGGTTGTGATAAGAGAAATCACTTCCGGTCAACTGCGGGAACTAGCTGCAAAATATCTGAAGCCAGAAGATTATTATGTCGTTGTAGCAGGCAAGTAAGACCAGTATCAGCTTACAATATTTTTAATCCTTTCCTGGCGTGTTACGCTGTGGACACCCTTGATCTTGGAGATATTAAGGATAATGTTGTTGAGGTCTTCGGTGCTGTGGATATAAAGGTAGATGTAGCCTTCAAAGATGCCATCGTGGCTGTCAAAGTGGATGGACCTCATATTTACGTTTTGGTCATCCGAGATTTCCTTGGTAATCTTGCTAACGATACCGATCTGGTCAATACCCGAAATACTTATCTGAGCCAAGAAGGATAGTATCTTGTGACTTTCCCAGGAGGCTGACACTATACGGTCGCCCTGGCTTGACATAAGTCTGATAGCATTTGCACATTTCCTGAGGTGTAGGATCAGCTTATCGTTGTCATCAATATAACCTATCACGTCATCACCCGGAATCGGGTTACAGCAACTTGCAATCTGGTATTCATCAGCCATGTCATCCGACAGAATCATCTGAGTCTGATGAGGTTGACTGTTGTTTTTGGTTGTATTATTGCTGTTGAATGAAAGTCTCCAGTAGCGTACCCATTTATTTGAAGCCTTGTCACTTAGTATGTTGTGCAGGTTGTCAAGCCGGATTACGTTCTTTGCGATCTTGAAATAGAGATCTTCCTTGGAGGGTAGGTTATAGAAGTCAATAAGTTTCTTAAGAATCTTGGCGTTGATCGTAAGCTTCTTCTGGCTCAGGGCTTCCTGTAACATAGCTTCACCCTCCTGGACCAGAGTACGACGTTCCTTTTTGAAAGCCTCTTTGATACAGCTTTTAGCTTTGGCCGTTGTCACATAGTTGAGCCACTCGTATTTCGGAGTCTGCTTTTCCGATGTAAGAATTTCAACCTGGTCACCGCTCTTTAGTTCATGACTCAGCGGTACCAGCTTATAGTTGACCTTTGCACCAATGCACTTATAACCAATATTGGTGTGAATCTCAAACGCAAGGTCGAGAGTAGTAGCACCCTTGGGCAATACCTTCACGTCACCCTTAGGGGTGAAGATCATCATTTCCGAAGTGAAGAGGTTGAGCTTGAAGTCATCAAGAAACTCTATAGAGTCCAGGTCGGGATTTTCAAGAATTTCCCTTACCTGTTTGAGCCAGTTGTCCAGTTCCGATTCCCTGTCATTCAGCCCCTTATACTTCCAGTGTGCAGCAAAGCCTCTTTCGGCTATCTCATCCATTCGTTCGCTGCGTATCTGCATTTCCACCCACTTGCCGTCAGGACCCATAAAGGTGGCATGCAGAGCCTCATAGCCGTTGGCCTTGGGGATGCTAACCCAGTCACGAAGCCTGTCAGGCTTGGGTTTGTATATGTCCGTAATAAGCGAATAGATGCTCCAGCATTGAGTTTTCTCTGGTACACCGGGCTTTGGTTTAAATACTATTCTAAGGGCAAGTAGATCGTAAATCTCCTCGAAGGGGATATTCTTCTTCTGCATCTTACTCCAGATCGAAAAGATCGATTTGGGGCGGCCTTTTATATCAAACTCGTATCCGTCCTCTGTTAGTTTTTCCATTATAGGCAGGGAAAAACGTCTGAGTACAGCATCATTCTTTGAGCAGTATTCCTGCAGCTTTTGACTTATTTCATAGTAAACAGCCGGATGCTCATACTTAAGAGAAAGGTCCTCAAGCTCTGACTTGATAGCATAAAGACCCAGCCTGTGAGCCAAGGGGGCGTAAATAAAAAGTGTTTCTCCTGCAATCTTGTACTTTTTATGGTCGGGCATACTTTCGAGGGTACGCATGTTGTGCAGGCGGTCGGCGAGCTTGATAAGAATTATTCTTACATCGTCGACCATTGTTAGGAGAAGTTTACGGAAGTTGTCAGCCTGCCTTGATCCTGTATGGTCGATTACGCCTTCCAATTTGGTAAGCCCATCAACGATATTGGATATCTTTTCACCGAAGATGGTTTGAATATCATCCAGACTTACATCTGTATCCTCAACAACGTCATGAAGCAGGGCGGCAATAATACCCTTGGTACCTAGTCCAATTTCTTCGGAAACGATACGTGCTACAGCAAGGGGGTGTAGAATATAAAGCTCACCTGAGCGTCGGCGCACACCCTTGTGTGCTTCCATCGCCAGTTCAAACGCCTTTCTAATCAAACGCTTATCCTCAGGCTCTTTGCACCGTGGACAATGTTTGATTATATCCTCGAGTTGGCGTTTGGCTTCAAGCTCCTCCTTGTTAAGCGTTTTCTTTGCCATTCATCACACTTAAATTCAAACTACTAAAATAGCTTTTTGTTTTGACTCCTCAAACTTTGCCACTTGTATAAAGTGTGTGGATAAACGTTTTCAGAGAAATGCTACAGCTCTGTTTTACAACATATAAAAAAATCTGTTACAGCTATGTGGATTTATTTTACTAAATTGCCGGCGTCTGTTTTTAATAGGATTAAATATGGATAAGACCAAAACAAAGGAAGCAGTTAAGCAACTGTTTACCGAGTACCTTCAAAAGCACGGGCACAGGAAGACCCCTGAGCGTTATGCCATTCTGGACGAGATATATTCCCGTAACGGCCACTTTGACATAGAGTCCCTGTATATTTTCATGAAGAATAAGAACTATCGTGTAAGCAGGGCCACACTATACAATACAATAGATCTTCTACTGGATTGCAAGTTAGTCATAAAGCATCAATTTGGGAAGAATATAGCACAGTTTGAAAAGGCTTTTGAGTCAAAGCAGCACGATCACATGATATGTATGCAGTGTGGCAGTGTTACTGAGTTTTGTGATCCGTCAGTTCAGCTTGTTCTCAACAATGCCACGTTGGTTATGGACTTTCAGATCTCACATCACTCGCTGTATATCTATGGGATATGCAGTGCATGTAGGGCTAAACATAACAAGGAAAGCCTAAAAGCAGGGCAGGTAAGCTGAGAAGATGGCTTTTGCACAAAAAAGTTGTCATTGTGAAAAATATTGAAGATTTTATACTGATTACTATTTTTTAATAGCTAATTTTACACATCGGAAGGCCATTCCCCACGGAAAGGTTTTCCGGTTTTTTTTTGTTTATTGGTCACCATAGTCGCCCTTGGGGGCGACACAAAACATGTAATAATGAAGGTAGATGTTCTTTTAGGGTTACAATGGGGCGACGAGGGCAAAGGTAAAGTGGTCGACGTTCTCACCCCTCAATATGATATTATAACACGCTTTCAGGGCGGGCCTAATGCAGGTCATACTCTTGAGTTTGACGGCAAGAAGTTTGTACTTCACAACATCCCTTCGGGTATATTTCGTGCTGACACAATTAATGTTATAGGTAATGGGGTTGTAATAGATCCCATCACTTTCAAGAAAGAAGTTGATAACCTTGCTTCAAAGGGAATAGACCTTACAAGGAATCTGCTTATATCCAGGAAGGCTCACCTGATTCTTCCAACTCATCGTATACTTGATGCAGCATCAGAAGCTTCCAAGGGAGCTACCAAGATTGGTTCCACTCTTAAGGGTATTGGTCCCACTTACATGGATAAGACCGGAAGGAACGGTATCAGGGTTGGAGACCTGGAAGGTAATTTCGAGGTTAAGTATTCAGAACTGAAAGCTAAGCATGTCAAGTTGCTTGAGCAATATGATTTTGAATACAGTATTGAGGAGTTTGAGCGTGGCCTTGCTGAAGGAATAGAAACAATAAAGAAGTTCAGGTTTATTGATAGCGAACATGAACTTAATAAATACCTTAACAAAGGAAAGAGTATACTTGCTGAAGGTGCTCAGGGTACTTTGCTTGACATTGATTTCGGTTCTTATCCCTTTGTTACTTCTTCAAATACCGTTTGTGCCGGAGCCTGTATAGGACTTGGCGTTGCACCTTCAAAAATCGGAAGGGTCTTCGGTATTTTCAAAGCGTACTGCACACGTGTTGGTTCAGGTCCATTCCCTACCGAACTGTTTGATGAGACAGGTGATAGTCTCAGAACACGCGGTAATGAGTTTGGTTCTACAACCGGACGTCCACGCCGCTGTGGATGGTTGGATCTTGTTGCCCTTAAATACAGCGTTATGATTAACGGTGTGACAGACCTTATTATGATGAAGGGGGATGTGCTTAGTCATCTGGAAACTATTAAGATTGCCACAGCATACAAGATTGACGGAGAACTGACTGAAGATTTCCCATATGACCTTTCAGGAGAAGTGGAGCCTGTCTATACCGAATTGCCGGGATGGAAATGCGACCTTACTGGTGTAAGGTCTGAAAATGAGTTTCCTGCCGAGTTGAAAAGCTATATCAGCTATCTTGAATTAGAACTAGGTATTCCGATTACGATAGTTTCGGTTGGTCCAGACAGAACTCAAACCATAGTAAGGAACAGCTAGCTGCTTTTCTTACCGCCCCGGCAGCGAAACAGGCATAGAAGCCTGTATGCTGCAATCCCTGATAGACAAAACAGTGGACCAGTAACCGGACCAGTAAAGGCGAGCATTGTGCCGGGAAGCTTTATAGCCATTTTGGCAAGCTTCCAGCGTGAATGCTCTACTTTTATTACCTTACCCTTAATCTTCTCAAATGGAATTGATCCATCATACTTGCGGTTGCCGTCACCACGGGTAAGGACACTACCGTTCTTCTTTCTTATCAGCCTGTGGGCTACAAGTATGGAATCAGTTTCAAAAACGACGATATCGCCTTTCCTGAGTTGGTCATAGCCAACAGGGGCAACCACAACAATATCCCCCTTCATTAGCATTGGAAACATGCTCATGCCCCGGAGGGTGACCCTGACATTGTGTTCTGTCAGAAGGTCCTCAAGTAATTTTTTGTAGTGATCCCTGTCTATTTCCATTTCTTCATTTATGCATTGTGGCTGGCGTTAATTAAGGCGCA
Source organism: uncultured Alkaliflexus sp. (assembly GCA_964396555.1). GTDB lineage: Bacteria > Bacteroidota > Bacteroidia > Bacteroidales > Marinilabiliaceae > Geofilum. Next base: position 25,406 of record CAYNFX010000003.1, read on the forward strand.
GGCCTTACCTTGATCGTATTTAATCCATAGCTGATTATAGAGTCCAGGGTCTAGAATGATTCCCTCAGAGAAATAAAGATCCCATGGAAGCCTTCCGAACTAAGGGCCGCATCGAGCCTTACGTTGAGAGGCTCATCAGGCAGTAGTCTGAATCGCAAACCAGCTCCTCCCGAGTAGATCAGTTTACCAATATCAATCTCAGGCTTCTCGGATGCTTGTCCGGCACCGACAAACAGCACTCCCCCAATCCGCCACCAAAGATGTCTTCGCACTTCGCTTCTCACCAGCCAAACCGAGTTGTCGATTACCCTGTTGCTATGGCCTATGCCCCGTAGTCTTTCCTTACCTCCAAGCTGGGGCATCATAAAGAAGGGTACAATTCCTTCGCTGTATTCCCATAGTCCCTGAAAACCAAGCACAGCCTCTCCAAGAGGTGTGAAACACCTAAAATCAGCCAGGTAGTTTGTAAATGAGAAATCGCTTCCAAGGCCCTTTTCATAAAAGTTTACCGTTGCGTTCAAATAGACTCCCCGTGTAGGAGCAAGCACATGGTTCCGGCAGTCATACAACAGAGATGGCCCAAGTGCCACAAAGGTGCCGCCATCTATTCCGTATGCCGGAAAGTATCCATCACCCGGAATTCCGATATTACCCGGGCTCTCGACCTTACTAATATCATAGTGGCCTGCCTTCGCATTAATTCCGGCATACAAGCCCTTTCTAAAGGTCTGAAAGAAACTCAGCTCTCCCTTTATCCTGTCAGAGCGGTATTCAGTTTCAGGGACTGCCTGACCTGTCCATAGTCCCCAGAACTTATCATTTAGACGGAGCCATTCAACCTGCCCCCTCACCAACCTGTCAGTCGAGAGGTACCATTCCAGTTCACCGCTCACTTCCACCATCCCCTTTGTGGAAACCTGGACAGTAGAAGTCAGGGTATTGACCTTACCCTCGGGAAGAGACGGGTTATCCCAGCTGTATATAGGCATTATCCCAAGCTCCAGCCCTGTGCGTGAGGAGTAGCCACCTGAAGGATAAATAGCGAAAACACCCTTCTCAGTAGGAAAGGTTAGTTTGTCGATTACTAGTTCTCCAAATCCTGAGAACTTGTCCAGGATTGATTTCTCTTCCCCTTCGCTTTGTGCCGCCAGTGCGGCACAATTGATGAGGCATACCAGAGCAAGAAGCGTCCAAGCTTTACGCATATCTGAGATAGTCTTCCTTCTAAAGCCTTTTCCCGACATGATATTATTCTGCGTCAGGAATTGAATATGATAATTCAGTAGCCGTATTTCTCGTTTTAGGTTATATTTGAAACAAAATAAAGACTTATTTCGTTAGGTGATGGATGTTTGAGTGAAATTATAACAATAAACAATCCGGTACATGGTATATTATTTGCGTGCATTAAGCAATGAATCTGATGATTTTGTGTTTGACATTGCCATCAATGGTAGTGACAGATTTATTGATTTGCATAATCTTATACAAAATACTCTTCCGTTTGACCGTACCCAGCTTACGTCCTTCTTTATTACTGACGGTGAGTGGCAGAAGGAAAAGGAGATCACTCTGATCGATATGACTGGTGACGGAACACTTGGTATTATGGATGAGGAGGTAATAGACAACTTCCTGAAGGAGCCTCATCAACGAATGCTATATACGTTTGACACCTTTGCTGAAAGGGTACTTTTCATCGAATTGATCAGCATTGAAGAAGGAGAGCTTAAAGAGCCCACGGTAATAAGGCTGGAAGGCGAGCCGCCTGTTGCAGAGTTTGACTTTGGGCTTGATCTGGAAGGTGAAGAAGAGGAGGGTGGCTTCGATTTTGAAGAACTTGACGGCTTTGATGACCTTGATGGTTTTTCAGACGATGATATGTCTGATAACCTTGGGGAGAGTGGCGCTTTTGATGATGATTTTTAACCCTGAATAAGCTGGACTATGGCCCGGACAATGGTCGTAATTGGCGGACCAACAGGTATTGGGAAGACAAGAACAGGGACAGAACTCGCTACTAAATTTAACTCTGTAATAATTTCTGCAGATTCGAGACAGATTTACAGGGAACTACCAATTGGTACATCTGCCCCGACAAATGAGGAACAGGCCCAGGTGAAGCACTACCTTGTTGGGACTCGTTCCATCTTTGATTACTATAGCGCTTATGAATTTGAACAGGATGCCATGTATCTGAGCGAGGAACTTTTCGCACAGCACGAGGTTCTGTTTATGGTCGGGGGCTCTATGATGTACCTTGATTCTTTTTGCTATGGGATTGATGAACTCCCCACTGTTGACCCCGGTCTCAGGGATGACCTGATGAAACATTACAAAGAGGAGGGGATAGAAGCTATAAGGCTTCAGCTAAAGTCGCTGGATCCTGAGTACTATGGTCAGGCCGACCTTAAAAACCACAAACGTCTTATTCATGCTCTGGAGATTTGCTTGATGACGGGCATGCCGTACTCATCACTTCGTACCGGGATGCGAAAGGAAAGGCCGTTTAGAATAATCAGGATAGGCCTTGATATGGACAGGGACGACTTGTATAAAAGAATCAATCATAGGGTGGAAGATATGATGAGCCGCGGCCTCCTCGAGGAGGCACGGGCCCTTAAAGATCACAGGCATCTTAATTCACTCAATACTGTTGGATACAAGGAACTATTCGACTACTTCGACGGACAATATTCTCTGGAGAAGGCTGTCGAACTAATTCAACGAAACACACGGCGTTATGCCAGGAAGCAGCTTAGCTGGTTCCGCCGCGACAAGGATATACAATGGTTCCATCCCTCAAAGACTGAGGATATGATCGTGTTTATCCGCCAAAGTCTGCAGATTGATCTTCCCAAAGCGTCTCACTGATTTGATAATTGTTTCTGTCAGGTCTTGTCCTTCCCACAAGCTCTGCAATAAATCCTGCCATAAAGAGCTGGGTACCGAGTATCATACAGGTCAGACTAATATAAAAATAGGGGCTGTTGGTGACCAAAGGGGCTTCAATACCATGGTAAACGAACCACAATTTTCTGAGACCCAGCCATAGGGCAGCCAGAAAACCGGCAAAGAATGTCAGGGTACCCATCGAACCGAAGAGGTGCATTGGGCGGTTACCAAATTTAGAGATAAACATTATTGACATCAGGTCGAGGAAGCCACGTATAAACCTTTCGAGTCCGAACTTGGTGACACCGTACTTTCTTTCTCTGTGAAGAACTACCTTTTCGCCAATCTTTGAAAAGCCTGCACGTTTAGCGAGGATAGGTATATACCTGTGCATCTCACCATACACCTCAACGCTTTTGACTACCTCATTCTTGTATGCCTTCAGTCCGCAATTGAAATCATGCAGTCTGATACCCGACACCTTTCTTGCCGTGTAATTAAATATGCGGCTGGGTATTGTCTTTCCTGGAGGATCGTATCTCTTCTTCTTCCAACCGCTAACCATGTCATAGCCTTCTTCCCGGATCATTCGTATCAGTTCGGGAATCTCATCCGGACTGTCCTGCAGATCAGCATCCATAGTGACAACCACCTCCCCAGCGGCTTGAAGGAAGCCGCAGTGCAATGCGGCTGACTTGCCGTAGTTTCTGCGGAAGCGTATTCCTTTGACACATGGATTATCTTCCGAAAGGCGCTTCACCACATTCCATGAATCGTCACTACTACCGTCATCAACCATGATAATCTCATAGCTAACCTGTAGCTCATTAGCAACTTTTACAATCCATGCGGTGAGTTCACCAAGTGACTCTTGCTCGTTGTATAGGGGTATTACAACTGACAGATTTATTTTATCAGTCTTACTCAACATTCTTCATTGCGTCTTGGAAGGGATCCCCTTTACGTTTGACAAAGGCTGCTATAAAAAGAGAAATAAGCGTTCCTGTAAAGAGACCGCTAAGCATGTTTGAAACCAGCATTAGCCAAGGATTGGTAGTCATCTCAAAAGATGGTCGCAACTCCTCGACCTGAGACTCTGGCAAGCCCATAGCCAGGGCTGCTTCTTCAGCCACGGCAATCATCTGTTCCCTGAATTCCGGGTCAATGAAACTCATAAGTATGAAATAGAAGAGACCGACGAAGATACCTGATAATATTGAGATTTTGAGGCCAAACATAACTCCCTGTCCATAAGACAGAAATCCTTCATTGTAGTTGTCCCTGAATGCTTTCATCGTAAGGTAGATCACCGCTATATAAATAAGCCAGCTAAGCGACGTCAGAGATGATTCAATCAGTTGGCCTGTCAGATACATAATAGTGTAAAAGGCAACCAGGGCTAATCCCAGTTTTGCACCACTTGCAAAAATGTAATAGGTTTTGTCGGTAGATCTTTCCATATTGAGTTGTTGATTAATTGTGTTTCTATTAATGCTGAGTATCAAAAGTACGAAAATTTATATTAGCAAATGTAAACAAGCAGGTGATTTGGGCAAACACAGTAGGGGTGTGGGAGTAAGGGGGAGAAAGTGCTCAGATAAGTCTTTGATACCTTGGTAAATCCGCTGTAGTAGGGGAAAAACAGAAAAAAAAAGTGCAAAAGTGCTTGTCATAACAGAAGAAATTTCTACTTTTGTCGCCGGGTAAGTCCTGTACGACCAGCTCCTGCTGAACTCCTCCAGGGCCTGACGGCAGCAAAGGTAGGCGGTCGAAGCGGTGCGATGCAGTAAGCTTACCCACTCGCCGGTGTAGCTCAGTTGGCCAGAGCAGCTGATTTGTAATCAGCTGGTCGGGGGTTCGAATCCCTCCACCGGCTCTCAAAAAAAATCCCTTCGTGGGATATTTTTTTTGCTTTTTCAAAACCTTAGGGGGGATACCAAAGCGGCCAACTGGGGCAGACTGTAAATCTGTTGTCTTACGACTTCGGAGGTTCGAATCCTCCTCCCCCCACCTCAGCTAAAAACTTCGTGTTATGCTGATCAAGATCCATCCAGATAATCCCAATCCCCGTGAGATCCAAAAAGTGGTCGACATCCTGAAAGATGGAGGATTGGTGATCTACCCCACAGATACTATCTATGGATTGGGTTGTGATATTAATAATCAAAAAGCGGTAGAGAAAGTTTGCAGAATTAAAGGCTTAGATATTAAGCGTGATCACCTTTCGTTTATTTGTCGCGACCTAAGTCATATTTCGCTTTATACAAAGGCTCTAAGCAGTGATGTATTCAAGACACTGAAGAGAAATCTTCCGGGCCCCTATACTTTTATATTACCTGCCAACAACAGCGTCCCACGTCTCTTTAAAAACAATAAGAAGACTATCGGTCTGCGTATTCCTGATAATTCCATAATTCTTGAAATAGTGAGGGAGTTGGGCAACCCGGTGCTTAGTACTTCAGTAAAGGATGAGGACGAGGTGATTGAATATACTACTGATCCCGAACTTATTCACGAGAAATATGGCCACCTTGTCGATGCTGTTATTGACGGTGGTTTTGGAGGTAATATTCCATCTACGATAATAGACTGTACTGTACAACCAATGACCATTATCCGGGAAGGTGCAGGAATTCCCGAACTGTAGGGCAACTATCACAAATAGCACTCTTGTAAATTTCTTATAGCATCTGTATAGGTATCCCCACCATTCAAGGGCATGACCTCCTATTCACGTGTTGCATATAATGCAATTATCTATGATATACGATGTTACATGAATAGTTTCTCCAGTTTTTTGATTCCTATTGGTAGAGTAAGTACTATAACCCTGTCTCCGGTTTGGATTTTAGTATCACCGTTGGGAATTATAGTTTCCCCGTTCCTTATCACGCCACCGATATTAATTTCCTTGGGCAGATTCATATCCCTAAGTGGAGCCTTAGTAATCTTAGCTCCTTGATGCGCTATCATTTCAAGAACATCGGCATCAGAAGCTGTGAGGCATTTTGAGTAAGATACGTTTTTGAATGTGTGACGGTAGATATAGCTTGCTGCCAGCAGTTTTTTGTTGATAATGGTACCAATACCCATGTTTTCTGCCAGGTTGATGTAGTCCATGTTTTCAACCTCTGCAACGGTCTTTTTCACTCCCATCTTTTTGGCAAGCTGGCAGGCCATAATATTGATCTCGGATACATCAGTAACAGCAATAAAGGCATCAGTTTTTGAGATACCTTCTTCCTTGAGCAGACTCAGGTTGCGGCCATCACCGTTGATCACCATAGTGTTTTCAAGTTCGTCAGCCAGAAAAATACTCTTAGCCTTGTCAATCTCGACCATCTTAAGGTGATAGTCGTTCTCAAGAACTTTGGCCACTTTAAGACCGATGCGGCTGCCTCCCAGCAACATAACGTTTTTGACCTCATACTGAAATTTGCCGGCATCACTAAGCAGCCTTGATGTACCGGTTTTGGTAGTAACCACATATATAAGATCTTCGTGCCTGTACATCTCATCGCCATGAGCAATGATTGTTCTTCCAGCCCTGTTGATTGCCAGTGTATAGTAAAGGTTTGGATGCATTGAGTTGACCTCTGCAATACTCTTGCCTACGATAGGGGCGTTGTTTCTTATCTTTATGGCATACAGCAGCAGTTTGCTGTTATTGAACTCAAACATTTGCCTGGTTCCAACCTGCTTTAGCGACGCTACAATCTCTCTCGCTGCAAGGTGTTCGGGATAAACCATCTCATCGATACCAAGCTGTCTGAAATATTCCTTGTTATCGGGAAGCAGATACTCCTTATTGTTGATACGTGCTATGGTTTTCTGGGCGCCCAGTTTCTTGGCAAGTATGGCAGACACAAGGCTTACCTCCTCGTATGGGGGCACAGCAATAAAAAGGTCACAATTGTGTGCCTGTGCAGACCTGAGATCGTCTATCGAGGTGACGGATCCAGGTACTGTCATAAGGTCGTACATAGAAGCGACTTGGCGAAGCTTGTCCTCATCACTGTCTAGAAGGATCACATCATGATCATCTCCGCAGAAGAGCTTTGCAAGGTGGGTTCCAACCTCACCGACTCCGGCAATTACTATTTTCATGTATGCAAGTTGATAAGCCTTTTAAAAGTGGGCTCAAAAATAACATAATATTATGCAAAATAATAACGCGATATGCTCTGTCGTCCCGCAATTATTAAGTGACATAATATCATGGACTATTTAACATTTAGGTTGCGCTTTGGTTTTGTGCTACAGTCTTTAATATAAGCTCCGTTTTTATATACTTCATAAAACCCAATGCCCCTGCTCTGAGCTGCCTTATGCCATTTCTCGCTGAAATACCGGGGGCAGTTGAAGCCAATAACGACTTTGCTACACTTATAAGAGTCTAAAATTAGTTCAGGATCGCCAGCTATTCTTCCTGCAATAATTAAAGTCCGGGACTTTTCCGGGTCCTCACCGGGACCCGGCGCGAGATCCGATGAGTAATTATCAGGAGGTTCGGGGAGCGGAACTGGTGAATTAGCAGGAGAGTGGTGCTTTAAATGAGTCATTGAGTAATCAGGGTAAGTAACAGCAGTGAGTAGAAGTGCCGATTTGGGATTGAGTGGGCCATTTCCGCTTAGTAGTAGAAAGCTGTGTCCCCCCAAAAGGAAATGCCTTATTTCGGCTTCCTCTGAGGACTGTATTACAAGAGAATCACATTTTGCCGGTCTAATGGCTTTCCTTTTAACGTAGGAGTTTCTCATATAGGCCAGATTGACCGGATCGATACCAGCAGTTCTTATGTTAAACACCACGCCCTCGGAAGCAATATCGGCGACAAAACCTGTGCTTGCGCTGTACACAACTAGTTCGCAACTGTCCAGCTTTATGAAGTTCTGTACATTGATTCCGGCAACTAGAGTTACACACAAACATAGAAAAAAAGCAGAATTTTTGAATGAGGGAGTCCTGATTACCAGGTAGAGCGCCAGTATGGCAAGGTAAGACACAAGCATCAGGGGGAAAGAAAGCCAGAGGTTTTCTACATAGTTGCCAGGCAATTGCTCGACTGCGCCAGTAAATTCAGCTATTAAGATAAGCAGGTCGTTGTCAAGGCCTGCAAAGATCCTTGCCATAAATGGGAGAGGAGAGAAAACCAGAGTTGCAATGGAGGCCAGCATAATTGGGGTACACAAAGGCACTATGGCGAGATTGGATATCACAAACCAGGTTGGGAAAGCTGAGAAAATATAAATTGAAATTGGTAGCGTAGTGAGTTGTGCTGCAACAGAGACGGCAACAAGCGACCATAGTTGCCTCCATAGAACAAAGCGGAATGAGAACAGCTCATTGATGGGTTTGTAAAAGCCGGCAATACCAACAACAGCAGCATGACTCAGGAGAAATCCGGCGTCAAAGAAGGTCAGAGGATTGATAGCAAGCAGGGCAGACGCAGACAAACAAATCAGGTTGTATATGTTGGATGGACGGTTGGATACCTTACCTGCACTTACTACTGAAAACATAAAGGCAGCCCTTGATACAGAAGGGGAGAAGCCCGTTATGAAAGAGTAGCCCAGTAGTGCAGAGGTTGAAATCAGCCATCTGGTTGAGCCCGATTTTCTGAAGAACGGAAGTAGCATGTAATTAATGAAGAGCTGGATAATGCCAACATGGAGGCCCGAAACTGAAAGAATATGAACCACACCGGTCTTTATAAAGCTGTCGTTAAGGTCGCGGTCAATGCCTGAGCGGTCGCCAAATAGCATCGCCTGGGCTAAGGCAGTGGCCTTATCAGAAAGGCCATATCTGTAAAATGTCCTGAAACTCCATGCTCTGACCTGAGCGGGGATAGTTCTCAGGCTGGTCTTGGCTTTTAGGTCAAGTATGATATCTGAAGGCCTCAGATATACAACACCAGAGACTCCTTTGTGTCTAAGATATCTGCCATAGTCGAAGGCATAGGGATTGGCAGGGATGGGAAGGGGTCTGATATTTCCACTGAAGGAAATTACATCACCTTCGCGTAATGAGTCATTGGGAAGTCCTGAAACCGTAATCATAAGCAGATCGCTTGACTTGAGAGCCAGGCTGTCACTGGTATCCAGAGGTTTAACGAGCATTCTGATCCGGTCGCTTTCCCGGTACTCGAGAGTCTTTATCCTAGCGGAAACAGTTGCAGTAACAGTATTCTCCACTGTTACAGGCATTCTTATGGAAGTAAGCAACCAACCAGAAAGGAGAATTGCTATAGAGCTGAACAATCCCGGAACCCATCTTCTACTATAATTTGAATCTGACTTGCGGAGGTAAAATCCAATAAAGATGGCAGTGCAAATAAGGATCAAAACCAATAGTAAGCTGTCAGGTGGATTTACAAATCCATGATTGCCAATGATAATGCCTGCTGAAAGGCAAATCATAACTCTCAGAAAAGGCTGCTTTCGAAATATGTTCATTTATTAAAATAGGGCTTAGAATTATAAGGTTGATTTGAAAATAAATATATTTTATGAAAAGTTCAACTGTCACAATTTGACCAATGCCAAAAAAGAGGTGATAAAACATGGCGTAAAAACTATGTTATATAGCATGGTATTAGTTAAATTGCACATTGTTTTTGCAGGTCTGTTTATATATCGCCTTTCGGCCTGCGTCAACATGGCCGTCATACCACATAGTTTTTTGGCTGTGTGGCTTGCTATATGGTAATTGACGGTGTTAGAACCTTAAAACTGTAAATCGATGGAGCTTAAGAATAAAGTCTTACCAGTTATCATGCTGCTATTTTTTACTGCAGTATCTTGTGTTCCGCTTAAAGAGTCAATCTATCTTCAGGGAGATATGGCGAAGTATCTTGAAGATCTTGAGGGTCAGTATAAGATAGAAAAGAGTGAGTATCTGGTTAAGCCGGGAGATCTTCTATATATAAGGGTTACAAGTTTGGATGAGCGCTCTTCATCTTTTTTAAATACAGAGTCTGGATACACTACTATGGCTTCAAACCCGATGTCGGCCAGTTTGCTGGGCTATAGGGTTGGTCTTGACGGTTCAATAGACTATCCCTTCCTTGGGAAGATTTATGTTGCCGGACTATCCCTCAGGGAAGTAGCACAGAAGATAGAGCTTGCGGCAAGCAAGTATATAGATCAGAGCGGGGTAATCGTTAAACTGCTAAACGACCACGTTACAGTTATGGGTGAAGTAAGGAACCCCGGAAGGTTCCTTATGAATAGCGAAGAGATTTCAATACTTGAAGCTGTAAGCCTTGCAGGTGATATGACTGACTTTGCCAATCGTAAAACAGTCAGACTTATTCGCAAAGACGGCGACACACCTCAAATGCTGATTATTGATACAACAGATGAAAGGATAATGTACTCACCATATTATTATATCAAACCGGGTGATATTGTTTACATAGAACCCCGAAGGCTAAAACAGTGGAGTCTTACAGGTATACCATTTAGTCTGTTCCTCAGCGTAGTTAGCGTATCTACTGTTATTTACACCCTGATCAAGTAACAAACAATTAATAGATTCAATGAAGAACCTTGATATAGTTGAAAACGATAAGAGTTTTGATCTGAAGAAAGTCTTTTTCAGAGCCCTGCGTTACTGGTACATATTCCCGATATTTTTTATTGTTGCTGTAGCAATAGCACTCGTAGCTTATAAGACTACCATACCTCAGTATCAGATATCCGCTCAGGTTATGATATCCGAGGCAAAAGATGGTCAGACAGGCACAGCCGGAGTCAGCGAGAAAGCTTTGCCCGGCATTATGATAGGGGGCTACAGTCATGTTGAGAACCAGCTAATTATTCTTACTTCCCGTCATCAGATCGAGAAGACTATCAGACAGCTGGATTTTGAGATTTCTTATTATGAAAAAGAGCTGTTAAGGTATCAGGAGATATATAAGTCATCACCCTTCAAAGTAATTATTGATTCTTCTGAGGTCGTGCCTCGTGGCAGGACCTTTAATCTGGTGTTTACGTCAAAAGATAAATTCGAACTTGAGATTGATGGTAGCGGAAAGAAGAAGGAGTACAAGTTTTTTGAAAAGATAATTGAGCCAAACTTTGTCTTTACAATTATTCCGGTAGAGGAGAACATAAGCAAGGTAAACTACTGGGATAAGAACTACAGGTTTACAATCAACCACATTTCCTCTCTTGTATCACATTTCAAGGGTAAGATATTTCTTGATCAGGTGGGATTTAGTTCTTCAATAGTTGAGATATCTATTCACGAGAACAGTATTTCCAAAGGAATAGACTTCCTTAACAAGCTTGCACAAAACTCTGTGGATTACACTCTTGATAAGAAGAATCAGATTGCACTGAATACAATTGAGTTTATTGAGAAACAGCTTATTGGTGTGGCTGACTCACTGGGTGCTGCTGAGAGTATCCTCGAGAATTTCAGATCCAGCAATGTTGTGATGGACGTTTCTTTTCAGGGACAGATGATTATTACCCAGTCCAAGGAACTTGAAGAACAGAGGGCTGCGCTGATGGCTAAGCTTGATTATTATTCATATCTGAGTGATTATATCAATCAGAATAGGGACTTGCATGAGGTTATTGTTCCCGCTTCTATGGGTATTGAAGACCCTATACTGACGGGGCATATTGCTCAGTTGTCGCAGCTCAATTCTGAGCGCTCAGCAATGATGTTTAATGCCACTACTCAGAACCCCAATATTGCACGTATAAATGCAAGTATAGAGAATGTAAAGAACAATATCCTTGAGTCTCTGCGAAGTGTAATAGCTGCAACTAACCTGTCGCTCAATGATATCAACAACAGGCTTGTGTCACTAAGTCAGGATATCCGTAAACTGCCACATACTGAGCAAAGGCTTCTGAATATTGAGAGGACAAGGCAGATGAACAACGAGACCTATACTTTTCTTCTTAATAAGCTTACTGAAGCTCAGCTTGCTAAGGCTGCCAATCGTCCGGATAATGAGATTATAGAACCTGCAATGGTTAAGACTCAGGTTTCACCTGACCTTACGAAGACAATCCTGCTGATCTTTGTTTTGGGAATCTTCCTTCCTGCCATAATTATCTTTGTAATAGTCTTTACAAACGACAAGATACAGGACAAGGAGGATATCACTTCGATAGCTCAGCTGCCAATTATAGGAGAAATACCATTCGAAAAGAATAAGACAGTACCTGCTGATATAGTACCTGGTCAGGATTATCTTGGCAATACCATACTTGCAGAAGCTTTCAGAAGCATCAGGACCTCTTTGGGTTATTATGCAAATGATAAGGGAACTAAGGTGATACTAATTACCAGTACCCTTCCTGGAGAAGGTAAATCATTCTGTGCTCTAAATCTGGCTCGTTCATTTGCACGCCTTAACAAGAGGACTCTGCTTGCAGAATATGATATGAGAAGGCCCTCACTAGCGATGCAGGCTGGAATTACAGTCAATGGTCCCGGTCTTAGCAGCTACTATACTGGAGAGGTTAAGCTCGATGATATTATGCTTCAAGACAGTGAAAATGGAAACCTGAGCGTAGTATTTGCAGGATTTATACCGCCAAATCCGGCTGAACTTATTGCCGGCGAAGCTACTGCAAGGTTTATGGATGAAGTTTCAAAGAAGTTTGACATAATCATTATCGATACCCCGCCAATCGGAGTGGTGGCAGATGCCTTACTTCTGACAGGCTACGCAGATGTCAACATAATAGCGGTTCGTCATAATGTTACTCCGAAGCCGGTATTGAGAATTAATCTGATGGATGAAAAAGTTAAGAACATACCGCACCTTTCAGTATTGTTGAACGGAATACCTTCACAAAGCAGGGAATACAACTATAAGTATTCTTATGGTAATGGTAAGTATTTCGCCGACGCAAAATAGCGTCGGCACCAAACCGGGTTCGTCCCGAAGCAGGCTAATTTTTTAAGTGAATTCTGCTGTTGGCTTTGCGTAGTATGGACTTTTCAATATCTTTATCCAGATAATTTCTTAGGTTATGACTATTGACAGACTTGGCGGCTCTATAGTCGCTATTCCCACGCCATTCAAAAACAACGGAGAGCTGGACCTGGAGACTTTCGACAGGTTAGTTGACTGGCACCTTGAGCAGGGAACTGATGCTTTCGTGGTTTGTGGAACCACTGGCGAAACACCCACTCTCACCGAGGAGGAAGATGCCATAATGATCGAAAGAGCAGTCAAACGTGTAAACGGTAAAGTTCTTGTTATAGCCGGAACCGGTAGCAACTCCACCAAAGAATGTGTAACATATTCTACCAGGGCTGTCAATCACGGTGCTGATGCATTGCTTGTAGTGGCACCTTATTACAATAAACCCACAGATAAGGGTCTGAGACTTCATTTTTCCACTGTTGCAGAAACTGTCAAGGCTCCCGTAATTCTTTATAATGTCCCTGGTCGTACCGGCAGTTGCATCAATCCTAAGACTGCTGCCTGGCTTGGCGAAAATTATGACAATATTATCGGTATCAAGGAAGCCGCAGGTAACCTAGCTGTGTTTGCTGACCTGCTGGCCTTATGTCCGGAGGGATTTAAAATTCTCAGCGGTGATGACTTCCTTGCACCGTCAGCCAATTTCCTTGGCGCTCATGGTTGTATCTCGGTGGTTGCAAATGTTATACCCCGCGATTTTCACCTGTTGATGAAGGCTTCAATAGAAGGTAATCTGGAGGAAAGCCGCAGGCTGTTCTTCAGATACAAACGTCTTATGGAACTTTTATTTATTGAGTCTAACCCCATCCCTGTAAAAACCGCTTTGGCGATGATGGGAAAGATAGGAACGGCTCTGAGACTTCCGCTATGTCCTATGGAGGAGCATAATGAAGCAATGCTCAGGGAAGAGCTTAAAAATCTTGGCTTAGTAAAGTAGAAATCTGATTCGAAACCAGCTTTAGTATTAGAACAATAAGTGATTTGCAGTAGGGCATCCCAGCAGGGATGCCCTTATTTATTTTTGGGTGTTTATACGTATCATTTTGAATTTCAGTATAAATACCTTTGATGGCTGTGTTAACGATAAGTTAATAAATGAAGGAATAATGTCCGACCTGCTTTTGCAACTACATGAAGATCTTCGCTTTAGAGAAGGCCTGTCAGCATGCATGAATTGTGGGGTATGTACTGCTCTGTGCCCTGCTGCATCATACTTCGAATATGATCCCAGACACATTTGCCAGATAGTTCAGACCGGCGATGAAGCCGAGTTGGAAGCCCTCCTAAAAGGTGATGAGATATGGCAGTGTGGTCAGTGTCTTTCCTGCAAAGCCCGTTGCCCTCGTGGAAATGTTCCCGGTTACGTTATACAGGCTCTTAGAAGGGTTAGCCAGATGAATGGCTATTTCATGCAGTCTGAGGAAGGACGCAAACAACTAAGAATTAAGCGCGCAATAGGGCATAGCATACTAACCACAGGTTATTGTGTACACCCGCGCCTTGTGGATCCTGCTGTTCACCCCGAACAGGGACCAGTTTGGGCCTGGGCTAATGAGCAGGGAGCTGAGTTGTACAAGCAATGTGGTTCGGCATTCTATGATGAGGCAGAAGGAGGATTGCGTAAGATTTCACAGGATGTGCTTAATGAACTAGGGTCGATATTCTATGAGACCGGGGCTTTTAAGCTCTGGGAAGCGATTGAGGGAGAGGAAGTAAAAACCAAAAATAAACAGGAGAGATGAAATCTCTTTTATGGAAGGAATATCAAAAGGAGGTTCCTGATGACAAGTACTTCTTTGTCAGGAGCTGTATCCGGCAAACGTTCTTCCCCGGAGCGGAAAGCTCCTTGTTGAGACTGTTACGTGAGGAGCTGAAGCTGAACATCTTTGAAGACAGCCGTCATACCACCTGTACAGGTATAGGATATCACTCCGACGTTGTGCCTTTGGAAACCACTATGACAGTTGTGGCTCGTCAGCTTGCGCTGATGACCGAGGCAGGCTACAGCAATCTGCTTGTATCATGTGTTACATCTTTCGGTATCTACCTTGAGATGATCGAAATATGGCGCCATCATCCCGAGATCCTCGCAAAGACAAGTGAAGCACTGTTTAAAGCTACACGCAGGGAATTTGAAGTTCCCAAATCAATAGTTCATACTTCAGATCTTGTATATCACTTTCGTGAGGAGTTTGCCTCACGGGCACCATTTCGACTGGTAAACAAGGATAGCGGCAGGCCGCTAAGGGTTGTTGACCATGTTGGCTGTCACTATGCCAAGATCTTTCCTGACAGAGGTTTTGGCGGGGCTGAGTTTCCCAGCGTATTATCCGGGTTGGTGGAAACATTCGGTGGTGAGAATGTAGATTATCCTGAGCGCAGACACTGTTGCGGCTTTGGTTTTCGTCACTACCTGCTCCAGGAAAACCGCGGCTACTCGGTATCCAATAGCCGTGTTAAGTTTGAGTCTATGGAGCCCTATGCTCCCGATCTGATAGTGACCAACTGTCCCGGTTGTAACATGTTCCTGGATCGTTGGCAGTACACTCTGGCCGAGATGAGTGGCAGGACCTATGATGCCGATGGAAGGGGAATCCCTGTGCTTTCTCACGAGGAACTGACAGCACTGATGATGGGTTTTGATCCCTGGAAGATAGGATTGCAGATGCATCAGGTGCAGCTTGAGCCTCTCCTAAATAAGATTGGGGTAGAGTATGAGTCAGGCAGGAAGTACCACCTGCTTTCTGGACCAGTTAAAGGTCCTGAACTACCTGAAGTGCTGAAAGTGAATCCATAGTTACAGAAATAGTATTGTTCCTATGAATATTCCGCAGGATAAAAAATACGACGTTGCCATCATAGGCGGAGGCTTCTCTGGATTAAACACAGCAGTTGCTTTAGCTGAACGTGGTATCAGAGTTGCCGTGTTTGAAAAGGAAGATGTGCCTGGTGGCCACCTTAGCAGGTGGCACCACCTTTTCCCTTATGGTCAGGATGCTTCGGAACTGCTTAATGAACTTAATGAAAAAGTAAGGAACCTTGATATACCTGTATTCACAGGCAGGAAAGTAACTGGGGTTCGCCTTTTAAGCGGTATCAGGATGTTGATTGATGCAGATGAGATTATAGCTTATGCCATGGCTGTAGTTTTGGCTGCCGGTTTTGAGCTCTTTGATGCCCGTCGCAAGGAAGAATATGGCTATGGTTTGTATCCCTCGGTTCTGACATCAGCCGACGTCGAGGCAGTTTTCAGAAATGAGCGCCCCTGGCCCTTTGACAGCTCGTGTGAACAGCCCCGAATTGGCTTTGTACACTGTGTAGGCTCCCGTGATCTTAGGTGCGGAGTAACCCATTGTAGCAAACTGTGCTGTATAACTGCCGTCAAACAGGCTATTGCAGTAAGACAGACCTTCCCCAAATCACAAGTTTGGTGCTTTTATATGGATCTCAGGATGCATGGCCTTGAATATGAAGAACTGTACCGTAGGGCTCAGCTTGAATATGGAGTACGTTTTATAAGGGGACGTCTGTCAGAGGCTTCACCAGGTCAGGGAACTACCATCCATATTAAGGCTGAGGATACTCTGCTTGGAAAACCAATACGTATGCATCTTGATATGCTGGTCTTGATGGCTGGAATGGTACCGGCCTTTGAACTTCAGCGGAGCATAGGGAATGTTATGCTTGAAGAACCTTCATTTGGCAGCGGTTTCGTGTCAGTGACAGGTTATCCCTTGTCAGTGCAGATCGCAGACCATCCCGGCTTTTTTGCTGCCGGAACCTGTAAAGGGCCGGCTCCCCTGCCCGAAGTGATGGCCGATGCCTGTGCAGTTGCCAGAGAGGTAGAGAATTATATTAGGTCAATAAAGGAACATCACTATGTCCATGCCTGATTTCGGTTTTACCTGGTCGGGAGTAAGGGCATTGGATCCCTCTAATCCCCTTAGTCCTGAGGTGCATAAGGTTTTGGAGGCAGAACCGGGTATATTGAATTGTATTTCATGTGGGCAGTGCACTGCAGTGTGTACTGCCAGTGCCTACACCTCTATGTCTTTTTACAGGGTCGTTCTGAACTTACTGAGAGGACAGACCAAAGAAGCTTCCCTGATGGCACATGGATGTATGCTGTGTGGAAAGTGCCGAATGACCTGCCCTCGTGGAGTAAACATACACAATGCCGTAATGCTGATATCGGCACTTATGCATACAAAAGCTTAAGATATGGAAAGATCAGCCATATTCGTAATTCCCTTTATGGCAGGGTTCGTATTTGCCCTGACAGTACTTGCTGTACGTTACTTGTGGTGGCTGCGGGGACTGAGGAAACATGCTCGGGGAAAATTACCTTATATTATCTTCTCTTATAGAACCATAGGTGCGGTAAAAGAGATTTACAATGAGGCCGTTCTGCACCGTCGTATTGCTAAACGCAACAGACGAATGGGTTTTATGCACATGAGCCTGGCCGTTGGTTGGGGTATGATGATAGTTGGAGGTAAGTTTGAGACATGGTTTCATACCGGTCGCTTTTTTCATGATACCTGGTATGCAGTGTTCTTCAGATATTTCGAACCGCAGGTAGTGGGCGGACTGGCAGGTGCCTTCTGGCTGCATTATATGGATTTGGGCTTGTTGGTGGTTTTGTCTGGTGTCACCCTTGCAGTGATAAAGCGTATAAAGAAGAAAGTTTTAGGTATCAGGAATACTACTAAACATAGCAGGGTCAATCGCCTGGCTCTTACCTTCCTGTGGCTGGTCTTTCCACTGCGTCTGATTGCGGAGGCTGTGACTTTTGGACAGTATGGAGGTGGAGGCTTCCTGACGGGAACACTTGGCAAACTATGTTTTACAGATCCTATGTATGCGTTAACCGAACAGCCACTATGGTGGGCCTATTCAATATCGCTTGGAGCCTTCTTTGTCGTCCTGCCCTTTTCGCGTTATCTGCATATTCCTACCGAGATGGTGCTTATCCTTTTACGTCACTGGGGTCTGAGAGCTTCTAAAGAGCTGAAGCCGGAAGAGGGGTTGCAGGCCTTTGAGGTACACGCCTGCTCATCATGCGGAATGTGCCTAGATGTATGCCCGGCAATAAAACAACAGCCCTTCCAGGCAGCCTATTTTATGCAGGCTGTCAGAAGCGGAAAGGGATGGGAAAAGCTGGCAACCGATTGTCTTAGCTGTGGTGCCTGTGAGAATGCTTGTCCCGTAAATATAGGAATTGAGAATCTTCGCATTGCAGCACGTGGCAAGGTTCATGAGGATTATAAAGCCAATCATGAATATCTGCCTACACAGGCAAACATTGAGCATAAGAGCGTCAATGTGCTACTATTTACCGGCTGTATGGGCCGTCTCAAACCCGGCATTACTGCGGCATTAAAACAACTGCTTAATGAAGCCGGACTGAGTTGGGTACATCTAGATGAGAAGGACAGTATCTGCTGCGGGCGTCCCATGGCTCTTGCAGGCAAGGCTGATCAGTCTGCTGCAATGATGGAGGCAAATAAAGCCCTGATAGGCAGCTATAAGGCTGGAATGCTTGTAACTACCTGTCCTATTTGTCTTAATCAGTTTCACAATGAATACAAGCTTAATATTCCTGTATTTCATCACAGTGAACTGCTGTGGCATTTAGTGAGTGAAGGCAGGATACGGATGGAGAAGGGGCTTGAAAGCTTCAGTTACCATGATCCCTGTGAACTGGGCAGAAAGGCCGGTTGTTATAATGAGCCTCGTGAACTTCTCTCAGCCTGCGGCAATGTACTGCCTCTTGAAAGGGATAAGTCTGAGTCTTTGTGTTGTGGTAATTCTCCAGGTTCGCTGTCCCTTTCACTTAAGGAACGTCAGAACATAACAGCAGCTACACTAAGAGTACTTGAGGCTCCAGACCCTGACAGGATAGTCACAGCCTGCCCTTTGTGTCAGCACAACCTGTCACGTCAAAGTAAGGTACCTGTTCAGGATATAGCCGAGGTACTGGCCGGTGCCCTTATACCTGAGAAGGCTCAGGCTTATTATTCCTGCACAGCTGAGGCTGTGGAGGCCTGAGCATACCAACAGGAACCTTTCGCATTATACTAAAACTCAACAATTATTCCAATTGTTGGTAATACTGTTCCTGTTGTTGTCTGCAACTCCTTAAGCATGTAGCGTTCGGGATTTGTGCCCTGAAGCAGGGGTTGATCATTTGCATCCCTTTGCTGCATAAGGCGAGGTGCGTTTTTACTCTGGAAATTATACAGGTTCTGTATATCCAGGTACAAAGCGAGGGAGAATTTATTGAAATAGTAGCTCTTGTCCACCCTGACATCCAGCTGGTGGAAAGGCTCGAGCCTTTCCGAGTTGAACCTAGAATAATCAAGGTATTCCCTGCCTTTCAGATCCCATGCATCTTTAAGTTCAGACAGTTCTATATCCAATGGAGTATAGGGCAGAGCTCCGGCATAACGCCACTTAAAGCCTGCGTCCCAGTTCTTTTTAAAGGACTTTGTAAGAGTTATTGTTAGTAAATGGTCATTATCCCATGATGAAGGCAGCATATGACCGTCAATGTCACTAAAGCGGCTTATTACGCGTGTATATGACAGCAGGTAGTTAAGGCCGCCTGCAGAGCGTTTTTGAAGCAGTATTTCAAATCCCCGGCTGTAACCACTTCCTACAGGAACCACTTCTTCATCACCAGTAACTCCATAGTCTGCACCCTTGGAAGCAAGTGAAATACCATCGGTTACGGCAACCGGGTAGTTGTCATATTCCTTATAGAAATATTCTATACTTGCCCTTACTGTTGATGACACCTTCCATTCCAGTCCACCTACCAGGTGATCGGCCTGGATATAGGTCAGTCCATTGCCACGGTTGACTGTCACATCGTTGCTATCCCTGTAACCCAGGGTGGTATAGGGAGGCAATTGGTAAAAGCGGCCTGCAGATCCGTTTAGTGTAATTGATGGAAGCAGGGTATAGCTAACAGAGGCACGGGGACTGAACTGATCCAGAGGATTGCTCATATAGGAGCTATAGTTATTGGCATCAGCTCTGAAACCACCTGAAATCGAAAGTCTGTCGTTTAGAATGCGTCTCGACATAGTGGCAAAGAAGCCCCATTTCACCATCTCAAGCCTTGAGTCGTAGGCTATCTGAACAGGAGCCCCCTCCCTGAATATATTCGCAAGCGTATTGTTTGTATATACAGCATACTCGGCACCAGCACCAGCATTAAGAGACCACTCTCCGGTATTTGCATAGTACTCAAAGCGCAGTTTGTTTTCAATCTCATTTGACTTGTAGTCGGTAATCAGGTTGTCGGGACTGCTATTGTCATTGTCGCGGTACTTGTAGATCGTATTGTAAAGGTGGGAGCGGCTTAGCACAAGTTGGGTATAACTATCACTGAAGAAGTGCTTGTATGACGCACCAACGGTGTAGTTCCATTGTTCAAAGGCCGGCAGATAACTCAAGATGTAACGGTTTTCTTCCGTAGGTTCCAAACCAGTATTAAGTGCAAATTCATCAATAGCCCCAACACCGATAAAAGTAAGTTCGTTGCTCTGATTGATTTTAGTTCGGTTCATCACCTGAAAGTCATTGTATGTCGGCAGGAAAGGGAGCCCTATTATGTCGAACAGGAATTTGAGATAGGAACGTCTTACAGAAACCAGGGTAGCACTGTTTTCGCTTATAGGCAGGTTGGCAGAAAGTGAAAGTTCCGAAGCTCCCAGAGTCGCTTTGAAACTTGCATCATCAGGATTGGGAGTTAACTGGCGGAATTCGAACACCGAGCTCAGTGCATTCCCGCGTGAGGCCGGGAATGCACCAGAGTAAAATTCCACCTCACGGATAAAGTCAACATTCAGCATACTAATTGCACCGCCTGACGCACCTTGAGTTGAAAAATGGTTTAATACCGGTATTTCTATCCCGTCTAAGTAAAAGCGGTTTTCAGCAGGTCCACCGCCTCTTACAACAAGGTCATTCCTGAATGATGAGCCATTGCTCACACCAGGAAAGCTCTGAAGTACCTTTGAGAGGTCTCGTGCACTGCCAGCTCCTTTCTCGATAATATCAATACCGATACGCTGCATTGAAAGAGGACTTTCCATCTTTGTTACAAAAGGATCTGCCGTTACCGTGACTTCTCCAAATAGTGTTGATGAGGGAGTTAGGATTATTTCATAATAGG
Source organism: uncultured Alkaliflexus sp. (assembly GCA_964396555.1). Taxonomy (GTDB): domain Bacteria; phylum Bacteroidota; class Bacteroidia; order Bacteroidales; family Marinilabiliaceae; genus Geofilum. The sequence goes on from CAYNFX010000003.1 coordinate 46,441, forward strand.
CAGGACGAACTGCCGGAATCATTATTTCTTCAGTAATAAGCGGTGCGTAGCCCATATATGACACCTGAAGACGGACAAAACCCGGCTTCAGGTTTTTAAACTCGAATCGCCCTTCCATGTCGCTGCTGGTTCCGGTAGTTGTCTCATATATGACTATGCTTGTACCTGGCAAAGTCTCATTGTTGTATGCATCCTTTACAATACCTGAAAGAGTGCCGGTCTGGCTATATGCGCTCAGAATTGCTGATACACAAATCAAAAGTGACGCAGCTGTTCGCCTGAACATTTTGTTATAGTTTAAATTCAAAAGGTCAAACAAACAACTGCCTATTTAGTTGGGTGCTTTGCTGAATTATTCGCTCCGTAAAGCATTGACAGGATTTTTTGTTGCTGCATTCCTGATGTGTAGTAGTACAGTAGCACATGCCATCAGCATAACTGCAAGTGTTGCCTGGATAAATACAAGAATGTTTATGTCGATTCTTTTTGCATAATCTTGCAACCAATATCCCATTATACCCCATGCAAGAGGAGTTGCTATCAATGCAGCCACTAGGCCGGCAGCTATTAAAGGTGTCAGCATTCGGCTTATAATTGACAGATTTTCCTCACCGAGCGATTTCCTGATTCCAATTTCCTTTGTCTTTTTCTCAGCCATGTACATAATCATTCCCGTTAGTCCTAGTGCAAGAACAAGAATCGAGAAGAGCGTAAACAGGGAAATTAGCTTTTGCAGGTTGTTTTCAGGTTCGAGCATCTGGGTAAAATCATCTTCAAGGAAAATCAGTTCGTTGATAAATGCCGGTTCCATTGCGTCAAGAGTTTTCTGGATATAAGTCAGTGTTTGATCTAAACTCTGAGGGGCAATCTTTACAGCCATAAAGTTTTGACCCCAACCGCCATCAGGCAGAAAAACTGCTATTGGCTGGGTGGCTCCTCCAAGACTATTGATATTAATATCTTCGAATACACCAGTGATTTGGTAGTCGTTTCCCCATGCGGATAAGGTTCTTCCTGTAAAGTGGTCCCATCCAATCATTTGTGCAAAACAACGATTGATTACAACACAGTGGGTTTGCCCTTCCAGTAAAAAGCTACCTTCGCTCATGTGTAGCTGTAGCGTTTTTACAAGATCAGGATCTCCATTCCAGTTGAATACCAGAGGATTGAAGTCTATGGATTTGTTTTCCCATTGCCAACCCTGCCCGTTATTACCCATTGCACTTGGCGGATGAGAGATGGTAGTAGCAGAAATTATACTTGGATTGGTCAGTAACATATTCTTTAAAGCATTAGGCTGTTGTTTCATGTTGCCGTTGAGCCTGAAGTAAACTACCCTTTCCTTTTCAAAGCCGAGGTCAAGGTTCTGAAGATACTTGATCTGCATGTTAGTAATAAGTGAGGCACTAAGCAAGGCAATAGAACTAGTGTAAACAGATATCACAAGGGCATTGCGGAACAAGCCTCCATTACGTACCTGATTAAATGCACCTCTGATTGACTGTAATGGGGAATAGCCAGACAGCACTACAGCCGGGTAAATTCCTGACAATCCAATTGTAACCAGCAATACCACTATGTAGGCTTTAATAACCTGTACATTTGCAAGTGTTTCAAGGCTTATATCCTTATTTATAAGCTGATTGAAGAAGGGTAGCCCAATAGTGGTTATCAGCACTGCTGCAATAAAAGCTATTATGCAAACAATGCTTACTTCCGAATAGATAAACTTAATAATATCCGGACGGGTAGCACCAAGACTCTTTCTGATTCCGTTTTCCCTGATTTGTTTCAGGGACCGAGCCGTGATAAGGTTGATAAAGTTGAGTATTGCAGTGCAGAGAATCAGGATCCCAATCAATGTGAAAATGCCAATGTTTTTGATATGCCCCTTTTTCTCGAGGTATAGATCCTGGAACATATATGCTCCAAGATAATTGTTGGTTTCAGGTATGACCTCCTGGATTCTGTTTCTTACGCCCTTTGCAATTTCAGGAAAAGCAGCCGGATCCTTAAGTAGTCCTACTGTAATAAATGAATTATTCCACCATGTATTAAGGTAATTGGGAGAATCAAAAATCTTAGGCAGCAACTCCAAAGTAACCATACCGTCAAAAATCAGTGAAGAATTTCTGGGTACATCCTTAATAACACCTACGACCATGAGGTCATAGGTGTTGTCAAACCTAAGAATCTCTCCAAGTGGGTCTTTTTCGCCAAACAGACTGCGGGCAGTCGTTTCGTTTATTATAATCTGGTAAGGTGTTTTTTCTATATCAAGAGGGCCGGCAATAAATTCAAAGGAGAAGATATCAAACATGCTAAAGTCACAGAATCCTATTTTGGGAGTGATTTTCTTGTCCTGAAAATTAAGCAGCCATGTTGCGTATGCAGGAATGATCCTTGCTGTCTCCAAAACCTGAGGGTATTCAGCCTTCAGGGCACCTGCCACTGCAGGAGGTGCACCGTCGAATGGCATTTCGGAATCAACCTCTTCAATAAAAGCATGGGTAATAAATATTCTGTCCAGATTCTTGTGAAAACGGTCAAAACTAGCCTCATCGTGTATCCAGAGAAAAATGAACATGACACAGGCAAGACCTGTAGCCAATCCGGCAATTCCCAAATAATTGGGCAGCTTCTCTTTATTGAGCCTCCGAAAAATGTAGATGATGGTCCTCATAGTTTGCTTTTTATTACAAACTTAATGTCCAATAGCGTGCCAATTGAGTCAACATGCACTATATCAGGAGATTAAAGAAAATACACCCGCAATACTGTAAAGAAAAATAACAATGTCTGTTCAATAATATTACAGGCCCTAATCTTTCTTTCCCAGCCAGGTTAGCTTATGCCAGATGGATTCAAGAGGACCTCGCTTGTGGGTTTTGAACCACCATGTACTGTACCAGATCTGTAATACGGCAAGCAGGATACCTATCAATAGACATACTGAATAACCCACATATTTGTACATAGCCAGTCCCATATTATAATAAATAAACGATCCGATTATCGACTGGATAAGGTAATTACTAAGACTCATCCGGCCAACAGGTGAAAGCACATTGAGCCATTTGAATGCCCGGGTTTTGTAAAACAGAAGTATGAAACTGCTGACCCATACAGACATCAGAGCAAAGTTGGACCATAGTCTGAACACATTGGAAAGCATGCCTGAGACACTTTCGTATGTGCAGATGATATCAGTGTGAGCTTGCAATATATAAACAGGCAGAAAAGCAATTGCAGCTGTGATAAGGACCTTCTTCCATATCTTAATCGAACTCTCACTCTCCATAAGCAGAGCCTTACGTCCAAGCCAAAAGCCCAGCAGGAATAATCCAAGGCTCTGATCCACACGTCCGTTTTCCCAGCACCAGAGGATCGTTGCTATACGTCCGTTGGTGATATTACTTTTCATAATCTCGAACATATTACCCTCAGTAAAGACATTACCTACCCTGGCGTACCATTCCATGTATACAGGATCTCCAAGAGGTAGCTCGGGATGTTGCATTGCAATTATAAGGCGAATCCAGTAAAGAGGTTGAAGCAGGAAGAAGACAGCTGAAGCGAGCA
>CAYNFX010000004.1:0-20127 GCA_964396555.1 uncultured Alkaliflexus sp.
ATACAAATTACGGTTATAGTTTTGGGGGCAGGGATTGGTACATGAATAACGGACTATATCCAGCCGGATGGACTCACTATGGTATGGTTATGGGGTCTCCATTTGTTTTGTCATATCCTCAGGTTGCTCATCTTGAGCCTGAGTTAGGAGCGCAGGGAGGATACTACCAACTAGTAAACGATCGCTTCCGGGCCATTCATATTGGTGGAGCAGGTGCTTTAAGTGAGAAACTTACCTGGGATCTGATGATGAGCTATACGCGTAATTATGGATCTTATGTACACCAGTATCCGGGTCGTTATACTTGGAATGAAACTCCCGGTTATTTTTTTAAGGGAGGTAAAGACCAGTTTTACAGTAGAATTGGATTTGCATGGGAACCTTCAGTTTGGAAGGGTTTTTGCATTAGAGGTGCATTGGGAGCTGACTATGGTCAGCTTTCGGAATCACTTGGGATTTATGTTGGTTTGATAAAGCAATTCAGGTAGGCTTTTGTGAAAAAACGTTTAGAGTTCATATGCTAAGTCGTGTTTATGAACTATCTTCGTGAAACCTAAAAGGAATTCGGAATGCTCAAAGAGAAAGCAAAGACAATTAATGCTGTTTCTACAATGGCAGATGTTGTTCTGGCCCTTATCAGTTTTAATATTGCACTATATTTTGAATTTGGAAAGGTTTCGGTACTCCACCAAAAGGATAGCGTAATACTTCAATTACTGATAATAATTTTCTGGACTCTTTTTTCCAATGGTTTTGGAACTAACTTGTTATACAGGTCCAGACCTTATTCGATGGTTCTGCTAAGTTGTTTGGGGCTGTCAATTGTAGGAACAATGCTGTTAGTAGTCTCAGCATGGGCGTTCAATCTTTTCTATCTTGGGGTGGGACTTTTTCTTCTATTTGCTCTGTTCGACCTGATCCTAACTTTCCACTTTAAGACTTTTGTTTATTATTTGCTGAAAAGGGTAAGACGAAAGGGGTATAACTACCTCAACGTATTACTTATAGGGGATAAGTCAGCCGCTTCACTTATTCGTCTGTTAACAGGTCATCCTGAATGGGGTTACAAAATAGTCGCAATCATCGGGGATAGCTCAGCACATAAGAATTTTCCTGAAGTAGCACCAATTCTTGATGAGGGAACTGACCTGGAACAGCTTCTAAGAGACAAGACTATTGATGAGGTAATAGTATGCAAGGAGGCTCTTGACCCCAGGTTATTGGAGACCTATGTTCAGATATGCTCTGAAATTGGGGTGGTATTCAGACTGTACTCGCCTTTCTTTACAATGCTTGCCAACAAAACCCAACTTCACTATTTTGGAACATCGCCCTTGCTTACAATTTCAAATACCCCTGTAAACTATCTGTCATTGCGTCTGAAGGATTTTTTCGACAGAGTATTTTCTGGTTCTGTACTAATTCTCTTGGCACCCTTGTTCCTGATTATTGGCCTTGCAGTAAAGATTGACTCCAGAGGTCCTGTTTTCTTCAGTCAAAAGAGGGTTGGGATAAGGGGACGACGCTTTTTGCTCCATAAGTTTCGTACTATGGTTGTAAATGCAGAACAGCTTAAAGATAGTCTTAAGGAACACAATGAAATGGATGGTCCTGTTTTTAAGATGTCTGATGATCCAAGGATCACAAGAGTGGGGCGGTTTCTCCGTAAAACAAGTCTGGATGAATTACCTCAGTTTTATAATGTATTGATGGGTGAAATGTCTATAGTCGGACCAAGACCTCAACTCCCTGATGAAGTCAAGGAATATGAGCGCTGGCAGTTGAGGAGGCTATCCATGAAGCCAGGCATTACATGTATTTGGCAAGTTTCGGGCAGGAATAATATTCCGTTTGAAGAGTGGATGAAGATGGACCTTGAGTATATAGATAACTGGTCGCTGAAACTTGATTTTATCCTGTTTCTTAAGACGATCAGGACAATCTTTAGAGGGGACGGGAAATAATAGCTCACGCAATGAAATCAGTGACAATGTTGAAGATCAGGTTTTATTTATCAACACTATTAATTGTATTATCTGTTACAGCCTGTAACAGATACAATGTGCCAAAAGGATTTCCGCGACCAAAGGAAATGGCTGAGATTCTTGCTGACATCCATACTGCTGATGCCACGCTTATTTACATGCCCGGATATCGAATTTCTGGAAACTCAGATATAAGCGGTTCATATAAGTACGTGCTTGAAAAGCATGGGCTTACCACGATGGAATTTGATACCATTCGCAAATGGTATGTTGCCAACCCTCAACTTTACGATAAAGTATATGAGATGGTAATTGATAGACTTAATCAGGCAGAGGCAGATGAAAAGGTTATTATGGAAAGGGAGCGATTGGCTTTAGAACAAGCAATAACTGAGGCTGAGGAAAAGAAAAGTGAAAATCTGTGGCAGGGTTCACCCAGCATTAATGTAAATAATCTTGATACATTAGCTTCCGGCCATCTTTTCAGGATAGATGTCGACACCCTACATCTGACTGGGACTATCCGCTTCAGAGCCGGTTACAAGTTCCTTCATGACGATGAAAGCCGCAATACCCGGATAATGTTATCGGCCTTTTATAATGACAGTGTTGCCGATACTGTTTACAACAACATTGATATCTCATTTCAAAGACGAGTGGCTGAAGTTTTGCTTAAGCTAAAAGAAGATACTTTTCCAAAGTACATCGAGGGTAACCTTCTGTTGCAGGATACCCTTAACAAGGCCTCTGTAGAGATAGATGAAATAACCATTAAAGTAGTGCCTGACAGCATAAAAAAGACAGAGAAGGCCCCTGGTGCTGAAAGTCTTCAAATGGCTACAGAAGAAGTGCAAATAAGATAATGTTCTCCAAATGAAAATGCGGATGCTTGGATCACATTTTGCCCTTGGAGAAGGAGGGCAAATGCTCCCATGGCCTATCCTTACTATTGACAGTGAAGGCCGGATACTATCTCTGGAAAGCGGAGGGACTGGGCTTAGGGAAAGGCCTGGTCTTGAGTGGTATGGAGGAATTCTTATCCCGGGACTTATTGATGCTGCCGGAATTGGGAACTTTGACTATAATAGGAGAAACCTGAATGCCCATTTTGCAGGAGGAACGATAGCCCTTGGACGGGCTGGCGCTGAAGGAGATCCTCGTTTTCCGCTTTCAATCTCAGGAAATGGTGCAGACTTACACCCAGCAATAACAAGGAGTAGGGAGAGTTTTTCGGTACCGCTTTTTTTGAGAATTAGGGACTATTGCTTAATGAATCCGCAGTCTGACTGGGTCGGACTGTTGTCGCATGCCAGTGACAAGGCCGCAGAACTGGCAGGAATGGAAGAACTTGGTACTATCAAGGAAGGAAATAGATGTGGAGTGCTACACATAATAGGAGCTGATCTGCTTCAGATGAAGCCTACTGGACAAATGACACTTAAGTGGCTTATAATGCCATAACAAAAAAGGCTGCCCCGAGGCAGCCTTTTGGTAGTATCAGCGAGTGTCTGATTATCCGCGGATAGCTTTGATACCGGGTAGTTCCTTGCCTTCAAGGTATTCCAGAAGTGCACCACCAGCAGTAGAGATATAGCTAACACCGTCAGCAAAGCCGAATTTGTTGACACATGCTACAGAGTCACCACCTCCTACAAGAGAGAAGGCTCCTTTCTTAGTAGCAGCTACAATAGCTTCACCAACTGCTTTTGAACCAGCGGCAAACTTGTCCATTTCGAATACACCTACAGGACCATTCCAAAGGATAGTAGCAGAGTTTTCGATAATCTCTTTCATTTCCTTAATGGATTCAGGACCTGCATCAAGACCTAACCAGCCTTCAGGAATATTGCTTGATTCACAGATCTGAGTGTTGGCGTCGGCAGCAAACTTGTCAGCAGCAATGATGTCATTAGCCATATAGATCTTTACACCTTTTTCAGCTGCTTTCTTTTCAAGGTCAAGAGCAAGTTGGATATATTCGTCTTCGCAAAGTGAAGATCCGATTTTACCACCATGAGCCTTGTAGAATGTGAAGGTCATACCACCACCAAGAATAAGGTTGTCAACCTTATCGAGGAGGTTTTCGATAATGGTGATTTTTGAAGAAACCTTTGCACCACCCATGATTGCAGTAAAGGGACGCTTGGGTTCCTTAATTACTTTGTCAAGACTTGCAACTTCGCTTTCAATCAGGTAGCCGAACATCTTGCTGTTAGCATCGAAATAGTCAGCAATGATAGCAGTAGATGCATGAGCACGGTGAGCTGTACCGAAGGCATCGTTTACATATACATCTGCGAGAGAAGCTAGAGTCTTGGAAAAATCTTTTTGCTTTTCTTTCATTTCAGCCTTAGCAGCCTTCTTTTCTTCTTCGCTTGCATCGTCAGCCAGTTTTGGTTTACCTTCTTCTTCCAAGTGGAAGCGGAGGTTTTCGAGCAGCAGAACTTGACCTGGCTTAAGAGCAGCGGCCTTTGCTTTAGCATCAGGACCAACGCAGTCAGTAGCAAATATTACTTCTGTGCCAATAACTTTTGCCATGTGAGCCTGGATGTGCTTGAGAGAAAAGTCGCTGTTGAACTTACCCTTTGGACGGCCAAGGTGAGACATGATGATAGCAGAACCTCCATCTTTCAAAATCTTGCTGATTGTAGGAACTGCAGCGCGGATGCGTGTATCGTCAGTAACCTGAAACTCGGCATTTAGTGGAACATTAAAGTCCACGCGTACAATAGCTTTCTTGCCGGCAAAATTGTATGCATCAATCTTTGACATATAATATTAATTTATAGGATTTTAAAATCGAGCCGTAAAGATACAAAAATATTAAAGCTCCGCTAAGATATTACTATATCTGGACTTTTCTTTTTAGGATTTTTACATAAGTATCGGGTCTGGAGTGATATTTTATTACCTTTGGTTGAAATGGCTTTATTAATTATTACAGGGTAGTATATGGGACAAGAAAAAGAAAAGCGGGCAAATCGCCCGGCACTAAGGGAGGAGATGTTAGATGTATTCAATGCAAATCCCAAAAGGTCCTTAAACTATAAGCAGGTTTCTGCTGCAATGGGTCTTACGAAGAAAAGCAGTCGTCAACTAATTGAAATGCTTTTGCTTGAGATGACTGAGGAAGGCATTTTAAGTGAGGTTGTACCCGGAAAGTATAAGCTACTTTCTTTGGCTGCTCAGGTAAATGGTACTGTGGATATGACCACTACCGGATCGGCATATATAGTTCCTGACGAAGGAGGGGAGGATATTTTTGTTGCACAGGCCAACCTTAAAGGGGCACTGCATGGAGATAAGGTAAAAGTGTTGCTTTTCGCACGTAAGAAGCGACGTAACCTTGAAGGTGAGGTTGTTGAGATATTAAAGAGAAAGAGGGAACTTTTTGTGGGGTTACTTCAGGTAAGCGAGCATTTTGCTTTTTTGGTTTGTGATTGGAAGGTTATCAACAAAGATATTTTCATTCCTAAGAACAAGTTAAAAGGAGCTGTCAACGGCCAGAAGGCCGTTGTACGGATAGTCGAATGGCCTGCTGGTGCCAAGAACCCTGTTGGTGAGGTGGTTGATGTGCTAGGTGATGCCGGTAATAATGACACAGAAATGCATGCTATTCTTGCAGAGTTTAATCTTCCATATTCTTATCCGGAAGAGGCTAATGAGGCTGCAGAGAAGATACCTGACACAATAAGTAAGGATGAGATGGCAAAGCGAAGGGATTTCAGAGACGTGACGACCTTCACTATTGACCCTGTAGATGCAAAGGACTTTGATGATGCACTTTCAATCAGGCAACTTGGTGAAGACCTCTGGGAGATTGGGGTTCACATTGCTGATGTGTCCCATTATGTAAAGCCAGATTCGGTTATAGATAATGAGGCTTATGAAAGGGCTACCTCTGTGTACCTTGTTGACCGTACTGTACCTATGTTACCCGAGCGCCTTAGTAACTACCTCTGCTCGCTTCGTCCCGGAGAGGATAAACTTTGCTTTTCTGTGGTGTTCAAGATGAATGGTCAGGGTCATGTTCAGGAATCATGGGTTGGCAGGACTGTTATACACTCAGATAAGAGGTTTGCCTATGAGGAGGCGCAGGTTGTTATTGAAACTGGGCAGGGGCCATTTGCCGAAGAGCTAAAGGTACTCAACTCTATTGCGAGACAGCTCAGAGAAGGACGCTATCGCAAGGGGGCTATTAGTTTTGAAAGGGTAGAGGTCCGATTTGAGCTTGACGAGAAAGGAAAGCCGATATCTGTATATTTCAAAGAGTCTAAGGAGGCCAACAATCTCATCGAGGAATTTATGCTTATGGCTAATAAACGTGTGGCTGAGCTTATAGCAACTAATGAACTTGAACAGAACAAGAAAAGTCAGCCTAAGACCTTTGTATACCGTATTCATGATGTCCCTGACACTGATAAATTCGAAGCTTTTGCTAAATTTGTCAGGAAGTTTGGACTTGATGCTAATCCTGAACCTAAGGAAAGCCTAAACCAGGCTTTGAACAGGTTATTAAAGTCTGTAAAAGGGCGTAATGAGCAGAACATAGTTGAAACCCTTGCAGTTAGAACAATGGCCAAGGCTGTTTATTCGACTCACAATATAGGTCACTATGGTCTATCCTTCAGGCATTATTCGCATTTCACTTCGCCGATCCGTCGCTATCCTGATATGATGGCACATCGTCTGTTGCAGAGATATATGGATGGAGAGAAAAGTGTGCCGGCAGACAAGTATGAGGAAATGTGTGAGCATTGTTCGGAGATGGAACAACGTGCTGCAGATGCAGAACGTGCATCGATTAAATACAAACAGGTTGAATTCCTTAAGGACCGTGTTGGAGAGGTGTTTGATGGAGTAATTTCGGGGGTTAGTGAGTGGGGTGTTTACGTTGAATTGGTTGACAGCAAATGTGAGGGTTTGATTCCTGTCAGGGAGCTTGATGACGATTATTATACTTTTGATGAGGAGAATTATATGCTGGTCGGAAGACGATATAAACGTAAGTTTCAGCTTGGTGATGCGTTAAAGATTCAAGTACTTAAGGCGAATCTTGAAAAACGTCAGCTGGATTTTACGTTAGCTCCCTAAGCAGTCGGATGACTAGTATTATTGATAAAACACGCTGTTAGAGAGAGTTTTCGAAACAATTTTCAAACTTGCGTGTTATTAAGTAAAAAATTGCAGTATGAGTTTGGAAAGCAGTTCACTTACACCCTCGCAGGATGCTAACAGGAGTGCCATTCTAGATGCAGCCAGGGATCTGTTTGCACGCTATGGTTTTAAGAAAACCACGATGGAAGACATCGCAATGGCTCTCAGAAAGGGGAAAAGTTCTCTTTATTACTACTTTAAGAATAAGGAGGATATTTTCCAGGCAGTAATTGATTCTGAGTCTGAAATCCTCTTCAAGAAGCTTAAGGAGGTTGTGGACTCGGATCTCAGTCCTAAGGATAAGCTGCGCAATTATGTGATTGTTCGTATGCAGACTATTAGCCAGCTAGCCAATTACCAGAAGGTACTGAAGGAGGATTTTTATGGGGAATACAACTTTCTGGGTGCAAATAGAAAAAAAGGAGAGACTGTCGAAGAGGCCTATCTGAAGACGATTCTTGAAGTCGGAGTTCGCAACGGAGTCTTTAACATCAGAGACATTCAGCTCGGTGCAATGAGTATTGCCGTTGTACTTCGCGGACTTGAAATTCCCCTTTTTAGAGGATCTACAAGTGTTCAGGATTTGAGTGGACAGTTGGACAATATTTTGAATATTTTCTTTTACGGTTTGGTAAAGAATTAAGAGGGAAAATAATATGCCGGTTAACATTCCTGATTCTCTTCCTGCAAAATCACTTTTGGAGGCGGAGAATGTATTTGTTATGAGTCAGAGTCGTGCTCAGTCGCAGGACATTAGACCATTGAAGATTCTCATTTTGAATTTGATGCCATTGAAAAGTGTTACGGAGGCTCATCTGCTCAGGGCATTGTCAAATTCTCCCCTGCAGGTTGAGGTTGAGCTTATGATGATCTCGTCTCATGCACATAAACATACTTCTCAGGAACATCTGGTGGCTTTCTATAAAACCTTTGATGAAGTAAAAGATCGGTACTTCGACGGATTGATAATAACAGGGGCTCCGGTTGAACTTCTTGAATTTGAAGCCGTCAACTACTGGAAGGAACTATGTGATATAATGGAGTGGAGCAAGGAGCATGTTACCTCAACATTCCATATTTGCTGGGGTGCACAGGCCGGGCTATATTACCATTATGGTATCAAGAAATATGAACTGCAGAAGAAGATGTTCGGGGTGTTCATTCACAATGTGGAGTTGCCTACCGAACCTTTGCTGAGAGGCTTCGACGACTGGTACTATGCTCCCCACTCTAGATATACCGAAGTACGTGCTGAGGATATAAAGAATGAAAAGGGACTGGTTGTTTTAAGTGAGTCTCCTGAAGCAGGGGTGTATATCGTTGTTTCTGAGGATAGAAAACAGATATTCGTAACAGGTCACCCTGAATATGACCGCAACACGCTTGCAGAGGAATATTGGAGGGATGTCAACAAGGGTTTGGAGATTGCCGTACCCGAGAACTATTACAGCAATGATAACCCTGAAGGAGAGCCTGCAGTAAACTGGCGTGGCCATGCCCAACTACTCTACTCCAATTGGCTTAACTATTACGTTTACCAGTTGACCCCTTACAAGTTCAGCCAGGAACATTAAGATTTAGCGTAGAGAAAAACGCACTGTTTTAAGGTGAAAACCGTCAGCGAAAATATCGCAGATGTATTCGCCAGATTGTAGTTCACCTGCGTCAGCGCTATAGAAAATACAGACATCCACTTCCTCACCACCATATTCAATCGATCTCTTTGCTGAATAGTTGATATCGGAATCCTCAAACCTGAATTTATCATCAAGTGAGTGAGTCAGTAACTGTCCATCAGGTCTTTCAATTCGAAGGAAGAAATCTTTCATCCCCACAGGCGAAGTCACGTTTTTCAGCACTGTGAAACACACCCTGATCTTTGTTACCCGGTTGGCTCTGTCGGTTTTACGCTCAGAGGCTGTAAGTCCTGTTACCTCTGCATTTGTGACATCAAGCCTGCTGGCAATAGTAACTTTCTGTTCAAGTTCAGCCTTGACCTCCTCCAACTGTTTATAGGAACTTTGAATTTGACTGTATCTTCTTCTGTGCTCAAGATTTTCTTGTGTGAGCTCCTGGTTGCGGGCATTGAGTGAATCAATCTGTACTATGTAAGAACGTAACACACCCCTAAGTGTTGAAAGCTCTTTCTGATATTCTCTTATTTTTGCGGTATTAGTAGCCTTTACTGTCTTTATCTCTTCTATAAGCTGGGCTACCCTGTCCCTTTCTATTTGCAGGAGATAATTGATAGAGTCATTGTCGCTTTCAAGTGAATCATAATTCATTACCAGACTCTGATATTCTTCGGTCAGAATATCCTTCTCCTCGTTAAGATTCTCTACTATCGTGTTAAGTTGCCTGTTTTGAAAAATAAACAGCAGTGAAATCACCAGCAGTAGTATTCCAGCTGTTATTGCAGCTGCGTAAAGCTTTCTGTTGTTCTTGGGTGCAGCGTTATTTGATGTTTCCATATTTTCCAGCATTATACAGGACAAAAATATCACATTTTGCCTTTTGGACAATATTAAGGTATGATTTATGCTTCATGTCCATATGTTTTAAGTTCTGAATTGATAAAGTTTTTACCTTTGTCACTTTAAAATCATATAAAACTGCAGGTTGAATGAAACTGAAACAGTGGTATAGAATTATGGTGTTATGCAAATTTAGAGGGCTTGTTCCGCTTGGGTTGTTTTTGTCCATGATTTTCATGGTCTTGGGTTGTGCAAGTACAGGTATGCCAACTGGCGGACCGAAAGACGAGGAGCCTCCCTATATGGTTAAGTCAATTCCTGCAGCCAATTCACTAAGTTTTCTGGGGGATGAGATCCGGATTGAGTTTAACGAGATAATTCAGGTCAGTGATATCTTTCAGAAGCTGATGGTTTCACCTCCGGTTAATAAGCAGCCTTCAGTTACTACTCGAGGAAAAACGATGATCTTGAAGTTTCAGGAAGAATTGCAGCCGAATGCTACATACACGCTTGATTTTGCAGACGCAATAAAGGATAACAACGAGGGTAATATTATTGAGAATTTCGCATTTTCATTTTCTACAGGTGATTATATAGATAGCATGGCCATCTCCGGCCATTTATTGGACGCATCTGACCTGTCACCTGTAGCCAATGCTCTGGTGATGGTCTATTCCAATCATGCTGACTCCGCCTTTCGCACTCTTGTGCCCTTGAGGGTCACAAGATCTAATGCAGAGGGATATTTTTCGATTAAGAATCTGGCTCCTATTGAATACAGGTTGTATGCTCTTGAAGATGCTAATAGAAATTACAAGTACGATCAGCCAGGTGAGAGAATTGCCTGGTATGATGAGATAATAACTCCTTACTATGGCTTTAATGAGAAGCTTGACTCGGTAGGGGTTGATTCTACTGTGGTATTGCAGGTTCCCGCCTTTTTGCCCGACAGTTTACGTCTCTTTTTGTTTCAGGAAGATAATGCTGAATCTTACCTGGCAGATTATAAACGACCTGCGCGCAACAGGGCGGATCTGTTTTTTAGCAGGTCTATGGATTTACAGGCTGAAGTAAAGGTTGTAGGCAGAGAAGGTAATGACTTGTTTATTTTAGAGAATTCTCCACGTAACGATAGTATAACAGTTTGGCTTAGGGATAGTGTATTGATCAATTCGGATTCGCTCTTGTTGCATTTGAAATATCAGGTACTCGACTCACTTAAGCAGCCAGAATGGAAGAACGACACAATCAATGCTTTTTTTATTGACTATGGAGGAGGTCAACGTGAAGGAAGGGGAAGGAAGAAGGATGATGATTCTGTTGAGCTTCCATCGCTTAGTGTTGATGGGATAAAACCAACACTTGGAATACTTGAAAGGCTGACACTTAATTTTGCTACTCCTTTGGAAAAGGCCAATGCTGCTGCTCTAAGACTGTCTCAGGTGGTTGATAGTACCCTAGTTCCTATTGAACACAAACTAGTTAAGGACAGCATTTATCTTAGAAAATTGATTGTCGAGTTCAAACGTGAGCCTGGTGCTGCCTATATATTTGATATAGATTCAGCGGCTTTTACCGATATCTATGGTATTTCCAATAAGACAATAAAGCAACGTTTTGCGGTAAGTCCGGCCGATACCTATGCAACCCTTTATTTGGAGGTAGCCCAACCTGATCAAACCTGGGTACTTGAAGTGCTCGACAGGCAGGAAAATATAATACGGACTTCCAGAGTTCCAGCCAATGGCAAAATGGGTTTTAGGTATCTGAGGCCCGGTGAATACCTTATAAGGATAGTTGAGGATTCGAATGGTAACGGTAAGTGGGATGTTGGTAATTTTGACAAGGTTATTCAACCCGAGAAGATCTATTACTACCCTGAATACATTAATTTGAGATCCAACTGGGAACATTTTGTGAACTTTGATCCAACGACCTTTGATATTTATGACTTTGTAGGAAGAATGAGAAAGTCGCAGTCTTCTAGAAGAAAGTAGAGGATGTGTAAATGCTCCGAACAACTATGACTAGATTTCTGACCTTTATATTAATTCTGCTACTATGTAGTCCTTCATTGGTTCAGGGCACAGGCAAATGCACTGTCACCAACTTCGTTTTCAAGGACGGAGAGAAGGTGACATACAATGCAGTTTATAACTGGGGATTTATATGGCTAAACGCAGGTCTTGTAACATTCACGGTTGATTCTGTAAAAAAGAACAACAAGCCGGCTTATCATTTTAAGGCTGTAGGCGTAACCCACAAGGGTTACGACAAGCTATTTACGGTGAGGGATACTTTTCAGTCTTTTGTGGATCCAGTCAGTATGAAGCCCTTTGAGTTTATCAGAAGCACTAAGGAGGGTTCTTATACAGCGTATGAGCACTATTCTTTTGATAAGGACAAGAGAAAGATAAAAACCAAGATCAGCAAGGGAGGTGGAGCTACTGTTTTCAAGACCATTGACTGGCCGGAATGTGGCCTTGACATAGTAAGCCTTGTCTATTATGCCCGAAACCTGGACTTTTCAAAATATAAGTCAGGTGATAAGATCCCGATAGTGATGGTTATTGATGGGGAGGTATTTGACCTCTATATCAGGTACCTTGGAAGGGAAGAGGTAAAGACCCGTGAAGGCAGACGTTTTCGTTGCCTAAAATTCTCACCATTACTTGTTGAGGGCACAATCTTTAAGGCTGGAGAGGATATGACAGTGTGGATGACAGATGACAATGCCCGTATCCCTATCCTGGTCGAGGCTAAGATTCTTGTTGGATCTGTGAAAGCTGTTTTTGTTGATGCCCAGGGTCTGCGCAACCCAATTACTGCGGAGATCCTTGGTAAATAAGAGGCTTAATGCTTCAGTGCAAATCTTTCAAGATGCATGGTGTCTGCGAGGTCGAAGCTTCCTTCGGAATTTCCTTTTCCAGAAATACTATTCTTTGTTTTCTTTAACGGTTTGATCTCGGATGGAGCATTATTAATGCAAATGAAGTGCTGGTAGAACTGTACCTGTTCGAAATAGTTTAACTTGATTAGAGTAGGGCTCATAAGGTATTTTTTTACCCAGAAGTCAGAATATAATCCTGAATTTAAGTTTTGGAGACCTTTAATCTTCATGTAATAATCAAGCAGCTCCTCTTCTGAAAACCTGTTACAGGTGAATTCGCAGAAAGTTCTGAGTATATCTTGACTTTGTTTTTCACCTTCCGGAAATATCAAACCTCTAAGGTCTTGTTGAGCTTTTTTTCTGATTAGATCCGGTATTATGTATCTGTATGCAACAATTCCTGTGAGACAAATCAGAGCACAGAGAGATAGTATCCAAACCTGCATAAGAACAGAATTAAAGTTGGTTTTTTATTTTGTCACTGCACTTTTATATGGGAATACCGGGAAAATGTTACAGTGTTTTGACGAAAGAATGTATTGTTATGACAAATTTCCAAGTGCTAATTAGACTTTTTTTTAGTGCCTTAAAAAGAGATTTTGCTTAATGAGGTTGCCTTTTTGAGAAGCTTTCCAGCAGTTCTTGCAGACTTACTCTGAAAAATTCGTTCTGGCTGATAGATAAGTGTTTATCTGAATGGTATTGAGCAAGATATTCCTGCTCTGTCTGGCCAGGAGTCGGTATTATAATTGCTGACCTGCCGAGGCAGTATAGATCCATAATTGTTGAATATCCTGACCTGCAAACGATGAAGTGAGTGTACGTAAGCAGGCCTTTTATTTGCGCTGAACCAAGGTGAGGGGCCAGGTCTGGTCCATGGTCCGTTTTTACTATTTTGGGGGATCCCTGGTCAGGTCTTCCAGTCAGTATAAGGCTTTTGCCTGGGTAGGAAGAAAACTGCCTGATCATAACTTCTTGTAGGATAGAGCGCTGTGGTTCGGGGCCCGATACTATTCCCAGAAGTTCATATTCAAAAGCAGGAGCTGAGTTAGGTTGGTTTTTAAACTGAACAGCTTGCGGTTCGCCGACGACGACAAATCTTGACTGGGGACCGATGTGTCTGACATTGGAGGGTAGTGGATATCGATTAACCAATAGGCCTGCGAGTGAGTCCGGTATAGGCAGGTCAGGCACCCAGCATTCGTCAAAAGGCTTTATCACAGTTCGGAACATCCAGGCTACCACCGGCTCTGTCCACTTTAAGAACCGAGGCATAAGCGGGGATAGCTGATGGGTTATCAGGATGCTTTTGATATTACCTTGCCTTACGCCATAGCGGTTGTCAGAAATAATACAGTCTGCTTTGTGTTTGGCAACAAGCATCTTCGTTATCCGCCTTTCGCGCAAGTGCCAAAGAAGCAGGCGAGGCAGGTCCAGCATTAGTTTTAACACGAGACTCCGGCCCCGAGAGTATCTGATTCGAGCTCCATCGAATGTGTCGACTTCAACCTCAGGCAATTCGCTATTGAAGAGGGTCTTTAACTGTGGTGAGCAGGCTACCACGACCTTAATCCCCCTTGAGGTCAATATTCTGATGATGGGGATGCATCGTGTGGCATGTCCCAGTCCCCAATCAAGTGGGCAAACAAGCACATTAGCTGCCTGCAACTGGTAAATGGGACTGTCGGGCATAGTTGCATTATTCAGTTAGCTGAACCTTGATACCTTCCTTTTTTACTAGTGACGCAATTTCTTTGAGACGCTTTCCATCGACTTTTATAAGACTATCCACCGGAGTGTCTCTGGCAATAGAATATACCATAACCTCACTTGGTGCAATATACTTTATAAGCTTTAACCATTCTGCGACCTCATGGTCGCTAGAATTATCAATAAGCTCACCATTGTATTGGCCCTTAATAAAAAGGCTTTGTATTATAACCTTTCCATCAAAGCGTTTGAGGTCCTCCACATAGGATGTAAGGTTGAAGTGCCCTGAGGGTCTGTCAAGCAGCTTGATTGTTCTTTCCGATCCTGCATCAAGTTTAAGTATATTATCATCAACCTTGAGCAATGCTTTGAATACACTTGGAGAACTGATCCTTGTGCCATTTGACAACACTGCAATTTTTGCTGAAGGGCAATATTTGTCGCGCAGAGCACATGTAATATCGATTGCTTCCGGGAAATTTGGGTGAAGGGTTGGCTCACCATTACCGGCAAAGGTTATTACGTCTGGCAGCCGACCGCTACCGGTCATTTCCTGGAGCTTAAGCTCCAGATATTTAATTACTTCATCAACAGTGGGTAATTCTGCTTTTGGAGCATTAGCATTGGGATTTAATCCGCATTCGCAGTAGAGGCAGTCGAACGAGCATAATTTTCTATCAACCGGTAACAGGTTAATTCCCAGCGAACAACCAAGTCGACGACTGTTTACTGGTCCGAATATTATCTCGCCGAATAGAAAAGTGGGCATTTCCTTTTTTTGAATTCAAAGTTAGCAGTAATTTCATATCTTTGACTGGATAAAGGCAAGACAGAATGTTTTTTAAGGATATAGCTGGCCAGCAGTTGATAAAGGATCATTTGTTGCGCAGTGTTAAGGAAGGTCGTATAAGTCATGCCCAGCTGTTTGCGGGTGGCGAAGGTACAGGTTCCTTCCTGCTTGCACTTGCCTATGCTCAGTATCTCAACTGTCTGAACAGAGGAGATCACGATTCCTGCGGAACTTGTAGTTCCTGTGTCAAAGCATCAAAGATGGTGCATCCCGATATTCACTTTGTCTTTCCCGTTATTAAGGAGGGCAGTAAGGTAGTAAGCGACGACCGCATCAAGGAGTTCAGGGAGTTTGTGCTTGAGCGTCAGTACTTCAGTGCCGGACAATGGTTTGAAAGGATTTCCGATGGTAAGAAGTCTGGCGTGATCTATGATGACGAGAGTGGGGTGATACTCCGTAAACTCTCGATGAAGAATTATGAGGGAATGTATAAGGTCATGCTTATATGGCTTCCCGAACGGATGAATGTCAGCGGTGCAAACAAGTTGCTTAAGATACTCGAGGAACCGCCTGCAACTACTGTGTTTTTGCTGGTTTCGGAGAATCCTCAATCTCTACTTGCAACAATTCTGTCCCGCACTCAGATGCTGAATATTCCTCCTATTGAAACGGAGAGCCTTGTCGATGTCCTAAGACAGAAGTATGATTATCCTGAAGCTGAGATTAATCTTGCAGCGCGCCTTTCCAAGGGTAACTTTGTAATGGCTGTTGACTACCTGAATTCGTCACGGGATCAGGGAGTTTTCTTTGAAATGTTTACTGTGTTGATGAGGTCAACCTACTCGCGCAAGGTGTTTGATATAATGAAGTGGGTTGATGAGGTAGCACCATTGTCGCGCGACAAACTGAAGGCATTTATAGATTATGCTGCAGGAATGCTGAGAGAAAGTTATATTTATAATTTCAGAAAACCTGAATTGGTGTACCTTAGTCCAGGAGAAGAAGATTTTGTAAGGAAGTTTTCCCCTTTTATAAATGACAATAATATTGAGGATATGACAGAAGAATTGAGACTGGCGTATGCTCACATTGAACAAAATGGCAACGCCAGAATTATATTACTCGATATGGCGCTGAAGATGGTGATGATGTTCAAGTCATAAGTCTTTTTATTTCCCAGTTTGGGAGAAAACAATATAAATCAGGGCCTTTCAAGCCCACAAATTGATGTAGCGTATGAGCGAACAAGATATAGTCGTGTCTGGAAGCAAATGTGATTCCTGTGGCGACAGATGTGGTAAGCTGGATGTTTTTGACTGGTTGGCAGATCTTCCTGATAGTGTTCAAAACTGCGATGTTGTTGAGATACAGTTTAAGAACACCCGCAAAGGTTATTACAAGAATTCTGCACAACTTAAACTTACAAAGGGTGACGTAGTAGCGGTGGAAGCATCGCCCGGTCATGATATTGGTTTAGTAAGCCTGACAGGAGATTTGGTGTTGCTTCAGATGAAGAAGAACGGAGTAGCTCTTGATAATTACGAGTTTAAACGCGTTTACCGCAAGGCAAAACAACTGGATATTGAGAAGTGGGAAGAAGCTAAGGGACTTGAAAGAGAGACCATGCTTGAATCCCGCCGTATTGCCCAAAAACTGGGTCTCAATATGAAGATTGGCGATGTTGAATATCAGGGCGACAGGACAAAGGCAATATTTTACTACATAGCCGATGAAAGGGTTGACTTTAGGGAACTTATAAAGGTTCTGGCCGATCGTTTCAAGGTAAGGATAGAGATGAGGCAAATTGGCGCCCGCCAGGAGGCAGGGCGCATCGGTGGTATCGGGCCTTGCGGCAGGGAGCTATGCTGTTCAACATGGATTACGAATTTTAAGTCGGTTAGCACCACTGCAGCCAGATATCAGGAAATTTCCCTTAATCCGCAGAAGCTGGCTGGTCAGTGCGGTAAACTGAAGTGCTGCCTCAACTATGAGCTTGATGCTTATATTGAAGCTCAACAGGATTTTCCGGATACCTCAACTCCCATAAATACAGAGGGCGGACTTTATTTCCACCTTAAGACCGATGTGTTTAAGCGACTGATGTGGTATTGCTCCAGCAGGGACAGTGGTGGATCGGGCAATATTGTAACTTTATCTGTTGATAATGTGAAGGAGTATCTCAAGCTTAACAAGAGAGGTATTAGGATAAAAGATCTGGAAAACGAAGTTCAGGTTAATGAAAAAGGCCCTAGTGAACCAGGTTATGCCAACGTAATTGAGGAGGAAAGCCTTACCCGTTTCGACGACAAGGCAAAGAAGGCGAATAGTAATAACAACAGGAGGAGGAAAGCCCGTCGTGTCGGTAAACCAAATAACAACAACGGAATCTCAAACGATAGTAATGAGTAGGCTTTTATTGTTACTGATGCTTGTTGTCTGCACTTCCTGTGGAGACAGACTTATCTATTCGGATACGATAGAGATTGACAAGTCCGGATGGGATTTGAATGACACCCTTTGTTTTGAGGTTGAGCTAACTGATACTTTGTCCATGATTGATATCGGTATGACAATTTCACATACCGATGACTATCCATATTCAAATATCTGGCTCTTTCTTGAGGTTAGTAGTGACAATGGAAGTAATTTTTCAGACACGCTGAATTACATAATTGCTGAGAGTAATGGCAAATGGGTAGGTGAGAAAAGGGGTAAAAACTTTGTCGTAAATACTTCCTACAGGAATTTTGTGAGAATGGCTCACAGTGGAAACTACCGTTTTGAGATAAGGCAGGGCATGCGCGAAGAGAGACTCAAGGGGATTAGCAAACTGGAGTTTCGCATAAATAAATCAGAGAGATAGTTTGGGTACGAAGAAGAACAAACTGGTGAAGTTTGCCGAGATGGACAGACTTCCCAACGTGATTCAGGCTGAATTCAGCGAAGTCTTCAGGACGGATTACAAGTTAAAAGGCAGGTGGGCCGAGGAATATTTTGGCAATAACAATCCCGTCGTTTTGGAACTTGGTTGTGGCAGGGGTGAATATACTGTTGCGCTTGCCAGAAAGTATCCAGAAAAGAATTTCATTGGAATAGATATTAAGGGGTCAAGGATGTACAATGGTGCTGTCACGGCGTACAATGAGGGTCTCAAAAATGCAGCTTTTATCAGAAGCAGGATAGAACTTATTGGTTCTTTCTTTGGGCCGTCTGAGGTTGATGAGATTTGGCTGACCTTCCCCGATCCCCAGATGCAAAAGACGCGCAAGCGTCTTACTTCCTGCAGGTTTTTGCAGCTATATGCGAGTTTTCTCAATCCCGGAGGAATTATTCATCTTAAGACTGACAGTAATTTTATGTACACTTATACCCGTGAGCTGGTGCTTCATAACAGGATGACTGTAATTACTGATCAGTCAGACCTGTATAATTCGGGTTTTGATGATGAGATATTAACAGTTAAAACGTATTACGAGGTACGTTTTCTGGGGCAGGGATTTTCTATTAAGTATTTGAGTTTCAGACTTGATAACAAGCATCCGCTTGTTGAGCCGCAGGTTGACATTCCCAGGGATAACTACCGTAATACAGGCATAAGAGTTGCATTCGATGACAAGCAGGGTTAACTCTGAAGATCAGGGATTTTTTGATCTGGTATATGAGGTGGCCCGGTTGATTCCTATGGGCAGGGTTACTTCCTATGGTGCCATTGCTGCAGCAATCGGTTCCCCCGGTGCTGCGCGTATGGTAGGTTGGGCATTAAACAACCTGGGACCAGATCTGGAGGATGTGCCTGCGCACAGGGTGGTCAACCGCAACGGCATGCTTACTGGAAAACATGCTTTCAGACCAGGGGTATCGATGGAGGAACTGCTGCGGAAGGAAGGGATTGAGGTTGTTGGTGACAAGGTTGAGAACTTCAAAATGCTTTTCTGGGATCCAATTAAGGAGATTCCGAATCTGTAATAATCAGATTATTGCTATCCGTTTTTATTTTAGTATTTTTGCTGTAGTTTTTAATTGGTTTAAATAAAACAACATGAGCTTTTATCCAAAGCTGGTGCTTGATGCATTGAGGCATGTAGTTCATCCGGGCAAGGGCAAGGATATTGTCAGTCTGGATATGGTAGAGGATGATATCCGTATTGAAGGCAAGCGAATCAGTTTTTCGCTGCTGTTTGATCGCGCCAATGATCCTATGGTAGGTCCAATCAAAAGTGCCGCTGAGAAGGCTATTGAGACTTATATTGGTGAAGGTGTTGAGATCAAGGGTAATATCTATGTCAAGATAAAATCCAGGCAGGTAAAGAAGACAGAGGAAGCCCCTCTTAGGGAAATTAAGAATGTAGTTGCTATATCATCAGGTAAGGGTGGAGTTGGCAAATCTACAGTCAGTAGCAACCTCGCGGTTGCACTTGCCCTTAAAGGATATAGTGTTGGTTTGCTGGATGCTGATATATATGGGCCTTCTGTACCTAAGATGTTTGCTACGGAAGATGCACGTCCCTATGTCGAAAAGGTTGAGGGAAAAGACAGGATTATCCCTGTTGAGAAATATGGGGTTAAGCTGCTTAGTATAGGATATTTTGTCAACCCCACAGATGCTCTTGTGTGGAGAGGAGCTATGGCAACCTCAGCAGTAAAGCAGCTGATAGGTGACGGTATGTGGGGCGATTTGGATTACCTGCTTATAGACATGCCTCCAGGCACGGGCGATATACACCTGACAATAGTTCAGACTATAGCCCTTACAGGAGCCGTTGTTGTAAGTACTCCGCAGGAAGTGGCTCTGGCTGATGCTCGTAAGGGTATCAGTATGTTTCAGGGCAAGCAGATCAATGTACCGGTGTTGGGTCTTGTAGAGAATATGGCATGGTTTACTCCGGCTGAGTTGCCCGAGAACAAGTACTACATATTTGGAAAGGGAGGATGCAGGAACCTTGCAGAAGAGACCGGTACTCCTCTACTTGGAGAAATCCCGATAGTACAAAGTATCAGGGAGGGTGGAGATGAAGGTATGCCAGCAGCGCTTAATACTGATAGTATCACAGGAGTTGCATTCTCAAAACTAGCTGATGCAGTTGTTGAAGCAGTTGAGAAGCGCAACAGCCAGCTGCCACG
>CAYNFX010000004.1:20227-49771 GCA_964396555.1 uncultured Alkaliflexus sp.
AGCAGGCCTATGTCCTTGGATGGCAGTCCAAGGCTGTTACCTATATATTGGTTTGTTAGTATGCCTTTATACAGGTAGGTGCCATTGCTTACGCCCAGATCTTCCTTGACTAGCTGGTGAATACCCCCGGCATTTGCCATTTTGAGAATAATGGGTGCGATAATATTACTTAGTGCAATGGATGCGGTACGTGAAACCCTTGAAGCTACGTTTGGTGTCATATAGTGTATGACACCATTTTTGTTTATAAATGGTTTGTCAGGATCGTGAGAAGACGCTGCCATGGATTCAAAGCAGCGTCCGTCGCCAATGCTAAGATCCACTATCACAGATCCTGGTTTCATCTGTTCAATCTGCTCACAGGTTATATAGAAAGCTGTATCATTCTCAAAATAGCGTAGACTTGCCACCACGGCATCTGCAGACTTTAATGCCTTTGTAAGTACGTGGGGATGCAGCACAGAGGTAAACACTCGCTGGCCGAGGTTGCGTTCAAGTTCCCTGAGGTTCTGATATGAGTTGTCAAAGACCTTGATCTGGCATCCCAGGCCGAGAGCTGCCCTTGCAGCAAACTCACCGGCAGTACCAGCTCCAATAATTACGACTTCAGTAGGTGAGACTCCTGTGATTCCACCCAGCAATACCCCCTTGCCTCCATGTGCTTTGCTAAGATATTCGGATGCAATGCTGATCGCAGCATAACCTTCAATCTCACTCATGCTCTGTATAACAGGATAGCAACCCTCGTTATCACGCATGAATTCATAGGCGACAGCATTAATACGCCTATTCATCATTTTGGCTATTGATTCCCTGGTCTGTTTGGAAAATTGAAGGTAGGATAGGATGATCTGATCATTGGTCATCATCTCTGTTTCCTCCTCTGTCGGAGGGGATATTTTCAGTACTATATCTGATCTGAAGACTTCTTCCTTACCACTTGCAACGATGGCTCCGGCATCTGCAAAATCACTGTCAAAGTAGTTGGCCCTTTCACCGACACCTGACTCAATGATTACCTTGTGGCCATTCTCAACAAGCAGTTCAACTCCCTGAGGCGTTAACGATACCCTGTTTTCGGATCTGTCGGTATCCATAGGCATCCCAATCGTAAGCGAGCGTTGTTTCCGACCTACCTCAAGCATCTCTTCCCTTGTGATGTGTTGGGTATACCTGATTGCAATAAAAGATGCCCGTTTCTCGATGTTGGTCATGTCATTGAAGTCTTTAGATTACCCGAATATACAAAATTATTGAGAATGCCTTTTGAGAAATGCATATTAACATTCTGACAGATCAGGACGTAATGATATCGATACTGATCTCTCTGGAGCCATCGGTAAGGAGTTGCAGGTTAACATTAATCCTTTCGGAGGGGATATGATCTTCTGCTTTTTCGGGCCATTCTATAAGACAAATGTCACCACCGTAGAGGTATTCGTCAGCGCCTATTTCAAAAAGTTCTTCAGGTTTTTTCATACGGTACAGATCGAAGTGATAAACGGGACGTCCGTCTTCGCACCTGTATTCGTTGATAATTGCAAAAGAAGGACTACTGACAAGGTCAAGTACTTTTAGCTCCCTGCAAATCTGTTTTATCAGGGTTGTTTTACCTGCCCCCATCCCGCCGTAGAAAGCTGCAACAGGTTGCTCTGCAAGCATGGCTGCCAGAGCCCTGGCAGCCTCTACAAGCTCTTCAGGTGTTTTGGTCGAAAAGATCATTACTCAAATTATTTAGCATGTAAAGCTAAGACTTTGGTTCCAGAACGACAAAAGGGACCATCATCTCTTCCATCGAAATACCTCCATGCTGGAAGGTATCCTTGTAATAGTTTACATAGTAATTGTAGTTGTTGGGATAGGCAAAGAAAGTATTGCCGGTCGCAAAGATATAAGTTGTTGATACATTAGGCCTTGGCAGGTAGATTTGTTCGGGCTTTTTGACTTCATAGATGGACTTGTCGTCATATGCAAGGTTCTTGCCTTGCTTAAATCTGAGGTTAGCATTAACAGCTCTGTCACCCACTACTTTTACAGGTTCCTGTACACGTATGGTTCCATGATCTGTAGTCAGGATAACTTTTACGTTTTCCTGTGACAGGCGTTTTAAAAGTTCAAACAGTGGTGAGTGCAGAAACCACGATTGGGTGTGTGAGCGGAAAGATGATTCATCAGTAATCAGTTCCTTGATCATCTTTAGTTCAGTACGGGCATGCGACAGCATGTCAATAAAGTTGACAACAACTACTGACAGATCATTTTCCTTGTAACGCTTGTAGTTGTCCAGGAGCTTCTTGCCTGAATCGGAGTCATTGATCTTCTCATACCAGACTTTGAGAGGTTCCCTGACCCTAGAAAAGTAATCTTTCAATAAGGCTTCTTCATGCTGGTTTTTGCTACCCTCTTCGTCATCCTCAACCCATAGGTCTGGCCTGATCTTGGCTATATTAAGTGGGAGTAGTCCTGAGAAGATTGCATTGCGTGCATACTGCGTAGCTGTAGGAAGAATGCTGAAGTATAACTCATCTTCTGCAAAATTAAAGAAAGGGGTGATCTCCCTTTTTATAACTTCCCACTGATCATATCTGAAATTGTCAACAACTATCATTACCACCGGTCCACCCTTTTTGAGCATGGGCAAAACCTTACGTTTCATAATAGTATGCGACATCATAGGTGCATCATCACTACTAAGCCAGTCGGCGTAGTTTTCTTTTACAAAAACTGCAAAGCGCTTGTTGGCTTCATTCTTTTGCATCAGCAGAACCTCGTTCATCGAGCTATCGGTAAACTGCAGTTCGAGTTCCCAGAAAACCAGTTGCCTGTATAGGTCATACCACTCATTGTAGTTGAGTCCCTCATTGAGCCTCATCCCTATTCTAGAGAAAACAGACTGATAATCGGTAGTTGCCTTTTTGCTGACAAGGTTGTGGCGGCCAAGGATTTTTTTTATTGAAGAAAGTATCTGGTTTGGATTTACCGGTTTTATAAGGTAGTCGGCTATCTTACTTCCAATAGCCTGATCCATTATCTCTTCTTCCTCACTTTTGGTTACCATCACAACAGGCAGTGCGGGATTCTGCTCCTTTATCCGCATAAGAGTTTCTAGCCCGCTGAGTCCCGGCATATTCTCATCGAGGAACACCAGACTGTAGGCTCCTCCAGCGAGAAGGTCTAAAGCATCTCTGCCGTTGGTGGCAGTATCCACCTTAAAACCCTTTTCGTCTAGAAAGAGCAAGTGAGCTCTAAGATGGTCTATTTCGTCATCAACCCACAGTAATCTGTATTTTTGGACATTTTCCATCCTCTTCCTGATTTATATTAATAATTAAGAAGACCGGGGTTGTTTAGTTTTGGGTTTCATACAACACATCAATAATAAAACCTCCGCTGCCTGACAGATAGTTTTCAGAGAAGAAGTTCTGATATGCTTCAAGATTTCCGGTTTTCAGAAGGACCTTAAGGTTGGCTTCTGATGCAGCCATTATCAGAGCTTTGTTGATAGTTCCAACATTCATCAGGCGGGGGTTTGAGCGAAGTGCATAGAAATAATCCATAGCTTCGCGATTATTGTTGAATGAGCTTATACTAATAAGCCTTTGTCCGTTAGGCAAAGTATGCGCCTCCAACTCATAGTCAGCAATCAGGAAGCGATTGAAATTGTAGTCAGCCAGGTTAAAGATCAGCCTGTTGATGTCGGCATCAGCACTCACAATTACAAAGATACTATGAGCGGATGATGGCTCGAAAACAAACTGAGGTCCAAAGGCCGTAATGCCTGATTCGCCTGTACCAGCCATGTCATCCTGGGCATTCACATCTCCGTAGGCAACAGGCCCAGAGGCCGGTTGCATGCCTTCATCCAGCATTGCAAGCCAACTATCGGCCATCCTTCCTTCCAAGCTTTCAGGATATTCGCCTGACAATTCCTGCAAATCTCTTACAAAACCGTCCTTACGACCCAGTTTTCCATTGTTGATTGCCGAGAGTAGTAATGTTTTTCGTTCAAGTGATGGATCGGGATTACCCTTCATGATAATAGAGGTATAGGAGAGGGCTTCTTCAAAGCTGTTGCTCCTGTATGCATTGTATGCCTCTTCGTAGCGCGTATACAGTTCTCTTGATGCCTGATAGAGCTTGGAAGCATATTCAGGATCTTTCACAAATGGAGCATAGTATCCATCGGGGAAGCGTCGCAGCAAGGTTGATCCTGCAAACTGGGACTGTTGTTCATTACCTGCAACAAGCTGAGCCCTGTAGCTCCAGAATAAGGCCTGTTCTGCCAGTTCATGATCAGGATATTCGCGGAGCAGTGAAGACAGTAGGTCGTTAGCCTGTTGCGGAAGGTTGAAGTAATCCAACAAAACAAGGGCTGCCTTGAAGTAGGCCTCGGCCTTGAGCTTGTGAGATGCTTCAATATCCTCTTCAGAGCGCGGAATTGAAACTTTCAGTTTATCAATGCTGGGCACTTCGTCATAATTGCCAGGAGCTCCGGTAGGAATAGGCCCTGCTCCGGGCATTTCCTGGGGTCGTTCACCTGGGTCTCCGGGGAGTGCCGGTGGTTGTGAGATGTCGGATATTGCAATGGCACTCTTGTCAGAGCGACGCCAGTTGTCCTCTGCCGGTCTGCGGCCCCAGCGCTTTTCAAACTCCATCTTACCAAGGGTGACCATGGTGGGGTTGTAAAAGTACCATTCACCACGTCCATCTTGACTGCCGTAAATCTGGGATGACATACTTTTCTGCAGCAGGGGATCGAAACCAGTGTTATAGTCTGATTCTATCCCGCTTACATTCTTGTTGAGACGAGCCTGCTTTTCAGCTTCCACATAGGCTTCCAGATAGGAATTGAGTTCCTCATCTGTCATGCTTGCCAGCCTTTGCAGACTGTCCTGTGTGTTGATAGTATTCAGGTGAGCTGCAAGATCCTTTAGTCCTCTGTGCCTGAAATTGAGTTGTTCAAGTCTTGGGTCAGTATGGGGAATATTTATCAGAGCACTGTCATAATAGGCATAGGATGCCATGTAATCAGTGAGGTCGAAATATATGTCACCCATGTTGAGGAAGGTCTCAGCCAGCAGGTCCTTACTGCCTAAGTTGTAACCTGCTGCCAGCCTTAGATTGACAAGGGCCTGAAGGGTATCCTGCCCATGCAGTGCGAGCCTTGCCTTTGTCATATAGATTCTGTCCCTGTATTCCTGGTTCTTGAACTGTCCGGCCATACGATCCAGTCCCATGCCGGTCTCCCCGATATTTCCATTCAGTTTGCTTTCAAGTAGCATAGCATTTAGCCTGGCTGTTACTTCCATGTCATATCCCGGAGAAGAGCGTGCTACCTTCAGATAAGCATCTTTTGAATTTTCAAGACGTCCGGCTTTTTCAAGAAGCTGGGCAAGGATGTAGTTGCGTCTGGATCTGTCCCACTTGTCACTGGCTCCCTCGGCTGCTGCTGTAACGAAAGGGATGGCACTGTTATATTGACCGGAACGGATGAGGTATTCGGCATAGGTTGCCATGTAGTCTGCATAGTACTTTGCCGGAGCATCACCAAGAGCATCATAGCGGTCGAGAACTATGCGTGCATTTTCGAAGTCACCCATTTCGATACGGGTCCTTGCCATCCAAATAAGGGCTTCATGCTGGACCTTCTTGCCGGGGAAATCTCTGAAAGCATATTCAAGTGCAGTAAGGGCATCATAGTACTCATGATTGAAAAGGTGAGCCTTGCCGATAAGGATATAGGCGTCTGCTACAACCTTGTTGAATTCTCTCTGATTATAAAATGCAACCTGTCTGGGGTTGTTGCGGTCTGGGCGCCCTTTGGGGCGCACAGTAATACTTTTCTTTTGGATAATCTTCAGGCCTTTTGCTATCGCATTGTCCATATCCCCTTTGACAGCACCTGCCTTTTCTTCCCCGCTATAGGGAAAGAGTGGAAGAATCCTTGTGAATTGATCCTGATGATTTTGTCTCAGCTGTTCCTCCCCGCGTTGAAAGTTCTGTTCCCCGTTAAAAAGAATATTATAGCGGGCAGTCATGGCATTATGGTTCCTTGACAGCCAGGTGTTTTTTTGAGTTGAACAGGAAGCAAGCCAAAACAAGGCTGAGAATAATATTAATTTTCTTATCGGCATCAGCTGAACGGCAATGATTCAATAATAAAACAGCGATTTCGGGCATTTATTTTGCCACACGGTAAATATAGTTTAATTAGTTTTAGAACTTAAATTTACCGTTAATCAAGTTGAATCACACAGGCCTGAGATGGAAATATTCGTCGTTGAGGATGACAAGTTGTTTAATAGTCTGATAGCAAATGCACTAAAGAAGGAAAAGGATTTGAAGATCAGCACCTTTTTCAACGGAGGTGACCTACTCAGACATATGTCAGAGCATCCTGAAGTCATTACATTGGATATAGGATTGCCTGATTATTTTGGGCTTGATCTGCTCGGGCAGATCAAGCGGCTGAGTCCATCAACCGAGGTGATAGTAATTTCCGGGCAGGATGACCTCAAGCTTGCTGTTCAGATGCTTAAGCACGGGGCTTATGATTATATAGCCAAGGATGAGAATGTGAGGGAGAGGCTTCTTCACTGCATTAACCATATCAAAAGTAAATTCAAGATAAGTCAGGAGTTAAGCAGGCTGAAGTCTGAGATTTCTGAACGTTACTATGACTTCGAGGAGATAGTGGGCGAGAGTCGCAGCATGAAGCGGGCCATGGCCCTTATGGAGAAGGCAATCAGAATGCCTAATGTGAATGTCCTGTTGTGCGGAGAAGAGGGGACGGGCAAGAGTATGATCTCCAGGGTTATACATTATAATTCC
Organism: uncultured Alkaliflexus sp.; assembly: GCA_964396555.1. Classification (GTDB taxonomy): domain Bacteria; phylum Bacteroidota; class Bacteroidia; order Bacteroidales; family Marinilabiliaceae; genus Geofilum. Next base: position 27,059 of record CAYNFX010000004.1, read on the forward strand.
CAGAGGGCAGGGATGCCTTTTGTGACTTTCAGTGTAGGTGCTGTTCCCCCGGGAATGGTAAGGGAAGAGCTCTTTGGTATTGAGGAATTAAGGTATGGTGCTATACCTATGTCAGGCAAGATAGCTGAGGCGGCCAACGGAACCTTGTTTATTGAGGACATAGAGCTCCTGCCTCCTGATGTGCAGTTTACCCTGCTTAGCTGCCTTGTTGGCAACCTTAAATTATCTCAAAGCAAGATGACTAAAGGTCTTAAAGTTAGAATTATTGCAGGATCGACTATCGACCTGGCAGAGGAGGTAAGGGGTAAGCGCTTCAGGGAGGATCTGTATTTCCGACTGATGGGGATACCAATCTACCTTCCTTCATTGCGAGAGAGAAAGAAGGATATCATATTGCTTGCAGGAATTTTCCTTGCTGAATTTTGTAAGAATAATGGGATGGAAAAGAAGGAGCTTAGTGCGGCTGCCAACAGAAAGCTGCTAAAGTATCCATACCCCGGCAATGTGCGTGAGCTAAAGGCAGTTATCGAACTGTCTGCGGTTCTTACTGATACTTCAGTAATTGATGATGAGCATATAATATTTAACAACACAGCCTCTGTAACTGAGTTTTTTAGTGAAGAAATGACAATGAAGCAGTATTCCGACAAGATTATCAGGCATTATCTTGAGAAGTATCATAATGATGTTCAGATGGTTGCTGCAAAACTTGGTATAGGGAAGTCAACTATTTACAACCTGCTTAAGAAGTGGGATGAGCAGGGGGAATAAAAAGAAACCGCCTCGCTTGGGGGCGAGGCGGTTATAATGCATAAACACTAGGCAAAAGCGTTATTAACCTATGAGGGCTTTGTATTGTTCTGCTGAAAGAAGTTTGTCTATCTCTGCTTTACCCTTGATCTCAACCTTTACCATCCATCCTCCGTCGTAAGGATCTTTGTTTACCAACTCAGGCTGCGATTCAAGATTTTCGTTTACCTCTATTATAGTTCCCGAAAGGGGCATATAAAGATCAGAGACTGTCTTGACTGCCTCTATTGTACCAAAAACCTCTTCCTGTTCCAGTTCTTCATCTTCGGTATCAATCTCAACGAAAACGATGTCGCCAAGTTCACCTTGTGCAAAATCAGTAATGCCTACTGTTGCAATGTTTCCCTCTATTCTGACCCACTCATGGTCTTTTGTGTACTTTAAGTTTTCAGGTATATTCATGACGCTGAATTATAAGATTTCGAATCAAAATTAACGAATTTTTATTAGAAGGTCAGTTTTTACTTAATTATTTATCTGGTACTACTGAGTAAGTGAAAACCTGAAGTTTACCCCAAAGCTGCTATTTGTGATAGGGTAGCTTGTTGAGATATAAGGAGAGTTGAGTTGCCTGTCGTAAAACAACTGCATATTGAACCTGTCACTCAGTACATAGTCAGCGGTGAACTTAAGTGTTGTGATCTTCTGGCCGGAAGTAAGCTGGTTGACAGCTTCTTCGATCCGTCTTATAACTGAGAAGTTGTCCCTTATCGAGATGTCGGCTCTCAGGTTAAGGTCTGAGGATAGTTTCTTTGCGTTCTTACCAGAACCCAGTATCATATCCATCTTGTCAAACCTGTAACCAAGACCTACAACATATTCATCGTTGTAGTTTTCGATAAGCTGGTTGTTGTTAAGACTCAGGTTGATAATGCGGCTTTTCTTGTATTCGAAGCGGGTCGATAGTGAGTTGTTCCACACGATGTTGGCCATGATTAAGGGGGCAAACTGCTCAGATATTGACACCCCGTTGATCTGGTACTTGGGAATAAAGTTGCCCTTTTCGTCCCTTATATAGCTGAAGCCGTCTCGCATCTCCTCCCAGTCGAAGTTTGTAATAAACTGTCCAATGTTGTAAGTTGACCTATAAGAGTGGCTCAGGTCGAATGAGCGGATATACTTCTTAAGCCAGTTGATACGAGATAGGCCGTCGTAGTTGATAGTCCAGTTGGGCCTTATCTGAATCAGTGAAGGTATGGCATCCAGGAAGATGTTGTTGGCACTCTTGCCGCTATAAGCTGCAAGGAAGGCAGGGATCATAACATCCTGAGATGTCAGTGAGTACCCATCAGTGCCATTGCTTGCACCCAGTCCGTCTTCCGGATAGCCTTCAGGACGGTAAGGTCTGCCCTCTAGCACTGCATATGGTGATCCGGAGTAAATATCTGTCGGGAAGTTGTAACCTTGTCTCTCTTCGCCTAATCTTTGTGCTATGATCTGCCTGTTCTCAAGGAAGCGGTCAAACACCTCGGACTGATAAACCCCTTTCTTTTCAATATTCCTGAAGGCTGTCCTGAAAGTGTTGACAGTCATTGATAAAGAGCCGTTTTCCATTGTGTTGTATGCCTCAAAGCCGCCATCTCTGTACAGGTAGTATTCGTTGATACCCTTTTGAAACCTCCTGTTGGCCGTCAGATTGATCTTAAGGCCGTTGAGAGGCTCGAGTTGCAGGCGGATGGTGATTTCCTGACTGTGGGTCATTGTGTAGGGTGTGTTGAGGGTTGAGTCAGTAGTCAACCAGTTCTTTTGTGCAGCTTCCAATGCGAAATCCCGATCCTGCCATCCCAGAATAAAGGGTAAACCAGGGGCGCTTGCTCCTTCATAATTTGAAGTCCCCAGGAATTTTGATCTCGGCAAATAACCCGGAAGGATGGTTCCATTATTTTCTGAGTAGGTGAGGGACACATTCCTGACTCCGGTCAGGAATCTGAATGCAAATTCCTTAACTTCCTTACCTGGCTTCTTTTGTTCAGTCTTTTGTCCTGACACCATGATCCTTGCATTGCTGGCATCCTGGCTTGGGGTAAAGATCAAAGTGTTGTTATCAACAATCTTTTGTTCTCCCCTGATGGGATGTCCAGATTCGTTGAAAACGCGTGCGGTGACATTTGAAGTTTCCAGACGGTGGTTGATTGTGAGGCTTTCTCCAGACTTTAGTTCCAGGTTGTGTTGGGTATAACGCACGGTCTCTCCCTGCTGGTTGTTGTTCTGGGCAGTACTTCGTCCACGCTGTGAACTCTGGGTCAGAGTCCTGAGGTAGGACGACTTATTGTACAGGCTTGTAAAGTTAAGTTGGGCATTACCCTGGATTGAGTTGGAGTTACGTATTGTATTACCCCATTCATATTCCAGGGCTGTTACCGGTCCCTGCTGCCAGTTGTAAAGTGCTCCATAGTTGACTGATGCTGAAGTCCAGTCGAGCAGCGGCAGCTTGTTAATTGGAATCTGGTAACTGACACTTAGGTTGTGCTGATAATTGGTGGTTCTTCCAAGATTAAGGATATTGGACATCACGGAGTCCTTCCAGAGTTCATAGTCATCACGGTAACGATTTTTGTTCACCGGTCCCTCAGGTTCGTCAATAATTGCGTTGTTGCTAGACCTGAAATCCATTTTAAGGCCTTTTGTCAGATTGTAAGTAAGTTCAAAATGCCTGTTCCAGTAAAAGTCCTTATTGACACTGACAGGGATTTTAAAAGATGGATTAGAGATGTTTCTGAGTTGTTCCTCACGATAGCCCCTGCTGACTTCCCAGCGGTAACCCAACTGTGTAGGAGCAAGATAAAAGTTGAAGTCACGAACCAGGGCCAGGGACTTGCCCTTGATGCTCTTGAAAGGCTCAATGGGTTTAGGCCTGTTTAGGAAATTGTATGCAAGTATTCCCCTGTAGTTCTTGTCAGTCAGGTTTTCAGTATCTATGTTCCTTCTGTATGTCTCATTGTATGAGTAGGTAGCACTCAGGTTTGATGGTGAATAGAAAGGCACATCCGTGCTCTTGGGCTGCAAACGAACGTTTGTAAAGTTGATACTCTTCCTCTGGGTATAATCCTGGGAAATATTTCTGATACTGTCACGTTCGGACTTTGTTTCGGCATTCTTAAGAGCTATCTCCAAAGGGATATCAGGGTCGAGCGGGTAGTATTCCGGAGTGGCTACCTGTTCGCTATACCCGGCATAGAATGGTATAGAAACACGACTGTTGGGTCCGACAAATTTGCCCAATTCAAGATTTGTTGCAACGTCATACTGATAAAAGTCTTCCTTGCTACGTTCGTTGACGCTTTGGTCAATACTACCGAATCCCGTTGTACTTGCTCTTCCTGCAAGAGATACTGAGCCCAGATCAGCAAGTTTGATATTCATACGGCTGTTGGCAGCCCATCCTCCTTCTTCGTTGAAGTCGGTTAGTCTAAGTTCGTTAACCCAGATCACGGCCGATTTATCATCACGGGCGTCGTTGCGAACCCCGATCATGATGGTCTTAACATTAGCAAGATTTGGATTACCCTTTATTTTTACCTTGTTAGATGGTTTATCGGGATCGAACCACTGGTATTCAGAAGTTAGGCGTACCGAGGAGTTTTGCACCCTCATTGCATCATTACGCCGCAATTTGACCTGTTGAAACAGGTCTAGCGGTACATCGAGCCTGTTTTCGTCAGGCCATACTGTGTGCCTGTGTGAAACATTCTCATTAACGTAAAGACCCGGAGGTGTCAACTTAAGTGGTAACTCGTATTCGTAGTAGTTGTTTTGGTAGTCAGTACCCAGCCGTATAAACACAAGCATTTCACCGTCTTTTAGGTCATCTCCTTCTAATGCTTCGGCATGAACATCCATCTTAATTCGTTGGTACTGCCTTATGTCCATTCCAATGTTTTTGTAGACCGAACGAGCATCCCCGCTGGCAAGGTCAGTTACCTTGAGAGAAAGCGACTGTTCATTGAGCTCTCTTACTGACGGATTGGCTGGGTCGATAACACGGTCAACGCCAGGAGGAAGGATGTACGGTATCGGTTCTCGACGACCGTTCTCTTCAATATTGACTGCCGATACGTCAAACTCAGTATTGGGATTTGGATTTACATTATCCCCTATCTGGAACAAGTCTTTTTCATACCTGCGCCATTCTGCCCTTATCAGGTCAAGTGTTGCAAAACGAAGCACTATAGTGTCTTCGAAATCGTTGAGGAACATCCTCATGAAACGAACTGATCGCAGGTCTTCAATATCACCAACTACTGTATCAGGAGCGTTGACGGGGATCTTAAACTGATACCAGGTTACTTCCTCGACACTTCCGTTTTCAAGTTTGACTGTATTTGTTACTACATCACTGATATAGTTATTTCCTATCTGCATCTGGCCGGGTTCGATACGTATCTGGTACTGGAAGTAACTTTCCGACTCGCTAAGAGTGTTGTCGCGGTTGATATCTTCTCCGTCTGGGATATTGGTTCCTGCAGTACTGAATGATTCTCCTGAGTATTCCGAGGGCTTTGAGTTGCCTTCAGGATTGTTGTAATACTTGTAGCGGTCTAGGATACTTACCCTCATTCTGTCTAGGTCTGCTCCCCTGAAGTAGCGGAAATCATCTCCGGCAGGGTCGTTGATAAAAGTCCTGTAAGCCTCTTCGCTTAGCTGTCCCTGGGCATACATGTTTTCTATCGCATCAAGGAAGGCATTATTGCCTTGTCTTAGAAAATGTCTTTCGGCCTCCGAGCTCATGCCGTCCAGACCCACATCCTGCATAAGCCGTGTTTGAGGATCGTTGCTAAATGCGTTTACAAGACTCTGACGTTTGGGGATGTAGCCCCAAACGGTAGAATCCACGTCAAAGGGTTCACCGGGTCCCGGCAAACCCTGTTCGAAAAATTTCCTGCCATCCTTAAGAATGTCTTCGGATATATCTCCAAGGTTTATATAAAGATATCCTCCTTCATGAGTCCCTTCGTCATAGATAAAGGGGTCCATAAGCCAGAACTCGATATGATCAATGTTGGATGCCTCAAAGTCATTAGTGTCAATCTTACGCATGATACCGGCCCAGTTTTGTCTGGGATTTTTAAGGCTTCCGTCAGGGTTGAGATTTGTGCTGAAGTTGTAAGGACCTCTTTCTGTCGGATAATAGGCAAGATTGAGTACTGAAATATTTGTTGGTTCACCGTATGCCGGGTTTTTGTTGGGGAAGATTTCCCTTTCATAAACCTCACGAACATAGTGGTTGGATCGGGCATCCTTGTCACGACGTATATGGTCAGGCGTTAGATTTGTGTTACGCAGGAATAACGGGTCTATATGATACCATGCCAGCCGTGCCCTTCCAAAGCCGTATCGCAGGTCATTGCTTAGTGAAGCGTAGGGGAAGATCTGATCCTGCCCCTGAGGCGCACTTGCTAGTTGCCATGCTTCACGGTGTTTCATATCAATAGGTATCTTGGTACCCTCAAAGTCGTCGATATAAGAGTTGCCCTCCCTTTTTATAACATTTGGGTGGCCGGGAATCAGCTGTGCAAATTCAGCCTCAAAAGAAATAGATGATGGAGTCTTGGTCTGTATCAGAGGCAGTTTGTCGATAAGACTTGTTAGCAGGTTGGACTGTGTATAATATGAAGTATTAAGTCCCCATATTGTATTGGCAATAGGCTCATCGCCAAAGGCAACTTTTTGGGTAAGAGGCCTTTCTCTAAGGTGCATTACTGTAGCCCCAACATTGAAGTCTTCACTGAAGCGGTAGTCGAGGTGTGTACCTAGCAGCGTTTTGGTCTGCAGGTTGAACAATGACTGGTTTTCCAGCGAAACCTGAATCGGTGTTCCAGATTCAAGAAGGCCACTGTTGAGTATGGTTATACGTCCGGCAGTATAGTCTACCGAATAGTCGATATTTTCGGTTAGCTTAAGACCTCCGGCAGTCACTATGACAGAACCACGTGGGATATTAAAGGCGTTGAGAGATATCTCTGCTCCGGCAGAGGACTTGTAAGAACCAACAAGTCTGTACTTGTTTTTTTCAGCAGCCTGACCTGCAACAGTCAGAGTGGAGTCGTACAGTTCCTTGAATACAAACTTGTCCCTTATTGAAGCCGGCAGGCTTTGGAGCTTCTCTTCCATATATGAACCGAAGGGTTGCAATACCGGGAAGATAATTCTGCCCTGATCGGGTGCGATTGTGAAGCCCGATACAAAGTCGAAGGCCCCGTCTGGGTAAGGCTCAAGTTGTTTGTTCAACCTGTCAAGGTTGAGCATTGAAATAAACAACTTCCCATTGTGTTCTCCATCCTCGTTGAATGTAGTGATGTAACTTCCTACTGAATCGTTCATAAAGGCCACGTTCATCCTGAAATCGTCCGGACTGACCTGATAAGCTCCGATCGAGTAAATATTTTTCATCATGAGCTGCCAGGTCTTCATACGTGGACTGAGACTTGTACCTTTAAGCAGTTTTACTAGCAAGGCCTGTGGTGCTTCAATACCTGAGTTGCTAAACTCACCCACCCTGTATACCTGACCGTTGTATGTGAATTCGAAAGCGACTGCCAATACTTCATCTGCATTTAGCTGGGTGTTGAGCGAAATATACCCAAGCTTAGTATTAACCTTGTACTCTGACTCAGGAATCAGACGCGCATTTTCAACCCGTTCATAATCCCTGGAAGTAGTAAAGGGATTTTGGTCTATTGATATTAAGGACTGAAGGATGCCTGTTGACTGGTTGATATCCCTGATGCCAGCATAGGTTGAATTCATCTGGTTGAATAGGTCGTTTGCGTCATTGCTTGGATAAGCAACTGCGGCCCGACCATTCCATGTAAGCGGTTTTTCCATATTGGCAGCGGCCTCGCCAATGTCGGTAAAGGCTACAATATTTCGGGATTGCTGGAAGTCACTTGTTCTGTTGGTTATCCAAACCTCCACCTTTGTGATATTGAATGGAGAATTTATTACCGGCAGGTTGGCAAGCGCCCTTTCGTAGTGGTCTTTGAAGACATGAGAAAGGAAGAAGTGTCTGTTTTTGTCATACTGGTCGGCCGAGACTTCAAAGTCCTGGGTTTGGGCCCCCCCCTGGATATTCATTACAGTAGTCTCACCCTTCTGTTGAGAGAAAAGAGTCTGGACTGTAAGCTTCCCAAATTGCAGCTCGGTCTTCACACCAAAAAGACTTTGGCTTCCTGTAATAAGTGTTCCCGGCAGTGCCAGGCTCACATTACCAGCTTCTATTTTCTTGATTATATCATCTTCTCCTCCTGAGTACTCAAGGTTGATCTGGTTTTCAAAGTCGAAGGTGGCCTCAGTGTTGTAGTTGATTCCAAGTTTCAGACGTTCACCAATATTACCCTGAATATTCATCTGAATCTTCTGTTGGAAGTCGAAGGTGGTAGTCTTACGTAGTCTTTCCTGCAGTGTGGGGTTGTCAATCTTTGTAGTGTTGACACCAATTTTGAGCTCTGCAACACCCTGAGGACGGATATTCACCACGTTGCTTCCGAAAACACTTTCAAAGACATCTCCACCGATTTTGAAACGGCCGAAACGGTCTTCTTCAGCCGTAGCTCCTTCAGTCGCTTTTTGACTCCAATACTCTCTGAGCGAGTTGCGAATCTGCTGGTTGTTGTATTCCTCAACTGTCATGCTGTATGGAAGTCTCACCGGAATATTTCCAATCATCCGGTAAACAACTATTCTGCCTGTTGCCGGATCATATTCTGTCCTGTACTCATTGTTGTCAGGATCAGGAAAGATAAAAGGATCTTGAGAGCCGGAAGGAGGTACGGATATCTGATCAACCGGGGGGTTGATCCTGAGAGGATCAACAGGAGAGGCTATTGTATCGGAGGCGTTTTGAGAATAAGGAAGCTGCAAGACAGGTGAACCTGGTTTGTATTCACCGGCACCTGCCAGTACAAACAGGGAAGACAATAACGGTACGAACAGTTTATATGTTAAACTCTTTCTCAAAGACTTTGGGGTTTACTGCACAGGGTTGTTCAAGTACAGACCATTACAACATCTTAAGGCTTGCCTTAATCAGTTGTTCAACGCTTAGTTCTGGTTGGGCTGCTAGTAATTTGTCAATTACCTTTTGCGAGGCACTACGTACAAAACCTAGCATCACCAAAGCTGATAACGCTTCTTCTCTGACTGTATTGTTTGGCCCTGCAAATAATTTCATCTCATCGACACCTGATTTTCCAATTTTATCCTTCAGTTCGATTATCACCCTTTGTGCAGTCTTTGTACCAATGCCTTTTATCCCTTGCAGCATAGAAGCGTTGCCACTAAGTATTGCCGTAGTCAGTTCTCCCGGAGATACTGATGAAAGCATCATGCGGGCAGTGTTGGCTCCTATTCCTGATACTGATATAAGGTTCCTGAACAGGTCTCTCTCATCCCTGCCTGAAAAACCAAAGAGATTGTAGGCATCTTCCCTAATCTGCTCATGCACCAGCAGAGTCACCTCTTTTTTATCCCTTATATGCTCAAAAGTGTACAGGGATATGCTGATAAAATAACCTAGCCCGTTGTTTTCGATAATCACATGGGCTGGGCCATGTTCAACTATTTTTCCTGAGATATATTCGTACATGACAAGAGGGTATTATTGGTATAACATGCCCCATCCCGGGGATTTGAGATCTGTCTCCTCGTTGTTTGTGATAATCATCCTGCATGCTTTGGATGCTTCATTAATATATCCGATAGGTGTGAGAAATTCGCTTATAAAACTGGTTTCGGCTTCATAAACCTTGAGTGGAAGAGTGAGCAGGAGTTCGTAATCTTCACCTCCGTTGAGAGCTGCAATAAGCGGATTGTAGGTAAGATCAGATGAAGCTTTTAAAGTCTTCTGGTGTATTGGTAGTCTGTTTTCATAAATCCTGCATCCCATGGCAGATGCCCTGCAAAGCAACAACAGAGACGTTGCCAGTCCCTCAGTGATAGCAGTTATTGCGGTAGGTTTAATACCACGCTCATTTAGCTTGTCTATTACATCGACCCTTGCCTCAGGTTTAAGCTGACGTCTCAGAACATAGTCGTTATCGCCAAATTCAGGTTGCTGGGAGTCGCTTGATTTTAACACTCTTTTTTCCCTTTCCAAAAGGTGTAACCCTAAAAGTGCAGCACCAAGATCCCCCGATACACATATCACATCTGTTTCCTTTGCTCCGGAACGTTTAATCAGACCCCCAGCGCAAAGTTTACCTGTTATGGTCACGGCAATAGTAAGACCAGTGAGTGAAGGCTCCGGCCTAAAGGCTTCAAGGCTTATACCATAGTCCCCACATGCAGAATACACTCCGTCCATCAGCTGTTCTACCATCTGTAAGTTTAACTTGTTGCTGATTCCCAGATTTACCGACAGCCTAGATGGTTTGCCGTTCATTGCAAGGATGTTAGTGACAGCAGCAGTTACAATCTTGTAACCCAGGTGTTGAAGTGGAGTATAGACCAGGTCGAAGTTGATCCCTTCAAGGAAAAGGACTGATGATAATAAGGTATCTCCTTTCGGAATCAGAATAGCATCATCGTCGGAATTCTTGCCGGAGTCTCCTGCTTCCCGGCACCTTTCTAGAATATATTCGGTCAGGCCGAACCTGCCTAGGTCCGACAGGGATCTGGTTTCGCTCATCATTTCTTATTTAAGGTTTTGCAGCCTGTCAAAGATACAAATTTATGGCATTATCCATAGTGAATAGCATGTGGGACGCCTATTTTTGGTTAAGACCTTGCTCCTTATTTATGAAGCAAAAGTTTGGAGAATAAACAATTCTTGATTAAATTTGCAAAGATTTAGGCCTGTGATGTGTAGGGGACTTGAGGTCCCCTATTTTATTACCACTAATGAAATTGTTTCTATGCTGAGCAGGGGAAGAATACTGGATATTATTCAACAGAAGATAGACGAAGACGGCTATTTTATTGTTGATGTTGACATAAAACAAGGAGACCGCATTGTAGTTGTAATCGACGGGGATCATGGCGTTAAGATAGACTATTGTGTTGAGATCTCGCGTCTGATTGAAGGGTCCTTAGACCGGGAGGAGGAAGACTTCGAACTGGAAGTATCTTCGCCGGGGATTGGTCAACCTTTTAAGGTGCACCGTCAGTTTGTTAAGAATATAGGTCGTCAGGTGGAAGTGCTTTCCAAGTCGGGGGAGAAATATACAGGAGAACTGCTTTCAGTCAGTGAAGGTGGTTTTGTTCTTAAAGAGGACAAGATGGTAAAACTCGAAGGAAAGAAGAAAAAAGAGTTGCAGATTGTTGAGCATCCCTTTAATTTTGAGGAGCTTAAGTCAGTCAAGGAGATTTTGAAGTTTTAATTGAGGTTATAACATACAGCATTTGGCGATGGAACATATTAATTTGATCGACACCTTTTCGGAGTTTAAGGAATTGAAGAACATCGACAGAGTAACTCTAATCAGAGTACTGGAAGATGCTTTCCGCAGCGTACTTATAAAGATGTTCGGTACAGATGAGAATTTCGACGTTATTATTAACACCGACAAAGGAGACTTTGAGATTTGGCGTAACCGTGAGGTTGTAGCTGATGGAGAGGTGGTCAATGAGAATCTGCAGATAGCTTTAAGCCAGGCTAAGCTGATAGATGAAGATTACGAGATTGGGGAGGAGGTTACTGATGAGGTCAAGTTTATGGACTTTGGTCGAAGGGCAATTCTTACTCTGCGTCAGAATCTTTCAGCTCGCATTATGGAGTTGCAGAAGGATGCAGTCTATAATAAATACAAGGAGCGTATTGGTGAGATCGTGACAGGTGAAGTCTATCAGATCTGGAAACGTGAGATGCTAGTCCTGGATGACGAGGGTAATGAGCTTATTATGCCCAAGGCAGAACAGATTCCGTCAGACTTCTACCGTAAGGGTGATGCTATAAGGGCCGTTGTTGCAAGGGTTGAGATCCGCAACAATAATCCTCTTATCATTTTGTCACGTACTTCAGAGGTGTTACTTGAAAGACTGTTCGAACTGGAAGTGCCAGAAATTCACGACGGGCTTATAACTATTAAGAAGATAGTACGTCAACCTGGCGAAAGAGCCAAAGTTGCCGTGGAATCATACGACGACCGTATAGATCCTGTAGGAGCATGCGTGGGTATGAAGGGTTCGCGTATACATGGAATTGTTCGCGAGCTGCGCAATGAGAATATTGATGTAATTAATTATACAAACAACATCCAGCTATTCATCCAGAGGGCATTAAATCCTGCCAAGATATCGAGCATAAAGATATTTGAGGATGATAAGAGAGCTCAGGTTTATTTGAAGCCTGAGGAAGTATCTCTGGCCATTGGTAAGGGCGGATTGAATATCCGACTTGCAAGTCAGCTTACCGGATATGAGCTGGATGTATATCGTGAAACAGAGGAAGACGAGGAAGAAGACGTTTCATTGGACGAGTTTTCTGATGAAATTGACGGTTGGGTGTTGGATGCATTAAAGGCTATAGGCTGCGACACAGCCAAGTCGGTTTTGGATCTGCCTATCGAAGATCTTGTCAAGCGCACTGACCTTGAGGAAGAGACCATCCAAGAAGTCATTTCCATTTTGAGGTCTGAATTTGAATAAATAAGCTATCTTTGGAAGGCAACCCAAGATTTCAGCCGATCTTCCGAATTAAATTGAAAGTACCGTTTATGGCAGTTGTACAAAGACTAAGTAAAGTAGCAAGAGAGTGTAACGTTGGTATATCCACCATCGTGGAGTTCCTTCACAAAAAGGGGATCGAGATTGATATGAACCCAAACACGAAGGTCTCTGAAGATATTGTTGAGCTTCTCAAAAAGGAGTTTAGAGTGGATCAGAGTGTCAAGAAGGCATCAGAGGAGCTTATAGATAAGTTGCATAAAGAGAAAAAGGAAGCGGTATCAATAGAAAGTGTTCAAAGGGCTTCTAATGATGAAGTTGAGGATGATTCTTTGTCCATTGATGAACTAGTTGGGAGATCGAAGAAGATAGATGTCAAAGTTGTCGGAAAGATAGAACTTAATAAAAGTAAAACGCAGGAACCTGCTTCTGAAGTTGAGAGTAAGCCTGCTCCTGAGCCACCAGCTCAGGTCAAGGAAGTTCCCAAGGATGTAGCTCCTAAAGCAGAACCTGTTGCAGCTAAACCGGATCCGGTCGCAAAGCCCGAAAAGAAGGAGCCTGAGCATATTGACCTAAAGGCTGAAAAAACTGTTGAAGGTCCAAAGGTAGTAGGCAAGATTGATCTTGCAGTAAAGAAGAAGCCTGAAGAAAAAGTTGCCGGAAAGCCTGCTCCGAAACCAGAATCAAAAGCTCAGCCAAGGGAGGAAAAGCCAGCACATGTTGCTCCAGCCAAGCCTGCAGCCCCAGTTGCTGAAAAGCAAGAGGAAGTTAAAAAGCAGGATGAAAACTTCATGCCTACTCAGGTTAAGAAGCTTTCAGGTCCTACTGTTGTTGGGAAGATTGTTCTTCCTGTAGATAACAGAAACGGAAGCGAATCGCGTGATGACCGTAAGGCTCGCAGGAAGAAACGTAAGAGAATCAAGAAGGAAAAGGAAAAGGTTAATATAGAAGCACCTAACGCTGCTGCTCCTGATAAGGGTGTAAAGGAAGGCGAGAGGCGTCCGGGACAATTTCAGCAAGCTAAGCCAGGGGTAAATCAGGCTGCAAATAATGCCAACAAGAAGAAGCCTGTCAACAAGGTCAAGAAACGTCCTGTACGTCCTGAAGTCAGTGAAGAAGATGTTGCAAAGCAAATTAAGGATACACTTGCACGTCTGACTTCAAAGAGCAAGTCAAAGACTTCACGTCACCGTCGGGAGAAACGGGATTTGGCAACAATGAGGCAACAAGCCGAACTCGAAAGAATGGATCAGGAGAAGAAGATTCTTAGGGTTACTGAGTTTGTTACTGCTAATGAACTTGCCAATCTGATGGATATTCCGGTCAATCAGGTTATCGCATCTTGCATGAGCCTGGGACTCTTCGTGTCCATCAACCAGCGTCTTGACGCAGAGACTCTCTCTCTCGTTTCCGAGGAGTTTGGTTTTAAGGTTGAGTTTGTAAGTGCCGAAGCAGTTGATACTATTCAGGAAATAGAAGATGATCCTGAAGATATGGTTGAACGTCCACCCATTGTTACAGTGATGGGACACGTTGACCACGGTAAGACTACTCTGCTTGACTATATTCGTAAGGCCTCAGTTGCAGCCGATGAGGCTGGAGGTATCACACAGCATATCGGTGCCTATAGTGTGAAGCTGGATAGTGGACGTAAGATTACTTTCCTTGATACTCCGGGTCACGAAGCATTTACTGCTATGCGTGCCCGTGGTGCACAGATAACAGATATTGTAATTATTATAGTTGCGGCTAATGACAACGTGATGCCACAGACAGTTGAAGCTATCAACCACGCTTCTGCTGCTGGTGTGCCAATTGTTTTTGCAATCAACAAGATGGATATGGCAGGTGCCAATGCAGATAAGGTTAGGGAAGAACTTGCAAATATGAACTACCTGGTTGAGGAGTGGGGTGGTAAGTATCAATGTCAGGAAATCTCAGCCAAGAAAGGTATTAATGTACTTGCTCTGCTAGACAAGGTACTGCTTGAGGCTGATATGCTTGAACTGAAAGCCAATCCAAATAAACCAGCAGTTGGAAGTATCATAGAGTCTTCACTCGACAAGGGTAGGGGATATGTAGCAACAATGCTTGTACAATCTGGTACACTTAAGGTTGGGGACTTGATTCTTGCCGGAAGTTATTACGGTAACGTTAAGGCTATGTTCAACGAGCGTAATCAGCGTGTCGATGTAGTCGGACCATCAGAGCCGGTTTTAGTACTTGGTCTAAATGGTGCTCCTCAGGCTGGTGAGAAGGTGAATGTAATGTTGGATGAAAAAGAGGCCAAGGATATTGCAACCAAGCGTATGCAGTTGCAACGTGAACAGGGACTTCGTGCTCAGAAACATATCACGCTTGATGAGATTGGTCGTCGTATTGCGATTGGCAACTTCCAGGAATTAAACCTTATTGTTAAGGGTGATGCCGACGGTTCAATTGAGGCTCTTTCTGATTCACTCATTGGATTGTCTACCGAAGAAATTCAGGTTAACGTTATCCACAAAGCTGTGGGTGAGATATCAGAATCCGATATTATGCTTGCAGCAGCATCAAATGCTGTAGTAGTAGCATTCCAGGTACGTCCTTCGTTGTCGGCTAAGAAACTTGCCGAAAAGGAACAAATCGATATCAGAATCTATTCGATTATATACGATGCCATAGAGGAGATCAAGGCAGCTATGGAAGGTATGTTGTCACCAGAGATCAAGGAAACGGTTATTGGTACTGTAGAAGTACGAGAAATTTTCCGCATTACTAAGGTCGGTACTATTGCAGGATGTATGGTTAAGGACGGAAAGATCAAACGTGGTAGCAAGATACGCCTGATTCGTGACGGTATTGTAGTCTATACAGGTGAACTTGGGTCACTGAAGCGCTTCAAGGAAGATGTCAAGGAAGTAGGCTACGGCTTTGAGTGCGGTCTTAATATTCATAATTTCAACGACATCAAGCTTGGCGATATGATTGAAGCCTATGAAGAAGTGGAAGTAGCAAGAAAACTGTAATTGTCTTTTCAGGTTTAAATAGCCGAAAAAAATAGAAGGCTGTCTCATTAAAGACAGCCTTTATTGTTTTCTGATAGTGAAGGTTATTTATTCAGTCTTGTCGTTTTCATCTCCTGCAAGGCTACTTGCATCAGCAGGTTTAAGTGGATTCTCCTTAAGTTTTGCATTTCCAGTCCTACTGTTGAATATGTCTATTGCGAGATACATTGCGGAAAGGAAGGATTGTGCATCTGCCACGTTCTGGCCGGTAATCTCGTATGCAGTACCGTGATCTGGAGAGGTCCTGATAAAGGGTAGTCCTGCTGTATAGTTTACTCCGGTCGAGAAAGCCAATGTTTTGAAAGGAATTAGTCCCTGATCGTGGTACATTGCAAGTATAGCATCAAACTTTTTGTATGTATCACCACCAAAGAAACCATCAGCAGGGAAGGGGCCAAAGGCCATGATTCCTTCAGCCTTGGCTACTTCAATTGCAGGTATTATAATATCATTTTCCTCCCTGCCCAACAGTCCGTTGTCACCGGCATGAGGATTTAGTCCTAGAACGGCAATTCGAGGTTTCCTGATAGTGAAATCGTCTTTTAGTGCAGTGTTAAGAATCCTAAGCTTTTCAACTATCAGATCTTTTGAAAGGCGGCTGCTAACTTCATTTAGTGGTATGTGGCCTGTAACAACACCAACTCTGAGCCGGTCACTAACAAGCAGCATAAGAGGAGTACCACCACCTAGCTGGTCAGCAAGATATTCAGTATGTCCGGGGAAGGAGAACTGTTCCGACTGTATCACTTTTTTGTTGATAGGTGCTGTCACAAGCACATCAACAAGGCCATTTTTAAGATCACGAACTGCAGCCTCCAATGCCAGGAAGGCAGCCTTTCCGCCAATATCAGTCGCTTTGCCCAGTTCAACACGAACATCATCATCCAGACAGTTAACCATGTTGACTCTTTTGGCATGGGATTCACTACCGTTCTTGACGTTATTGAAGGTGATAGCCTGAAGGTTAAGCGCTTTACGATGATAAGCGGCAACCTTTGAAGAACCATAGATCACAGGGGTACATATGTCTAAAATGGCAGGATCGGCAAGGGCTTTAAATATAACCTCATAGCCTATCCCGTTGATATCGCCCTGCGAAATGGCTACTTTAAGTCTTTCGTTGCTCATACTTTTTTTATTTGCCAACTGATAAAATGCAGCCGGAGTCCTGTTATGCCATACTGTCTTTAAGGAAGCGATAGAGGAGACGAACTCCTACACCAGTTCCTCCGATTCCTTTATAATGTTCTTTTCTCTCAATATATGCTGGTCCTGCTATGTCAAGGTGGACCCATGGTGCATCAACAAATCTGGAAAGGAATTTGCCCGCAGTAATAGCTCCGGCCTCACGTCCTCCAATATTCTTCATATCGGCAACTTCAGATTTGAGAGCATCGTCATAATCTTTCCAAAATGGGAACCACGCAAGACGCTCGCATACCTTATCGCCAGCAATAGTTAGTAATTGCTTCACGTCTTCAGTTGCTGTGCCCATGGCCACTGTGCCATGGGAACCTATAGCCATGACCGCACTTCCTGTTAGGGTAGCCAGATCTATGACCAGTTGCGGTTCATATTTCTTTGAAAAGCTAAGGGCATCGGCAAGAATTAGCCTTCCCTCAGCATCTGTATTCATTATCTCAACAGTAGTTCCGTTGTGCATTGTAATAACGTCACCTGGCACCAAAGCGTTGCCACCTATACGGTTGTCTGTTGCCGGAATAAGGCCTATTACATATACCGGCAGCTTGTTTGCCGCAATTGCTGCAAGAGCGCCAATGACCGCCGCAGCACCCCCCATGTCACATTTCATTGTGTCCAGACTGCCGGGAGGGGTCTTGAGATTAGTGCCTCCGGTGTCGAACACCACACCCTTACCTACTAGCACTATTGGCTTAGTGTTACTGGCATTCTCGGGTTTCCATTCAAGTACTGAGAATGTTGGGGGATCCACGCTTCCCTGATTAACAGCCAGAAGACCTCCCATCTTGAGGGACTCAATCTTTTTCTTGTTGAAGACCTCTGCTTCAAAGCCATACTTCTGTGCTGTTTCAAGTATTACCTGGCCCAGTCTTTCTGCATTAAGGGTGCTTACAGGCTCGTTTACAAGATCACGACTGAGGAAGACTGCCTTAGTTACATTGTTAAGCTCAGTGATTTCCTGAAGGCTGATCTTGTTATCAACGATATTTAACCGAAGTGCATAGGGCTCCTTCTTTTCTGTTTTGTATTTCGAAAACTGGTAGCCTGCCAGCATTATTCCTTCTGCAAGTGCCAGGAGCATGTGCGGCTCATCACTTTGGTCTGCAAGTGAGACTTCTGCGATTTGTTCGTCTTTAAGCTTTTCGAATAGCTTGGCTCCCTTTCGGCGCAAGGCTTCCATTTGCTCATGCTGCGTGTCCTTTTCCTCGCGGAAAAGGACTGCGGCAACTGAACCTAATCTGTCAAATACAAACAGATCGGCATCGGCATTCTTGTTTTTTTTATCTCTTATATAGGCAAGTTCCTTTTCGGAAAGCAATGCCTTTTCTATCTGAGCTACTGAGGAGCAGATGTAAATTACACTAGCACCCTCGCTTATTTTATCTGATTTAATATTATCTACTGACATTGTCATACACTAATAGCTGTAGGCTTTCAAAAGCAGCTTTCTACTTTCCGTCTGTATTGTCACCCGGGAATGTTACAGTGTGAAACAAGGTTTCAAGCTGCCATACATAGTTTCTTTTTTTGGGTTCTTCCGGTAAGTATACATAACCGTCTGTTACAAGTACACGGTTGTTGTCCTTGTCGTAGTGGGCAAAAAGGAGAAAGGGGCCTCCCATCAGGTCACCTTCAACCTTCCAGAGACCTCTCATTTCAATGGCCTCATGGCCATTGAGGGTAAAACGTTTGTAGGTTACAGGTAATTGTTTTTCAGTAGTCATATATGAACCATCTGAGGGACCTGGGATATTATAGCGAAGAATGGAATCCCTTTTGTTGAGTATGTATTCGCGTGAGAAAGTCCCTTCTCCGATATAATCGAAATCGTAGATCATGATACCCTGGCTTAGTTTTGGCGTTTCATATGACATCCAGGTGAACTCATTTGATTTTGAGTGCTTTCTCATAATGTTGGGGATAAGCATAGAAGCACCCCACTGATCCCTGACCATATCTGTAAGCGCCATGTCAGCAATGGATTTAAATGAAGCATGAATGCGACTACGCTCTCGTCTCAACAGGTAACTTAGTATCTTGATTTCTTCCTGGCTTAGGATCTCATAGAATTTCTCGGACGTCTTTGCGTTGATCTGGATCAGGCTTTGATCTTTAGCATATTGAGTTGTAGAGTAATATTTAATTCCCTCTTCCTCTACTTTGGGTCCAAGGTTTACTATGATAATGCTGCGATATGTTCGCATAGTCCCGGCAAATCCCTTGTGAGGAGTCGAAAGCACCGTAAAAAGAGCTTCATTTTGTGGGAGTGCTACTATAGGCTGCTTAAGGATGGCCATCAATGAGTCTCCTGCAGGGCCTTCGCGATAGTCATCTTCCATTACAACAAGGATCTCACCAAGAGCCCCAATTACATTGGGCCTGTGAGCATCTTCGTTCTTGCAGGAAGCAATGGTAAGAGCTAAAGTAACAAGTATTAAAGCGGAGTATTTTAATGCTTTCATTATCCTATTGGTTTAAAGTAAATATGTGGGACAGATATTACTTCTTGTCTTTCTTCCTGTCGGATTCTTCATCTTTGGCATTCCTTGCCTTGTTAAATTCCCTTAGTCCTTCTCCAAGTCCTTTCATAAGCTCGGGAATCTTACGACCACCAAATAAGATCAAAACTACTACGACAATGATGACTAGCTGCCATCCGCCTACCATTCCGAGGAAAAATATTACAGGTGTCATATCTAAAAGCTTTATTTTAACAAATATACAAATACCCGGGTATTATTTTCCCAACCACCTAAGCAAATCATTTCCGTTTGCAAAGATTAATAGTAGTAAAATCAATATCATACCTGCTACCTGAGCGTTTTCCAAAAATTTCTCAGATGGTTTGCGTCTTGTTATCATTTCGTATAGAAGGAAGAGAACATGACCACCATCAAGTGCGGGTATGGGTAGGATGTTCATGAAAGCAAGAATAATTGACAAAAAAGCTGTCATTACCCAGAAAGTCTGCCAATCCCATATTGTTGGGAAGAGTGATCCGATAGTTCCGAAACTACCAAGTTGCTTAACACCTTCTTTAGTGAATACAAGCTTAAGCTGTTTTACATAAGCGGTAAGAGTTGAAATGCTCCTTTCAATTCCGGCAGGGAAGGCCTCAAACAGGCTGTAGTTAGTCACACGGGTTCCAAGCAGACTTCCCGTGGTTTTGGGAAAGAAGCCCAGCTTACCGTTACTATCAATATCTACAGGTAATTGAAGTTGTTGACCATCCCTTTCAACAGTAATGTTGGTTGATGAGCCTGCATAGCTTGCTAGAGTTGCTGAAAACTGATGGAAGAATGGAGTGGAGACAGTATCGATTTTTACAATGCGGTCATTCTTAATGAGACCTGCCTTATAAGCCGGACTGTTGGGCATAGTTGAATCGACGATTGCAGGAAACTGGAAGGTAGCCAGTTGCTTTACTTCCCTGCCAATAATCTCTGACTTGAAGGATTCAGGTACAGGCAGGACGAACTGGGAATCTCCTCTTTCAACCAGTAATGTTGAAGCATTGTCAATAAGAATGCCTGAGGCTATATCTCCAAGGGTCTCAATTTTAACTCCGCCAACTTCGAGGATACGGTCTCCATCCACCAGCCCTATCTCGTGAGCCACGGGGTGGAACATAAGTCCGTATTTAGCATTTTCGGCAGGTATGTATGTTTCGCCCCACTTAAAGAGGATCAGCCAGAATAATATTATTGCCGTAATAAAATTCACTACAACGCCGCCTACCATTATCAGAAGCCTCTGCCATGCCGGTTTTGATCTGAATTCCCAGGGTTGGGGTTCCTGTGCCAGTTGCGCAGTATCCAGGGACTCGTCTATCATGCCTGCTATCTTGACATAACCGCCCAGGGGCAGCCATCCTATACCATATTCAGTATCTCCCTTTTTGAATTTGAATAGAGAAAACCATGGGTTGAAGAATAAGTAAAACTTTTCCACCCTTACTTTGAACAAACGTGCAAAAAAGAAGTGTCCGCACTCATGTAGGATGACCAATAATGAAAGGCTCAAAATGAGCTGAATAACCCTGATCAGTGTGTCCATCTATTTATGTATTAATTTTAACAAGTATGCAAAGATAATCTTTTCCTTCAGCCATGAAAGCCCGTGGGAACATTACATTCTAACGAAGGATGAAGCAATGGCGCGAACCTCCCTGTCAGTGGCTACATAATCGTCAAATGAAGGCTTGGCAATAAAACTGCATTTGGCAATGCTTTGTTCAATAATTGAGGACATCTCGACAAAGCCAGACTTTCCTTTAAGGAAGGCGTCAACCGCCACCTCGTTGGCGGCATTCATTGCGCATGGCATATTACCTCCCTGACGCATTACCTCGAATGCCATTGCAAGGTTTCTAAAGACCTTGATATCTGCTTTTTCGAATGTAAGTTCAGGATAAGCGGAGAAATCGAACCGTGGTAGATTACTCTTCAATCTGTCGGGATATGCAAGGGCATATTGTATTGGAAGCCTCATGTCTGGGAGGCCCATCTGGGCCTTTACAGATCCGTCAATAAAATGAACCAGACTGTGTATTATGGATTGAGGGTGAACTACCACATCTATCTGGTCGGGAGTAAGATTGAAAAGCCATCTGGCCTCAATGGCTTCAAGCCCTTTATTCATAAGTGATGCAGAATCAATCGTTACTTTGTCGCCCATCTTCCAGTTGGGATGGTTGAGAGCCTGGCAACGAGTTACTTTGCGCAAAAACTCTACGTTTTTGCCTCTGAAAGGCCCACCGGATGCAGTGAGTGTAATTTTTTCAATTGCATTATGCTGTTCGCCTTGCAGGCACTGGAAGATGGCGCTGTGCTCGGAATCAACAGGAATTACAGGTGCGTTGTGCCTACGGGACAGCTCCATAACTATGTCTCCAGCCACCACAAGGGATTCCTTGTTGGCCAGAGCAACAGGGATTCCAGCTTCAAGAGCCCTGATTGTAGGTAGCAGACCAGAGAACCCAACAAGTGAACTCAGAACCATATCTACAGTGCCAGTCGCTGCCACCTGGCTTATTGCTTCATGACCTGCATATACCTTGATAGGTTCATTGGCAAGCGCCTCTTTAAGTAAAGGATAAAGATCCTTGTTGCCAATAGCAACTATATTGGGTTTGTACTTTAAAGCTTGCTGTATTAGCAGGTCTGTGTTATTATTGGCAGTAAGAACTTCAACTGAGAAA
The DNA here is from genome assembly GCA_964396555.1 of uncultured Alkaliflexus sp. Lineage (GTDB taxonomy): Bacteria > Bacteroidota > Bacteroidia > Bacteroidales > Marinilabiliaceae > Geofilum. The sequence continues at coordinate 48,920 of CAYNFX010000004.1, forward strand.
AGGTCAGGGTGAGATTCTATAACGTCCAGTGCCTGGGTACCTATAGAGCCCGTTGAGCCAAGAATAGCTATGTTCTTTTGCATGAAATCAAAGGTTTTGGCAGATGAGATGGCAGTAGCCCGAATCAGAAAGATATGTAGTCAACAGGGTTCAAAGGCAAACCATTGTACCACAGTTCGAAATGGAGATGTGGTCCTGTTGTAAGTTCTCCTGAATTGCCGACTCTGGCTATCGCTTCTCCTGCTTTTACAGACTGTCCCACCTCCTTGAGTATTATTTCGTTATGCTTGTACAGAGATATAAGGTTGTTAGGGTGCTGTATCTGTATTACATAGCCGGTTTCTACAGTCCAACCAGCAAAGGTAACCATCCCATCCATAACAGATGAAACCCTGCTACCTGGTGATGCAACAATGTCAACCCCGTAGTGTCCGCTTGTTTCTCCAAAAGTATTGACGACTATTCCCTTGATAGGGCTAACAAAGAAGGCACTCTCAAGTGCTATATCTCTCTGGGGTGTTTCCCTTACCGAGAGATTGAAACGCTCCTCACGTTCTATCTGTATCCTAAACAGCGAATCCTGTTCAGAACGGGAAAAAGCTATTTCTCTGTTGGACGAATTGCTATTCGCAGCATCAGTCTTATTCTTTATGTCTTCTGCAGTTTCCGGCATCTCTCCCCTGACGATTGCCTGAAAGTTTTGTATGAATTTGTCCCTCTTTTCGATTTCTACAATCAGAGAGTCGACGCGTTGCGCATTGCGTACTATCAACAACCTCTCATTGCCATCGGGGTAGCCGGGGATATACTCACGCAGCCCGGTGAAAGATATAAGAATTGACACCAGGATAA
>CAYNFX010000005.1:0-48090 GCA_964396555.1 uncultured Alkaliflexus sp.
CAAACGCAAAGTATACTTACTCCGCTTATCGAGATGCTGCCTGGTATGTCTTAAAAAACCGGGAGGCGTTAAAACGCCCACCCGGCTTCCGATTTGGAGGTTAACAAATAAAGGCTTAGGTCTTAAATAATCATTCCCGCAGCAACTGTTTCATTTGTGCCTTCATCAATCAAGATCACGCTTCCGGTGATACGATTGGTTTTGTAAGAGTCAACAAACAAAGGTTTTGTGGTGCGTAATGAGATTCGTGCAATATCATTCATTTTGACTGTCAGATCATCCTGATTCTTCTCAAGATTACTTATATCCATCTTGTATTTTACTTCCCTGACCATACAACGTACATCAGCACTTGAGTGCTTGAGTGCATACTTGCCGCCGGGAACAAGTGGTCGTTCGTTAAACCAACAGATCATAACTTCAAGATCCTGCTCCACACGTGGAGGTGTGCCGTTTGATTCCTTGATAATCATATCACCACGGCTAATATCGATGTCATCTTCAAGTGTTATGGCAACTGACTGAGGAGCAAATGCCTTGTCCAAAGTGGCTGCTTCAAGATTAATTCCCTGAACTCTGGATGAAAATCCCGAGGGCAGTACTGTAATTCTGTCACCGACTGAAATCACACCACTTGCAATACGTCCGGCATAGCCACGGTAATCGGGCCAGGCCTTAGACTGAGGGCGAATAACAAACTGTACAGGAAAGCGGAAATCTTCTTTATTAATATCACTTCCGATATGGATATTCTCGAGAATATAGAGAAGGGTCGGTCCGTCATACCAGTCCATGTTGGTACTGCGTGTCACTACATTGTCGCCTTCAAGCGCACTAATAGGCACAAAGCGAACGTCTCTAACTGATAGCTTTGAAGCTATAGCTTCAAAATCCTTCTTTATTCCTGAAAAAACTTCTTCCTTGTACTCAACAAGGTCCATCTTATTTACACAGATGATAAGGTGGGGGATCTGAAGCAGTGAGGCAATATAGGCATGACGCCTTGTCTGTTCAAGTACACCCTGACGAGCATCTATAAGTATTATCGCAGCATTTGCAGTACTAGCCCCGGTCACCATGTTGCGGGTGTATTGAATATGTCCGGGAGTATCGGCTATAATAAACTTCCTCTTGGGAGTGGCAAAATACCTATAGGCAACGTCAATAGTAATACCTTGTTCCCTTTCAGCCCTAAGTCCGTCAGTCAGCAGGGCCAGGTTGATTTGCTCACCACCTGCCTTCTTGCTTGCCCTTTCAATAGCCTCTAGCTGATCCTCAAAGATTGCCTTTGAGTCGTAAAGGAGTCGGCCGATAAGAGTGCTTTTGCCGTCATCAACGCTGCCTGCCGTTGTAAAGCGCAGCAGCTCCATATTCAAATATCCGGTATCTTTTCCGCTCATAACAGTCGATTGAATTAATTAAAAATAACCCTCCCGCTTACGGTCCTCCATAGCTGCATCCGAACGTTTGTCGTCAGCACGACCACCACGCTCGGTCACCCGGGAGGCAGCAACCTCCTGAATAATATCCTCCAGGGAATTGGCTGTCGAAAGAGTTAGTCCGGTACAGGTAATATCACCAATGGTACGACATCTCACATCCATCTCACGTGGCACCTCCGTTTCCCTCAGTTTCATATAGGGAGCAGTAGCCATAATCACGCCATCTCTCTCAAAGACCTCCCTTTTATGAGTAAAGTAGAGTGAAGGCAGTGCTATACCCTCACGATAGATATATTGCCAAACGTCCATCTCAGTCCAGTTGCTTATCGGAAAAACCCTGAAGTGCTCGCCTGTATTCTTTCGGCCGTTAAAAAGATTCCATAGCTCAGGACGCTGATTCTTGGGATCCCATTGGCCAAACTCATCCCTGTGAGAGAAGAAACGTTCCTTGGCCCTTGCCTTTTCCTCATCGCGGCGACCACCCCCCATGGCTGCATCACACTTAAGTTCCTCAAGAGCATCCAGCAGAGTTACAGTCTGTAGCTTGTTGCGGCTTGCATTAAAGCCGGTCTCCTCAACTACGCGACCCTTGTCAATGGAATCCTGGACATAGCGCACCAGACAGGTAGCTCCGTATTTCTCCATTAGCCAGTCCCGGTATTCAAGGGTCTCGATAAAGTTGTGTCCCGTATCAATATGAAGCAGGGAGAAAGGCAGCTTTGCTGGAAAAAAAGCTTTAATTGCCAGGTGAAACATCACTATCGAATCCTTACCCCCTGAAAAGAGCATAAGGGGATTTTCAAACTGAGCAGCCACCTCGCGAATTACAAATATTGACTCAGCTTCCAGTTCATCCAAATGATTGATTTGATACTTATCCATGCGCTTGGTTTTTCAATAACACAAATCAAAAGCAAAAAACCTTTGATTTGTAATAAAAGCAACACAAAGTTACGCCCTTTTGTAACAATATGAAAATTTGCCACATGGGGTAATAAAAAAAGCCGCCTAAAATAGGCGGCTTTTTATTTAGTTTAATATCAGCATTTTACCCCCTTATCACGGAAATTATCCTATCTGTATAGCAGGAATAAAGTCTGGTTTGGAGTCAAAATTCAGTATTAATACGCATATATCAAATCTCAGACCCTTCTTCCGCAAGATCCTCAGGATCAAAGCTTTTATTGTACTGATTCATAGCCCTGAGGCTCATACCCATGCTTGAAAAACCACCGTCATTGAATAGGTTTTGCATGGTAACCTTCTTGGTGTAGTCAGAAAACATGGTTACACAGTACTTTGCGCAGTCAAGTGCATCAGCATTACCCAGCGGTGACATACGGTCAGAGAAGTCTATCAGACTGTTGATTCCCTTTACTCCGCTACCAGCAGTTGTAATAGTTGGCGACTGGCTTATAGTATTAATCCTAACCTTTCTTTCACGTCCATAGATATATCCAAAGCTACGAGCTATAGATTCAAGCAAGGCCTTTGCATCAGCCATATCATTGTAGCCATACAATGTACGCTGTGCTGCAACGTATGAAAGGGCTACGATAGAACCCCACTCATTAACTGCATCCAGCTTGTAAGCTGTCTGTATCATCTTATGAAAAGAGATGGCCGAGATATCCAGTGTCTTTGACAGAAAGTTGTAGTCGAGCTCATTGTAAACACGTTTCTTACGAACGTTGAGTGACATTCCTATTGAGTGCAGAACAAAATCTACCTTGCCACCCAATACTTCCATAGAGGTCTTGAATACATTTTCGAGATCCTCAACGTTGGTGGCATCGGCTGGGATAAGTTCTGAGTTGGTCTTCTTTGCCAGTTCCACTACATCACCCATCCTGCAAGCAATGTGGGTGTTGGAAAGTGTAAATATTGCACCTTCTTCATGTGCAAGCTCTGCTACCTTCCAGGCTATTGACATGTCATTCAGGGCACCGAAAATTATACCCCTCTTACCTTTTAATAGATTACATCCCATTTTTTTCAATTTAATTTTGAGGCAACAAATATAAGACTTATTACTCCAGATATAAAGAGTAAAAAGCCAATAGTGTTTAATAAGTCTTGTTAAGAATTAGCTCATGAGGTCCCTTGCGTTGATAAGAGCAGCCTCTGAAAGCTCTGATCCACTGAGCATTCCGGCTATTTCAAACACTCTTTCTTCGCTGTTAAGTTTTTTGATTTCCGAGACTGTAAGTTTTTCGGTATCTCGCTTGCTTACCTTAAAGTGGGATATGCCTTTTGCGGCTATCTGAGGCAGGTGTGTTATACTGATTACCTGTATGTTACGACTCATCTCCTTCATAATACGGCCCATACGGTCGGCTATCTCGCCCGATACACCGGTATCTATTTCATCAAATATTATTGTGGCTAGTCCTTTAGCTGTTGACAGCAAGGCCTTTATGCAAAGCATAAGTCTTGACATCTCACCTCCGGATGCCACTTTGGGTATCTCGCAAAGATCACTGTTCTTGTTTGCTGAAAACAAAAATTGTATCACGTCCCTGCCATCCTCACAGTAATCATCCGCCTCACGGCAATCGACAACAAACCTAGCATATGGCATGCCTAGTTCAGCCAGGTTACCTTCAATATTCTTCGTCAGGGTCTCAAAGACCCCTCGACGGCTCTTACCAAGCACTTCGGCGGCCTTATCAAGCTTTGCCCCGCTTTGGGCAATCTGACGATCCAGCTTTTCAATTTCCTCATCAAAGGCATCAAGTGCATTAAGCTTACTCTGCAGGTCAGTATGTATTTTAATAAGGTCGCCTACACTGCCAACTTTGTGCTTTTGCTGAAGCGAATAGATCAGATCCAGTCTGTCGCGTACAAAATTGAGCCTTTGTGGGTCGAATTCAAGGTCTGCTGCTATCCTGCCTACCTCTGAAGTGATATCCTTAAGTTCAATATATACAGATCTGAGCCTTTCTGCCAGTTCGCTTCCCCCTGACAGCCAGGACTCTATCTTCTCGATTTCTGTCTGAACCATGTAGAGCCTGTCATTTACAGGTGATTCACCCGTACTAAGCAATCCGTCGGCCATGGCCAGGGCACTCCTAATCTCTTCGATATGTATCAGTCGTTCCAGTTCCTGCTCAAGCTCTTCCTGCTCACCATCTACAAGACGAGCCTCACTTAGCTGTTGCACCTGAAAATCCCAGTAGTCGCGGTCAGATCTCTGCTTCTCGTTTAGTTCAATCAGCTTGCCTCTATCCTTTTGAAGCTGTCTATAGTTGTGATACTCCTTACGGTAAGCATTGCGCTCTGCATCATTTGCTGCAACATTGTCAACTACTGCAAGCTGAAACTTGAAATCACCAAGCAGCAGGTTCTGATGCTGTGAATGAATATCTATTAGTCGTTCGCAAAGAGTCTTGAGAAACTGGAGGGTAACGGGGGTATCATTCACAAAAGCCCTTGACTTACCCTCCGGAAGTACTTCCCTCCTTATATATGTCTTGGTATCGTAATCAACATCCTCGGTCTTGAAAAAATCTTCCAAGCTGTAATCTGCTAAATCAAAACCTGCTTCAACAACGCACTTCCTGTCCTTATTCCTGATAACTGAAGTATCGGCACGCTGTCCAAGTATCAGCGCCAAAGCTCCGAGCATAATCGATTTACCAGCTCCGGTTTCACCGGTTATCACGGTGAAACCTCTGTCAAATTCAATTTCCACTGAATCGATCAGAGCATAGTTATTTATTGAAAGATGGAATAGCATAGGGATTTCTCTTTACAATTTGCCTTCCTCTTTAATCTTTTGGTATTTGTCTAAATTGGACGGATCAATCTCGGTAAGGATCTCAACTGCCCTACCCTTTTCCATCATCTGTCCACCGGAAAAGATACTTACTAACTCATCGCTCTTTGCAGTAGCAAAGAGCGCCATAGCAAAGGAGTTGGGTCTTTGCCTGGTAACCCTGGGCAGTTGTTCTACCGCTGAAAGTATGTTTGAACGTCCCTCTTCAGGTTTCTCAGCCATTCTGTCCAGCCCGCGCCTGTGATATTGATAGTAACAGTTGCGTAGCGGCACATGATACTCGTTAAGCAAATTTTCTACAAGCCAGTATCTGTTGCGTGGACTTTCGAATGACTTCCATCCTGCTTCACGGAAACTTTGGGCAGTGCTCACTATCTTCTCGGCTTCCCTGAAATAAGGAGTACCACCCATCGGACTGAAGGTATCATAATCGTAACCAATTATTACGTAGGCATAGTATGCAAGGATGGCAACCAGATTGGACTCCAGATTAGTGGGATTAAACACCAGGGGTTCAAACTCCATGTAGCGGAAGTGAAAACTCTGGTCCAGATAATTGAGTACCGGTGAATTGAAAGATGTGCTGTATATAGGACGACGGGATTGCACCTGGATGGTGCCTTTGAACTCGTCGGAACCTATCATTTCCCTTATATTGATCAGGATGGAGCAGTCTATGCGTTCAGCAGACGTGTATTGGTGTTCGGTCCACCTTTGGCCGTTCATAAACTCCATTATTGCAGTCTGAAGTGTTTCGAATACTCCGCGATTGGTACCCTGCACTCCCGGAGCCACCACCTGCACCATGCATCTCAATTCCTGCGCTCCGACATTGTTGCAGAAGCCCTGCCCTGCAAGAAAAAGCAGTAATGCAGACCTGTATATTATGCTCCGGATCTTCATGGTTCGGATTTGTTTTTCAGACGCTTACTCCCTGTGAGCGAATAAGTAATCGCTCTATATAGGCAGCTATGTCAGCCGCAAGTTCAACCTTTGGCTTGAGTGGAAGGTCGTCGGTGACCTGATCCCTTCCAATAATAGTAATTCTGTTAGTATCTACCATAAAGCCAGCTCCTTGTTCTGCCAGGGAATTAAGAACAATAAAGTCAAGGTTCTTGCTTTCAAGCTTTTTGCGGGCATTGGCCTCCTCGTCGTTTGTTTCAAGTGCAAAACCTGCAAGTATCTGTCCCGGCTTTTTGATCTTACCCAAATCTGCAGCTATATCAGGGTTTGGTACCAGCTTGAGTACCATCTCCTCCCCTGATCTTTTTATCTTTTGTTCCTCAGCCCTTTCGGGACGATAATCACTTACAGCAGCAGACATAACAGCACCATCAACCTTTGGAAAGAGTGCAAGACACTCCTTATGCATCTCAAGAGCTGAGTGAACATCGATACGGTTGATATTGGAGTTCTTTGTTTTCAGGCTTACCGGTCCACAGACAAGGTCCACAAGGGCACCACGTGAAGCCAATTCCTCAGCTATCGCAAAACCCATCTTACCTGAAGAGTAGTTTCCTACAAACCTCACAGGGTCTATTGCTTCATAGGTTGGACCTGCACTAACCAGAAAGTGTTTGCCTGACAGTATACCCTTGCTCTCCTTAGTGGCAAAATACGATTTCAGTCTTTCAACGATAGCCTCAGGTTCCTCCATCCTTCCCTTGCCCAACAGTCCGCTTGCAAGTTCACCTACACCGGGTTCAATAACCTCACAGCCGTAGTACCTAAGCTTTTCAATATTGTTGACTGTCGAAGGGTGGCTGAACATATCAAGATCCATTGCAGGAGCAATAAATACCTGACAGCGAGCGGAAAGATAGGTAGCCACCAAAAGATTATCAGCCAGACCATTGACCATCTTGGCGAGGGTTGAGGCCGTGGCCGGTGCAATAAGCATTGCATCAGCCCAGATTCCAAAATCAACATGGCTGTGCCATGTACCGTCATTGGCCCCGAAGAATTCGGAAAGTACTGGTTTACCTGAAAGAGCTGAGAGGGTGACCGGTGTAATAAATTCCTTGCCGGCAGGGGTTATTATAACCTGTACCTCTGCTCCCTCTTTAACAAGAAGCCGGAGCAGTAATGCAGCCTTGTAGGCTGCAATGCTTCCGGTTACTCCAAGTACTATCTTTTTCCCTTTTAGCATCTTCAGGCTTAGAAGTGATAAGGGGACTTATTCGGCTGACTCTGCCTTTTCGCCCTTACCGGGTTTACGGTAATAGATCTTGTTATCGAGATATTCCTCAACACCTATAGCAGAAGGCTTGGGCAATCTCTCATAAAAGCGTGATATCTCTATTTGCTCCCTGTTTTCAAACACCTCTTCGAGGTTGTCAGTATAGGAGGCAAACTCCTGGAGCTTACGGTTAAGCTCTTCCTTCATCTCGACCCCAACCTGGTTAGCACGTCTGGCAATAATATTGATTGTTTCATAGATATTGCCTGTCTGCTCACTTAGCTTACGGGTGTCGTAGGTAATTGTGTTTCCCGGAGCTTTTGACTTTTTGAAATCCATATCTGCAAACTATAATTAAGACTATTGATTACTTATTTAAGCAACTTTGTAACGTCCTGAAAGATCTTGTTAGCATTCGCAAGATACGCACTTTCAGGATATTCATTTATAAAAGAATAGTATTCATCAAGAGTATCCCTGAGACGATCGTCCTTTTTGGCTTCAATGCTGTTGATAGCCTCTTTGTACTTGGCATCAAGGATTAGGAAGGAAAGCTCTTCCCTATATTTTGTATCGGGGAAATCGTCAAGGGTATTACGGGCTGTAATAACTGCAGAAAGATAGTTATTACCCAGGTAAGATCCCATATCATAGTACGTTCTTGCATTCAGGTAGGCTTTGTATGCCAGCTTGTCACGCAACTCATCCATCAGCATTGTTGCATCCTTAGTCCTCTTACTATCGGGGAAGAGATTTATAAATAGCTGAAACCCTTCCAGAGCTTTATTAGTCTCAGTCTGATCCAGACGGGCCGTGGGGGATTGCTTGTAACTACAATATGCTGCATTGTATTGTGCCTCTTCAGTATATTGACTGTTTGGATAGCTTTGGACGAAAACAGTGAAGTAATGACCTGCCATCATGTAGTCCTTAGTTTTGAGAAGACAGTCTGCATAAATGAAGTCTGCTATCTCACCCTTTTCAGTAGCACGGTAGTTCCTCGTCACATCACTGAAAAGAGTTGCAGCTCTTTTATAATCCCCATTATTGTAGTATGCCAATGCCTTCTCAAACTTCAAATCAGTATCAGTGCTCTTTACAAGCTTCTGATACTCACTACATGAAGCACTCAAGATTAACAAGCTAACACAAAGTACTCCCCTTACAAGCTGACTTTTATTCATAGTTTTCTTCTGAAGTTTTTCAACAGGAGCTATACCTGGAAACATCCTGCAAAAATAGATAATTCCACGTAATTCCCCAATAAATGATTTCTTTAATTTATAGCACTATGACCATAGCGGGTCATAGCACTACAAGGATAAGCAAAATTCAGACCATCTTTTAAGGCATATGCAGGCAAATACCGGAAAAAATAAAAAACCCTTGGCGACTAAGGTGAATATATAAAAAAGATTACCTTTGCCTTAGAAATAATTAAAACCTTATTAACGTGGATATTTTTGATAAGATACACACAAGTATGGGCCCCTTGGGCCAATATGGTAAAGAAGCCCATGGTTATTTCATGTTCCCCAAACTTGAAGGGGAGATTCATCCGAGAATGAAGTTTCGTGGTAAGGAAGTACTTACCTGGAGTTTGAACAACTACCTTGGATTGGCCAACCACCCTGAGGTTCGCAAGGCTGATGCCGATGCTGCCAAGGAATATGGTCTGGGTTATCCTATGGGTGCCAGGATGATGTCAGGACATACCAGCAAGCACGAGGAACTTGAAGCTCAGCTGGCTGATTTTGTCGGCAAGGAAGATGCTTATCTTCTCAACTTCGGTTATCAGGGTATGATTTCAATTATCGACACTTTGGTAAACCGCAACGATGTTATCGTATATGACTCTGAGTCGCATGCTTGTATCATCGACGGTCTGAGGTTGCATATGGGTAAACGCTTCGTTTTCCCACACAATAACATTGAAAATCTTCACAAACAACTTGAAAGAGCCACTGAACTTGCAAAAAAACAAGGTGGTGGAGTACTCGTAATCACTGAAGGGGTGTTTGGTATGGCTGGTGACCTAGGTAAGCTTGATGAAATCGTAGCCCTCAAGAAGGAATTCGACTTCCGTATTCTGGTTGACGATGCTCACGGTTTCGGCACTATGGGTAAGACAGGTGCCGGTACTGCAGAACACTTCGGCGTTTCTGATCAGATTGACCTTATCTTCGGAACCTTCGCAAAATCTATGGCAAGCATTGGAGCTTTCGTTGCCGGTCGTGAGGATGTGATAAGCTATCTGCGTTACAATATGCGTTCTCAGATCTTTGCAAAGTCACTTCCTATGCCTTTGGTAATCGGTGCACTGAAGCGTCTGGAACTGGTTCGCACCAAGCCTGAGCTGCGTGAGAACTTGTGGAACGTAGTAAATAACCTTCAAAAAGGTTTCCGTGAACAAGGCTTCAACCTTGGTCATACGGAAAGCCCTGTTACTCCGGTCTACCTTGACGGTACTATTCCTGAAGCTACTGAACTTACAATGGACCTTAGGGAAAACTACAGTATCTTCTGTTCTATCGTTGTTTATCCGGTTGTTCCCAAGGGTGTTATTATGCTACGTATTATCCCGACAGCAGTTCACTCTCTTGAAGATGTGGATTACACAATCAAGGCTTTTGCTGAGATAAAGGAAAAGCTTGCTGCCGGTAAATACAAATCCGACAAGATCGCAAGTATCTAATAACTTAAATCCTAAAACTAACATCGATCCCCAAAAAGGATAGAATGATGTAGGTTTCAAAGATAGCAGAGGCTGTCCCGGTGGGGACAGCCTCTCTTTTTCTATCCCGGACCCTATTGACCGGAATCCTGTAATTGTTGTACCTTTACCCTTGAATAAAAAAAAAGGAACACCATGAAAAGGATTATAGGCACACTATTTCTATGCGTTTTCATCATTACAGCAGGAATGTCACAGATTCAAAAGTCAGTATTTCAGACCGGTGAGGGGGAACTTGAGATCTGGCACGTAGGTCACGGAACCCTGATGCTGCAGTACCAGGGTAAGACTATTCACATTGACCCATTCAGTACTCTTACTGATTACACAACACTTCCAAAAGCTGACCTTATACTTATAACCCACGAACATGCCGACCACCTTGACTTAAAGGCCATCGATGCAATCAAACAGGAAAGCACAGATTTCATTCTGACTCCGGTATGCTTCGAGATCGTTAAGGCAGGACATATTATTGCAAACGGTGAGAATATTACATGGAACGGTATCCTGATCGAGGCTGTACCAGCTTACAACGTTGTACACAAGCGCCCTGATGGTGAATTTTACCATCCCAAAGGAATAGGCAACGGCTATGTGATCAACATTGGCAACTTAAGGGTGTATGTTGCGGGTGATACAGAGGACATCCCCGAAATGAAGAAACTTGAAGATATTGATGTGGCCTTTCTTCCAATGAATCTGCCATACACAATGACCCCCGAGATGACTGCAAATGCAGCAAAAATTATTAAGCCCAAAGTGCTGTATCCCTATCACTATGGTAATACAGACACAAACAAACTAGTAGAGCTGCTAAAAGAAGAGACAGGTATTGATGTAAGAATCAGATAAAAAATCAGGAGGAGATATCACCGAAGAGCGACAAAAGTTCTTTGATCTCCTCCGCCTTTTCATTCTGCTTGCTGCTTTCGTATGAGTACACCAGATTGTTGAGCAAGCGTTGTACTGTGTCCTTATTGCTGCAGGGCAGATAATATGAGTCGCTCGGCTCCAGTTTCTGTTGCTTAACGAAGTATTCTATCTCCTTTCTGCCCAGTACAGCACCCTTATTTATCGCATTGATGTAGAAAAGAACGGAGATCTCTTCTCCCCTGTTGACAGTTGCAAGGTCGCCTCCTTCATCAAGGTAAGCCATCACGTAATTTTTCGGAAGATTCACTCCATAAACTGGAACTCCTGAACGCTGGGCTATTACAGAATAAATCACTGACAATGACACCGGATTGCCCTTGTGTGAGTCAAGGACATCATTAATAAAGTTGTTTTGCGGAGCCATGAAGTTTGTATTGTTGCGTGTAAATTCATGGACGTCAAACAGGATATGGTTTATTATCCTTACCTTCTCAAGTGCAGTAAGGTGATCGTTTAGCTCTAACCACACATCCTTACGAATAGCATTGACTTTCTTGTCTATTTCCTCGTACCTGAGTTCGGGATACTGATACCTTGCAACAAGGTAAACTCCATATAGTAGATCATCTTCCGACACTGAGAGCCAGTTGCGTATACGGGATTTGAGGTCTTTAAACTGAAGGGTGTGTATCAGGTTTTCCAGACGCCTTTGATAAAGAGCATCACCGGTACTCTCCCAAGCCTTTTCAAGGTCAGGGACTATGTCAACCTCCTCTTTGAGCAGTTCGCCCTCAACGGTTGAATAGACCTCTTCGCTGGGATCATCCAGCAAGCATATCAATGCCTGTACTTTGTTTCTGTCCATACCTGGTATGCGTTAAGCTATTTGGCACTCAACCTGTCCAGAACATATTCAATAAGCAGGGTGACCTGCTTCTTGTAATCTTTGCTATAGGTACCTGCAAGCCTGTTTGCAATAATCACGCAAACTGTAGCTGCTTTGTGTCCCAAAAGGGCCGACAGTCCGTAAATAGCCGAACACTCCATTTCATAGTTGCATATTCTCTGCTCACCATACCTGAAGGCTGTTATTCTTTCATTGATGTCAGGCATAGCCAGTCCGAGGCGTATTACCCTACCCTGGGGACCATAAAAGCCGGGAGCTGAAATTGTAGCACCTGGATAAACCTTGTCACTCTTTAGCTTTCCGACCAATTTGCTATCAGCCTTGACCACATAGGGTTTGGTAAGGTTGGCCTTCCATCCGCTATGACTGACAAAAGCCTGCTCAAAACCAAGGTCACTTATTCCATCACGTCCTGAATAAAAATTTAAAAGTCCGTCGAAACCTAAGGCCTTTTCGCTAAGCACCCAAGAATCGGAAGGAATATCAGCCTGAAGTGAACCTGAGGTACCTATCCTTACTATCTCAAGTGATTTGTGTTCTTCTTTTGGCAGCCGTGTGACAAAATCCACATTTACAAGTGCATCCAGCTCATTTAAAACTATATCAATGTTGTCTGTTCCAATTCCTGTAGATAGAACAGTAAACAGCTCCCTTTTGTATATGCCCGTGCACCATACGAACTCACGGTTATCACCTTTATGGTACACCTCATCAAAAAAACCTGCAACCGTCTGCACCCTACCCGGATCACCTACCAAAATTACCTTTCCGGCTAACTGTCCAGGCTTAATATGAAGATGAAATACCGAGCCATCCGGGTTGATAATTAATTCTGAATCTGCTATTGCCTTCATGCCTCGAAATTAAACTTTAGTCAAAATAATACATAATTTTCCAAAATTCAATAGGAATGTTATGAACAAGGTTGTTTATAACTCAGAATATTAGCGTTCCGACATTTAACATTTATCAATATAATTAATTCTGTAAAGTATAAATATTCAGGAAATATGATGTGTCAGATTTCCGCTTATATTCACATTCTTATTAATTTTACGCAAAACAAAAATACCAGCGATGATCCAGCGAATTCAATCACTTTATCTGTTTATTGCCTTACTGGTTAGTGGCAGCCTGTTATTTACCAACATGCTGTTTCTTGAGACCACAACAGCATCTATGGCACTGAAGTACAACGGACTTTTCGAAACATCAGAAAGTTCTGACCTTATTGGCAGAACCCTGCCGCTTCAACTGATGTTGATAGCTACCCTCTTGCTAATTCTGGTTACTATCTTCCTGTTCAAACACCGTCAGCTTCAACTGCGCATCTGTGGTATTAATCTGGCCTTGCATGCCGGCTTGTCGGTACTGATCTTTTACTACGGAAAGTACTTTGCCAAGCTATTTGATGCGGAACTATCGTATAACTGGCCTCTGGTCATGCCGGTAGTATCAATTGTTTTGCTGCTCCTGGCAATGAGAAATATATTGAGTGACGAACTTCTCATAAAGAGTCTTGACAGAATAAGATAAAAAAAAGCGGCCTCGGGGCCGCTTTTTTTATCAATATATACAATCCAGGAATCCATCTCATCTATCCATACCGGGACCAGACTATCTGCTGAAAATTTTTGACGTCTCAATAGACTATGGCTACAATCCCAGAAGAGCCTCTTCGGGGTCCTTCCCGCCAAAGGCCAGAGAAACCGGATTTTCAATTAACTTTTTCACTTTAACAAGGAAGCTTACTGAATCCTTCCCATCAATCAATCTGTGATCGTAACTGAGGGCTATGTACATCATAGGTCTGATTTCTACTTGTCCCTTTACTGCCACGGGCCGGTCAACAATATTGTGCATACCTAGGATGGCCGATTGCGGTGGATTGATTAGAGGGGTTGACATCATGGAACCGTAGGTACCGCCGTTTGTAATCGTAAAGGTACCGCCACTCATCTCTTCAAGCGACACTTTTGCAGAACGGGCCTTATCGGCCATTTCCTGCATGTCGCGCTCTATCTCGGCCAGGCTCTTTGCCTGAACGTTGCGGATCACTGGAACGAGGAGGCCCTTGGGTGACTGCATGGCTACCGAGATATCCACGTAAGATGGTGTAATAATATCTTCGCCGTCAATCATGCTGTTAATAACAGGGTATTTCATCAAGGCCTGAGCCGCCGCTTTAAGGAAGAAGGTGTTGAGTCCTATTTTGAAGCTGTGTTTCTTGACGAAGGCATCCTGATAGGTCTTACGAAGGTCCATCAGTGCCGACATATCTACCTCGTTGAAGGTGGTAAGCATAGCGGTTTCATTCTTAACCTTAACAAGGCGCTTACTAAGCTGCTTACGCAACTGAGTCATTGCCTTGCGTTCCTCAGTCCTTTCGGTGGACTGGGCCACAGATGCTGTATCCAGTCTTCCTTCGCGAAGGGCAAGAATCAGTTCAACTTCCTTTGAACTTAGTTTTTTAAGTCCCTTAAGAACTTCATCAGCTGTTAGGTTCTCTGCAACCATCATACTGCGGGCTAGGGGCGTTGCTTTGAGCTTGACAACCTCATTCTTGGGAGATGAATCCGTGGCAGTCTTGCTATTCTGGGCTGCAGCCGCTGGTTCTACAGCATACGCAGATTTTGCCTCAGCAGCCGGAGTTGCAGCAGCCTTTGGTGTCGTGGCTGCCGGAGCATCAGGCACTTCTACTGATGTGTCTATAGTACAGGCTACAGAGTTGACCTTGACGGTCTCTCCTGCCTTAACAAGAAAAGTTATCTTACCGCTTTCGGGGGCAACAATTGAGAGTGTGGCCTTGTCGGATTCCACTTCAGCAAGTTCCTGATTCTTGCGAACCAGATCGCCGTCAGCTACAAGCCAGTTGGACAGTTCCACCTCAGTTATTGACTCCCCCGGAGTAGGTAGCTTTACTTCTACTATCATATCGTGTGTATGTTTTGTCTGTTACCTATCAGATCGAGAATCTCTGATTTGCACTGAAATAATAATGCGTCTTCAGCACTTCCTCACGAGACTTGCCTTCCATGCATTGCAGATTACAATATGGTAAATTCTTTTCGCAATGGCATCTCTTAAATACCTTTTCAATGATCTCCCTCTGCCCTACCATGTGTAGTCCGGCTAGTCCGGTCGCCGGACTGGCACTTGCTATACGGGCAACCGGGACCAGGTCTTCGCTTGGCATCATGCTGCGAATATAATTCCATGCACCCATATTTTCAGGTTCTTCCTGCACCCACAGTCTCAGTTTAACCTTTTCATACTTTTTGAGTATGGCCTGAACCTGCTTGCGTGGGAATGGGTGAAGCTGTTCTATCCTGACAAGTGCCACATTCCTTGCATTAAGTTCCTGCTTACGAGCCAGAAGGTCGTAATAAATCTTGCCCGAGCAGAACACAAGTCTTGACACCGAAGTCATGTTGACATTATCGTCATCAATCACTTCCTGGAAGCTTCCCTGGGCAAGATCTTCGACTGTTGACACGCACATAGGGTGTCTCAGTAAGCTCTTGGGCGTAAAAATAACCATCGGTATGCGGTACTCACTTTTTACCTGACGGCGCAACACATGGAATAGGTTAGCCGGAGTAGTAAGACTCGCCACCTGCATATTGTTGCGGGCAGACAAATTAAGGAAGCGTTCTATCCTTGCACTGGAGTGCTCCGGTCCCTGTCCTTCAAAACCGTGAGGCAGGTATAGTACAAGGCCGTTCATCAGTCCCCATTTTTCTTCAGCCGAACTGATGTACTGGTCGATAATAACCTGGGCAACGTTGGTGAAGTCACCAAACTGTGCCTCCCAGATATTGAGTCCGTTGGGTACTCCCAATGCATGACCGTATTCGAAGCCAAGAACACCATATTCAGACAATGGTGAATTGTATGCATGGAAGGAATTTGGGTTCTTGTCAAGATGGCGAAGCGGCATATAGCGCTCGTTCATATCCTCAAGTGTAAAGCTGGCATGACGGTGAGCAAAGGTTCCTCTCTCACTATCCTGTCCGCTCAGGCGGACTGGATGCCCGTCATCAACTAAGGTAGCATAAGCCAGTAGTTCGGCAATCGCCCAGTCCACCTTGTTGCTTTCCACAAGTTTTTTCCTATCCTCGAGTATCTTATAGACCTTTGAGAAAAACTGCATATCCGAGGGAAGTGAATTTATCTTCTCAAAGAGTTTATGCAGAAGCTCTTTAGACACTCCTGTCGGATAAGTCACTTCAAAGTCGCCTTTGACGGCATACTTATACCCTTTCCAGAGATCGGGAAGAAAGGGACCTATCGACATCTTCCTGATAAGTTCGGAGGCCTTAAATTCTTCTTCAAGATATGACTCAAATTCAACATTGAGTTGACTGATTTCTTCTTCAGTCAGCACACCTTGTCTGATAAGCTGCTGTCCATAAATATCTCTTGGATTGGGATGAGAAGCTATGATCTTGTACAGCGTAGGCTGAGTAAAGCGGGGCTCATCCCCCTCATTATGACCGTACTTCCTGTATGACAATATATCGATAAAGACATCGCTGTGAAACTTCTGCCTGTATTCCATAGCCAGTTCGAATACATATACTATGGCCTCGGCATCGTCGCCGTTGACGTGAAATACCGGACAGTTGGTTACCTTGCCTACATCAGTACAATAGGTACTTGAACGTGCTTCAAGGTAGTTGGTTGTGAAGCCCACCTGGTTGTTTACAACAACATGGATAGTTCCTCCTGTCATATAACCCGGCAACTTGGCCATCTGAAGCACCTCATAGACCACACCCTGGGTAGCAACTGCAGCATCCCCATGAATAATAACAGGTACTACCTTGTCGTAATCACCCTTATATCCATGATCTATACGGGCTCTGGATAATCCTTCAGCAACCGGAGTTACTGTTTCTAAGTGTGACGGGTTGGGCAGCAACATAAGGCGAACCCTCTTGTCACCACTGTCGGTGACATTATCAAAGCCAAGGTGATACTTTACGTCACCAAGAGAGATGTTGTCGTCATATTCATCAGCAACAAATTCCTTGAATACATTGCGATAGGGCTTACCCAAAACATTTGTAAGAACATTCAGACGGCCCCTGTGTGCCATACCGAAAACAAACTCGTTGACACCCAACTGTGCGCCCTTGTCTATTAGGGCTCTGACACCGGGGATAAGAACTTCTGATCCTTCGAGTGAGAAGCGCTTCTGGCCGACAAATTTTTTGTGTACGAAGGTTTCAAAACCTACTGCACGTTTGAGGTAACGATAAATACTCTTTTTCTTGTCCGCATCAAACGATGGAAGGTTTTTCACACTCTCCATCTTATCACGCAGCCATTCTACAATTTCTGGCTTACGGACATAAAGGAATTCCACACCAATCGAAAGACAGTAAGTGTCTTTGAGGTGTTGTATTATATCCCGCAGTTTTGCAGGTCCAATACCAATCTGAATACCGGCCTGAAATACCTGATCGAGATCACCCTCCTCCAGCCCAAAGTTTTCAATGTCCAGAGTAGGAAAGTACCTACGCCTTGCTCTAACAGGATTTGTTTGGGTAAACAGGTGTCCTCTCTGCCTGTAGCCATGAATCAGGTTTATAACCTTAAACTCCTTGCCAATCTCTTCCCCGCCTGCTAGGCTCAAATTGGCCAGTGCAAAGTCAAATCCCTTGAAAAAATTAAGATATCCGGGATCCACAGAAGCTGGATCCTCCTTATACTGTTGGTACAATGCCTCAATAGCTCCTATTTCGCTATTGCTGACAAATGAAAATTCATCCATAAATACCTAGTGCCCCCTTTTATGATGACAATATTTTTAATGCCAGCCCCAAAATTTCCTATAAAACAAAAACATTGCTAATTTCAAGGCTTCACTCACTATTGCAAAGTTATGCAAACATTCCTCGAACACTTAGCAAAGTATCATATAACTTTCCATTTAACAGATCTGGACGAATTTTGTTTTGTCTTCCCAAGCCGCAGGGCATGCAGGTATTTTTCCATGTATCTGGGAAGGCTTGCCGACAGGCCTATCTGGGCACCCAAAATATTGACAATCAGCGACTTTTTTGGCCAAATAGACCCCACTCCCGTACCCGACAACATTACCCTGGTTTTCAAGCTTTACGAATCATACTGCAAGATTAGTGAAAAAGATATTTCGATAGATGATTTCCTGCCATTAGGTGAGATGTTGTTGAATGATTTCAACGATATCGACAACTATATGGCAAATCCCCGGGAGGTGTTTGCCAATTTGGCCGCCATTAAGAATATGGAGATGGATTATTCTCACCTGACGGAAAACCAGATAGAGGCTATCAGGAGCTTTTGGAATACCTTTGATCCCGAAACACTATCACCACAACAATCAGGTTTCCTGTCGGTATGGGACAGACTGGGCGAGCTTTATGATCATTTCAGGGACTCACTAATTGAACAGAACACGGCTTATGGCGGCATGATAGCCAGGAGATTAGCCGAAAAGGCCCGAAATGAGCGGTCACTTGAAATCCCCTTCAACCGCGTTGTATTTGCCGGCTTCAACGCGCTTAACAAATGCGAGCGTACCATCTTCCACTATTTAAAGATACAGCAGAAGGCTTCGTTCTTCTGGGATTATCCGCAACTGCTGTTGACTGAGAAACAGGATCCATCCAATCCTGCTATGAAAGTGATGCATGAGGGTGGACTCTTTATGAAGCATAATATATATGACTTCCCGTCACCAGAAAACTGGGAGGATCCTTTCAACAAGGAGGCTGCCGATATTGTGATAACCGCAGCATCCAACAGTCTGGTTCAGGCCGGGGCTGTATATGACTTCCTGGAGCAGATAGTTCCAGGCAAACACGAAGAAGGCAAAGGTCCTGATGCAGATAATTCCCTAAAGGGTGCACCAGCATCTGCCAAATCCAACTCCCTTAATGCAGTACAAGAAGAACAATGGCTGAAAGGAAAGGATTCAATATCCGGATTAAAGGAACCGGGAAGATTGCAAACCAATGAAACAGGTGTAACTGGGTCAGGTAAAGTATCTGCAAATAAAAAAGACATGACAGCGTTGGGGCTGAGAACTGCTGTAATTCTGGCCGATGAGCAACAGCTCTTCCCTGTGCTAAGTTCCATACCTTCTAAGTTTTCCAGTATCAATATCACCCTGGGTTACCCTCTGAAAAGCACCCCGGCTTTTGCTCTATCCGAAATTTTGCTGGCTATGCAAAACAATTGTAGGGAGACACGTGAAGGTAAGACATGGTTTTATCACAGGGATGTTACTGCCCTGCTGCAGCATCAATATATCCTTGGAATTTTGGGTCAGTCAGCACTTGAACTTACCCGCAGGTTGGTTAGATATAACAGCCCCTTTATTGAGGCCAGCCTGCTAAAAGAAAACAACTTATGCGCTAAGCTATTCAAAAAGGCCGGGGACGTATACGAGCTTACCTCCTACCTTATGGATATCCTGACTTTGATATACAGATATCTTAGGGGCAGTGACGACCAAAATGTGGACAGTCTACCTGCCCCTGATGGGAGCGGGCCTCGACAAGCTCAGCTGCCCGTACAAGGGACACTGTTTGGAAAGACTGCAGGCCATGAGACAACCTCAGAAAAAAACAATGAAGATGAAAGGAGCGTAAAGGCAACTAAGTCATCCGGCGAGGCAGAGCTATGGGGTATGGATATTGAAACTGGTATAGAAACAGGTCGTGGGAACTTAAAACAGGCTTCAGACGTAGAGGAGCTTGATGTACATGGAGAAAAGAAAGGCCTCGAAATGGAGTTTATCTACTGCCTCTTCACCACTGTAAAACGGCTCTCAGATATCCTGTCTAAGCTACCGGTACAGCCCAACCCCACAACATGGCAGTCTCTGTTCCGCAAGCTTGCAGCTTTTCAGTCGGTACCATTTAACGGTGAACCGCTTAAAGGACTACAGATCATGGGTTTGCTGGAAACAAGGGCACTTGACTTTGAAAACCTTGTGATTATTGGAATGAATGAGGGAGTCTTTCCAAAAAGTTCACCACCTGACTCCTTTATACCATACAACCTGAGAAAGGCCTTTGATTTGCCGGTAATCGATAATCAGGATGCAATCTTTGCATACTACTTCTACAGGCTGATTCACAGAGCAAAGAAGGTCAGACTTGTTTACAGCACAACCGGATCCGGAGCAGAAGAGGCTGAGATGAGCCGCTTCCTGCAACAGCTCTATTACGAGTACCCAGGCAAGATCATCATGGAAACCCCCCAGCAGAAGGTCAGTGTGCCTGCAATAAAGGAACTGTTTGCTGAGAAAGACGAGGCAGTCATGGCTCAACTGAGCAGATTCCTTGAAAATGGACAAGGCAAACTGTCGCCCAGTGCTATGAGCGATTATCTGGAATGCACCCTTCGCTTCTTCTACAAGCATGTGGCCCGCATCAGAGAGGCCGACTCAATAAGCGAGGATCTGGATCCTCGCATCTTCGGTATCCTTTTTCACAGGATAATGGAGCAGATCTATTCCCCGCATAAGGGTAAGATGATACAAAAGGAAAATATCGAACTTTGGCTTAACGACAAGGATAAAATAAGGGAGGTAATGAACTCTGCATTTGAAGAGAGCGTCCCCTTTATTAGGCAAAGCGGCAGTGAGTTTGTCGACCTTCAGGGTAAAAACATACTAGTATATGAGATATTGTTCAGGTATGTGGTTCGCTTCCTTGAAATCGAAAAGGACCAGGCACCGTTCCGACTTTCGGACCTCGAAGAAAAAGTAGGCATCACGCACACTGTCAATAAAGACCTGAAGGTCAACATTGGAGGTATTATTGACAGAACCGACGAAAAGGAAGGTATTACAAGGATACTGGACTACAAGACAGGATCGGCTTCAAATAGCGCCTCAAAAATCGAGGAATTGTTCACTCATGAAAAACACGGAGATAAAAAGGCAATCTTCCAGACCCTACTCTATTCCTATATAAAGTCCGTAATGACAGGCAGTGATTCAATAGAGCCCGGTATCATACCAATTACCAAAATCTTCGACAGGAATTTCTCAAGTTCGATAACAATAGACAAGCAAACGATAATCTTCGGAAACGTAAAGACTGAGTTTCTGGAAAGGTTGAATCCTGTGCTTGAGGAACTGTTCAACCCCGGAATACCCTTCGTGCAGACCAGGGTAGAGAAAAACTGCAGATATTGCCTCTTCAGACAGCACTGTTTTAAGGACTAAGCAGTTCCGGCGGCTTAGCCCACCTAAGCCCCGCGTTCTTAAGGCTAATCCTCTCCGAGGATGTCAGGTCTTAGTTTTTTAGTTCTTTCAAGAGCCTGTTCTTCCCTCCACCTGTCTATTTTTGCCTCATGGCCTGAAAGCAGTATATCAGGCACTTTCCAGCCCTTGTATTCAGCAGGACGGGTATAAACCGGAGGAGCAAGCAGATTGTCCTGGAAGGAATCAGAAAGTGCGGAAGTTTCATCAGAAATTACTCCGGGGATAAGTCTAACCACAGAATCTACAACAACGGCTGCAGGCAACTCTCCTCCCGTCAGCACATAGTCACCAATAGAAATTTCCATGGAGATAAAATTGTCCCGAACACGCTGATCGACACCCTTGTAATGACCGCAGAGTATAATCAGGTTGCCCTTGAGTGACAGTTGGTTTACAATCCTTTGATCAAGACGCTTGCCATCAGGACTCATATAAATCACTTCGTCATAGTCCCGTTCACTCTTAAGCTTTGAGATCACCCTGTCAATTGGTTCAATCTGCATTACCATACCTGCCCCTCCTCCAAAAGGATAATCATCCACCCTGTGATGCTTGTCAGTAGAATAATCCCTTATGTCGTGCAGGACTATCTCCGCCTGCCCCTGCTCAACAGCCCTTTTTATGATACTTTCAGAGAAGGGTCCCTGAAAAATATCCGGAAAGAGGGTCAAAATATCAATCCGCATATCTGTAAATTTCCTGCAAAGATAGTAAAGCAGCCCGTATCGGCATAATAAGGTTTTTTCAAAAAATCTTTTGACCATTACGCTTTATGTGATATATTCGTAAGCTAATTATAATAAGAGCTTAAACTAAGCTCAGATGTTGCACCCCCAAACACCTACGGTGATGGAAGCAAATGAACTGAACAAGGAGCCCTTCGAGGGCACCAATGTGAATGCAGATGCCAATTCTAACGATCCTAAGGACCTCTCTGACAATCTGAACGTCCATGAACAAGTAATGGAAGAAACTGAGGCATATCCGGAAGATCATGAAAATCCCGATCAGGATGAAGTGGAAGGGGATGAAGTGGACGATACGCCTCAGAAGACTGTCACAGAGGACTATTCTACATTTAGTCGTGCAGACCTTACCAAGGCACTAAGGACGCTGATCAGGGAAAATCAGGCGGCCTCTATCAGAGATGAAGTTGAAACCATTAAGCAACATTTCGATAAAGCTACAGTCATTCTAGATGATGAAGCAAAGGCCAGATTTGTAGAATCAGGTGAACCTGTTGAACTTTATATTTCCCAACCTGACCAACTTCAAAAGGAATTCTCAACCCTGTTGTTCGAATATCGCAACAAGCGAGATGAAGAACGTCAAAGTCTGGAACAGAACAAGGAAAAAAACCTTGCCCTCAAGTATGAAGTTATCGAAGGTATTAAGGATCTTATCAATCGTCAGGAATCAATGGATCATACCTTCCAGGAGTTCAGGGTACTTCAGCAACGTTGGAGAGAGATAGGTCCCGTACCTCAGAGCAAACTGCAGGATATGTGGGAGAATTACCACCATCATGTAGAGAACTTTTACAATTATATCAAGATAAACAATGAATTGCGCGACCTTGATCTGAAGAAGAATCTGGAAGCCAAGGTTGAACTCTGTGAAAAAGCTGAGAAACTCCTTCTTGAACCTTCACCGGTCAAGGCCTTTAAGGCCCTGCAGAAGTTGCACGATCTATGGAGGGAAATCGGTCCTGTACCTCGTGACAAGAAGGATGAGATTTGGGAACGTTTCAAGGATGCAACAAACAAAATCAATGCAAGGCAGCAGGAACATTTTGAGTCTTTGAAGAACCAGCTCAAAAAGAATCTGGAAGCCAAGATTGAACTTTGTGAAAAAGCAGAGTCTATTGCACATGCTGATATAAACTCACCTAGGGATTGGGAGCAAAAGAGCAAGGAACTTATAGATCTGCAACAGATATGGAAGACTATCGGCTTTGCACCTAAGAAAGAGAACAATCAGGTCTATGATCGATTCAGAAAGGCCTGTGATAGCTTCTTCAACAATAAGAGAGATTTCTTTAAACACTATAAGGAAGACCAGCAAAGCAACTTTCAGCTAAAGAGTGAATTGTGTATTCAGGCTGAGGCCATGAAGGATAGCTCTGACTGGAAAAAGGCAACCGACGAATATGTCCGTATACAAAAGAGATGGAAGGAGATCGGTCCGGTGCCCCGCAAGCAGTCAGATGCTATATGGAAAAGATTCAGGGATGCCTGTGATCATTTCTTTGCACGTAAGAAATCCTTCTTTGAAAATATTGACAGCGAACAGTTTGTTAACCTGAAGGCTAAGGAAGCCATACTCAAAGAACTCTCAGAGTTTGAGTTACAGGAAGACAACGATAAATCATTCAAGGCTTTGCAGGATTTCCAACGTCGTTGGTCCGAAGTCGGTTTTGTTCCCCTTAAGGAAAAAGACCGTATCAATCAGGAATTCCGCAATCTGATTAATCAAAAATTTGACCGCCTTAATCTTGATGAACTTGATAAAAACCTTCATAAGTTCCGCAATAAGCTGGACAACTGGAAAGCCTCCAATCAGTTTGAAGAAAAGATAGGTCAGGAGCGCAATAGGATCGTGCTTAAACTAAGACAGCTTGAAAGTGACATAGTGGTCTGGGAAAACAATATCGGTTTCTTTGCAAAGACCAAGAACTCAGATGCACTTATCAGGGATTTCAAGCACAAGATTGAGAACGGAAAGCGCAATATGGAGCTGCTTAGCAAAAAGCTAGATATGATTGAGGAAATGCTGTAAGAAGATAACTTGAATAATAAAATTAGGGGGTGTCATGTAGTGCATGACACCCTTTTTAATTGTTTTTTATTTGTTCAGCAGCCATAAGACCTTCAATAATTATAATAGATTTTGCTACCTTTGTACTATGTTATTTGTTTAACCGGCAATTTAAAGGGCTGTAATTCAATCGATTAAGCCCCAGGCTTTTGCCGGAATAGGTTGTTTAATTCTTTAAAACTGATTAAGGTGCCGGATACTCGTTACGTCTTCGTTACCGGAGGGGTTGCCTCTTCGCTGGGAAAGGGAATTATATCAGCATCACTTGCAAAGCTATTGCAGGCGCGTGGTTACAAGGTGACCATACAGAAACTTGATCCCTATCTTAATGTTGATCCGGGTACCTTAAACCCGTATGAGCACGGTGAGTGTTTTGTTACGGAAGATGGTGCCGAAACGGATCTTGACCTGGGACACTATGAGAGATTTTTGAATGTCCCTACTTCACAGGCTAACAATGTTACCACCGGGCGTATTTACCAGACTGTTATCAACAAGGAGCGCCGTGGGGACTTTCTCGGAAAGACCGTACAGATCATTCCTCACATCACTGATGAAATAAAGCGCAGGATAAAACTTCTGGGTACCAAAAATCAGTTTGACGTTGTTATTACCGAAATCGGGGGAACAGTTGGTGACATTGAGTCCCTACCCTATATTGAGGCAGTACGTCAGTTGAAGTGGGAACTTGGCAACAGAGCCCTGGTGATCCACCTTACCTTAGTTCCCTTTCTTGCTGCAAGCGGTGAGTTAAAGACAAAGCCGACCCAGCACTCTGTGAAGGCACTGTTGGAAGAAGGAGTCCAGCCTGATATTCTGGTTCTTCGTACCGAAAAGGATCTTTCTGCTGATATCCGCAAGAAGGTTGCTCTCTTCTGCAATGTTGACATGAGGTCTGTAATTCAATCAATAGATGTCAAGTCAATATATGAAGTTCCTGTAAAGATGCAGGAAGAAGGTCTTGATGCTATAGTACTTGAGAAGCTCAATCTGCCCGTCGAGGGTGAGCCCGACATGAAGGAGTGGAAGGACTTCCTTAGCAAACTAAAGAATGCAAAGAAAACAGTAAAAATAGGTCTTGTAGGGAAATATGTAGAACTACAGGATGCTTACAAGTCTATAATAGAAGCTCTGATTCATGCTGCCACTTACAATGACTACAAGGTTAACATAGTCAGCATCCAGAGCGAAAATATCAAGGATGATAACATTGCCGAGAAACTGGCAGGATTAAAGGGTATTCTTGTTGCACCAGGTTTCGGTCATCGTGGATTTGAGGGCAAACTCTTAGCTGTAAAATATGCTAGGGATAACAATATCCCATTCTTTGGCATCTGCCTTGGTATGCAGTGCAGTGTTATTGAGTTTGCACGTAATATTCTTAAGCTAGTCAACGCCAACTCCAAAGAAATGGATCATGCTACTCCACATTCGGTAATTGACCTTATGGAGGATCAAAAGAATATAACTGACAAGGGTGGTACAATGCGTCTGGGTGCTTACGACTGTAAGATTATCAAGGATAGCAATGTGTATAAAGCATATGGCAAGGAGCTTATCAAGGAAAGACACCGCCACCGCTACGAGTTCAATAACGAGTATCTGGACGAATTCAAGAAACACGGAATGATTGCCACAGGTATTAATCCTGATACCGGTCTGGTAGAGATCGTTGAAATACCAACTCACAGATGGTTTGTCGGCGTTCAGTTCCACCCCGAGTACAACAGCACTGTTCTTAATCCTCATCCACTGTTCATGGCCTTTATAAAGGCTGCTATAGCGATGGGTGGCGACAACTGATATCTTTAGTTTTAATCATATTCAGGTAAAAATACGATGGATAGAAATTCGATAACGGGTCTTATTCTTATTACGGTTGTTCTTATTGGCTTTTACTTTTTCAATAAGCCTGATGCCGAACAGATTGAGGCAATGCGCAGGCAAAGGGATTCACTCTATCAGGTAGAGCTTGCAATCCAACAGGAAGAAATGGCCAAGGCAGCTAAGGCTGCCGCTGAAGCGAAGCTTGACACTCTTCCCCTAGTGGAAGATACTCTGATCTCTGATCTCAGGCTTCAAAAATTCGGTCAGTTATGGCCATATGTAGAAGGGGAAGAAACCTTCTACAACTTAGAAAACGAAAAGTTAAAATTGGTACTAACAAATAAGGGTGCCCGTGTCTATTCTGTCGAACTCAAGGAATACAAGACTTATGACGGAAAACCCCTGATCCTGTTTGATGGTGATGCCAACAAATTTGGGTTCCCCTTTTCACACGACACCAAAGTATTTCACACTTCAGATCTTTATTTCAATAAGGTTAGCCAAAACGATAGCACAATTGTATTCGAGATAGCTGGCAACTCAGGAGAAAAGCTTCAATTCAGCTATACCCTGCCTGCTGAGGAATACATGGTTGATTTCAATATCAACACCCAAAATCTGGGTCAGTTTATCTCTACTTCAAGAGGCACACTGGATCTCAACTGGAATGTTGAGATGCCTGCCTTTGAAAAGGGAAGGCAAATGGAACAAAGATATTCAGGTTTGTCTTATAAGTACTACCTGGATGAAGTTGACAATCTGAAAGCCGGCAAAGATAAAAGCGAGGATTTGCGCACTAAGGTGAAATGGATTGCCTTTAAAGGTCAGTTTTTCTCCTCTGTACTTATCGCTGATGATGCGTTTTCAGGAGCCTTAGTAGAAAGTCGTTTCGAGAACGATGAGAACAGTCCCTATCTTCTGTATAACAAGACAGAGGCCGCTGTACCATTAGACCTGACAAAGAATGAGGAACTGGGCTTCAATTTCTACTTTGGTCCAAATAAATTCTACGTACTTAAGAATTACGGAAAAGACCTCGAACTTAACAAGCTGATTCCACTTGGCTGGGGCATTTTCGGAGGGTTTAACCGCGTAGCCGTTATACCTGTATTCAATTATCTTGAAAGGTTTATCGGCAGTTATGGTATCATTATCCTGATACTTACGATTCTTATCAAAATAGTATTATTCCCGCTTACATACAAGTCGTATATCTCGGCTGCCAAAATGAAGGTGCTGAAGCCCCAGATCGATGAAATCAATGCAAAGATCCCGGCTGATAAGGCTATGGAAAGGCAGCAGGCAACTATGAGCCT
Source organism: uncultured Alkaliflexus sp. (assembly GCA_964396555.1). Taxonomy (GTDB): domain Bacteria; phylum Bacteroidota; class Bacteroidia; order Bacteroidales; family Marinilabiliaceae; genus Geofilum. Next base: position 27,145 of record CAYNFX010000005.1, read on the forward strand.
TTACAAGAAGGCAGGGGTCAATCCAATGGGTGGATGTATTCCAATATTGCTGCAGATGCCGATACTTATCGCAATGTTCAACTTCTTCCCGGCATCAATCGAATTAAGGCAAGAAGCCTTCCTATGGGCTGATGACCTTTCAGCATACGACTCGATATTTGATCTGCCGTTTAACATTCCGTTCTACGGAGCACACGTAAGCCTCTTTACTCTGCTGATGGCGGTAACAAACATACTGTATACCAAGATGAACTCTGAGATGACTCAGACATCCAACCAGATGCCGGGTATGAAGGTCATGATGTACATGATGCCGATAATGTTCCTTTTCCTGTTTAACAGCTACTCATCAGGTTTGAGCTACTATTACTTTATCTCAACGCTGATCACCATCCTTCAGACTATGGTAATCAGACGCTTTGTTGATGACAAAAAGTTGCTGCTTAAGATTCAGGCAAACCAAAAGAAAACTGTGAAGAAGAGTAAGTTTGCTGCCCGTCTTGAACAAATGGCAAAACAACAGCAACAAATGCAAAAGAATCAAAGGAAAAGGTAATTGATTGATTACATACCACCAAAAAAAGCAGACAGGCCTTGTGACCTGTCTGCTTCTTTTATGTCATATCCCAGCAGGTTAATCTCTCAAATTACCTTCTTGTTATACCTACAAAGCATTTGTCTATTTTCCTGGATCTATATCCCCTTGACTGTGTAAAAGTAGTGAGTGGTTATACCCACAACAATTATTACCTCCCAATGAGAACCATGGCTTTTGCTGAAGGCACTTTGGTCTGATCCTTTCTGGCAAAACACTTATTCCTTAAAATCAAACCGGATTCCAGTACCTGCCGGAAAGCCCTCAATACTTACGGGTAAGATACCATCGGCTTCGATAACGCCTTCTAAGAACCCAATTACAGCCTCCTGGGCCCAGTGGTTATTCTTGTAGGCTACAAGTATCACATCAGCGTCTTTTGCACCCTTTGCGCGCGAAAAACGATAAGGATTACCCATATATAGCACCATGGTTGAACCGGCTTCATTCAGTCTGGCCATTACTGAAGCGTCAACCTTCTGTGCATCGCTAATTACAAGGATGTGTGCTTTGTACTTCAGAGCTTGTTTCAAAACCGGGTCTGCGGCTGTTCCATTAAGCTTAACAACATCAATTCCTTTGTCTTTGAAATAGCCTTCAAGAACTGGTGACTCTCCTGCAAAAACGGCTGCATAGCTGCTCGAAATATTAACCGAGGAGAGTGTGACAGAAGTCCCGGATAAGGATTTGGAAGCGGAACTGAATGAGACCCCTGAAGTGGATTCTGACAAGTCCCCGGAAGCAGTTTCTGATAAAGCACTAGTAGCATTTCTAGATGATGGTCCCATAAAAACTTCATTCAGAGGCCTATCCAGCTTGTTGACCAACCCAGTCAGAGCTGCACCATATAATGCCCTGTTTAGCTCTTCAGCCTCAGGAGTATTGATATAATGCAGTAGTGAGTCCGTCTCAATCGGCTCCACCTGCTCAGCCCTTGTAAGCCAGTATTTAAAGGCAAGAGAACGTCTTACCTTTGCTTCCAGGTCTACCTGAGCAATCATACTGTCGGCAAGTGCTTGTTTGACTGCCTGCATGGCAGCAGGCAGGTTTTCGGTAAATTCTACAATATCATTACCTGCTGCAAGAGCAAGAGCATCAACCTGGCCGGGTTTTCCCATTACCTTGGCCCCCTGCATATTTACAGCATCGGTAATTATCAGTCCTTTAAATCCTAATTCACCCTTGAGCAGGTCTCCTACGATTTTATGCGAAAAACTGGAGGGAAGTCCAGTTGTATCTGTTAATGCCGGCACATCGATATGAGCAGTCATAATGCCCCAGATTCCGGCATCAATAAGGGACTTAAAAGTAAGGAGGTCGCAGCTGTCAAGCCTTTCACGGTTATGATCGACCAATGGCAGAGTATGGTGAGAGTCTGCACCTGTATCTCCGTGACCTGGGAAGTGCTTGCCTACGGCCATTACCCCGCCATCCTGCAGTCCTTTCATATAAGCCACAGCCTTTGCAGCTACGTTGTGTGGCAGTTCGCCAAATGACCGTACTCCTATCACAGGATTATTGGGATTGCTATTGACATCAGCCACCGGTGCAAAGTTCACGTGAATGCCCAACAGCTTCAACTGACGTGCTATCTCACGTCCCATGCAGTAAACGAGGCTGTCATTACGGATCGCCCCAAGAGCCATTGCATCAGGAAACTCAACGACTCCGTTTATCCTCATTGCAGGTCCGTTTTCTCCATCGATAGAAAAAAGCAGGGGAACACTGACCTGCGACTGCAGATCTTGCACAGCCTCATAGGCTCTGTGGGCGCTGACCCGCAAAAACAAAATGGCTCCTGGTTGGTGATTAATAGTAAGCTGCATTATTTTCTGATACGAAGCTTCATCATCTGCCTTCTCGAGCGTAACCCAGAACAACTGGGCTATTCTCTCATCCTCACTAAGCGACATGTAGACCGAGTCCACCCATATACTGGCTGAATCATAAATGTCTTCAACTGTCTGGGATACAACCTCAACTTCATTCAGTACAGGATCAACAGTAATACCTCCCCTATCAGAGATATTACTGCAAAAAGATGTAAGCAGTGCAATTGACAGCAGGCATGGCAGCAGTGATGTTTTCATAAGACTAGTTGGGATATATCAGATATTTAGTTCGCATCGCTTTGTATTCATCAAGCTCAGCCTTCCACGAGGCACGTATCTCATCCTCGCTCTTGCCTTCCATAATCTGGATTGCAAGACTATCGGTTCCTGCAAGTTGGTTGAAAAAGCGCCTCCTCGAAATAAAATCTTCAGACCTACCCGACAGTTCCCAAAAGCGTATAAGATATTTCAATGTGAAACGATGATCCAGATCCTCAGCCTTCCTCAGATCAATACCGTAGCATCTCTTGCCCATATGGAGCGGCTTCGAATCCATTCCAGGTATGGCCTTTGGTACAAAGTTGAATGAACCAAAGTCCCTGTCAGGGAAGCCAATTACCTGAAAAGGAAACTCCGTACCCCGTCCGACACTTACCTCAGTTCCCTCAAAAAGACACAGTGAAGGATACAACCTTATACTCAAACTATTGGGCAGGTTGGGTGAAGGTTTGACCGAAATCTCATATCTCATAGAATGAGCATAGGCAGCAACCGGTACTATAAAAAGTTCGCAGAAAATCCCATCCCTTAACCAGCCATTCCCGTTAATCATAAGAGCCAGTTCACCTACAGTAAGTCCATGCACAATTGGTATGGGATGCATACCAACAAAAGACCTTAATTCCTGGCGGAGTATCGGACCATCTACATAGTCACCGTTGGGATTGGGGCGGTCAAATACAATCATCGGGACTCCGTGTTCAGCGCAAGCCTCCATCATAAAATGCATGCTGGAAATATAGGTAAAGAACCTCACCCCCACATCCTGTATGTCAAAGACAACTATGTCCAGATCCTCCATTTGCTCCGCTGATGGTTTCTTTGAATTGCCATACAGGGAAACAATTGGAAGGCCCGTTTTGCTATCGTGTTGGTCGTCAATCCAGGCACCGGCATCAGCATCCCCCCTGAACCCGTGTTCCGGGGCAAAGACCTTTCTCACATCCACGCCAAGAGATAGCAAAGTATCAAGCAAGTGTGTATTGCCTATCAGGGAACTGTGATTTACCAGCACTCCCACTCTTTTATCCTTTATTACGGGAAGCCAAAGCCCTGCTCGTTCAGCACCAACCGCTAATACAGTATCTTCCTGACCAGATGCAGGATACAATATCGTGCCAACAGAAACTTCATCGTCAATGAATTCTCCATCACCTTCCTCCTCATCATAAAGCTCCCAATCTGAGTCGGAAGAGCCTTCATGCTTTACAACACGGCTAAGGCAGCCCGTAAGCCATGGTACCAGCAAGGCCAATGCCAGGATAAACAAGTGCCCCCTTAAATTTAATCTATGCTTGTCCACCGGGGCCTCCGAAAGGAATCGGGTTAAAACCTGCAGGACCTTCTTCAATATCCTTGACGGAACCAAACTGATTTTCATAGCGGCTGATATTGTCATTAAGAGCTGCCAGCAATCTTTTCGCGTGTTCCGGTGTCAGTATAATGCGTGATTTTACCTGAGCCTTGGGCATGCCGGGCATAACCCTGACAAAGTCAAGCACAAACTCAGATGCAGAATGAGAGATAACCACAAGGTTGGAATATACTCCCTGACCTACTTCGTCATTGAGTTCTATCTTGATTTGTTGTCCTTTTCTTTGATCTTCCATTGTTCGTAATTTTTTCTAGTTACCCTTTAAAGATATAAATTTTTGAAAGTCCTTTCTGCCTGCAGCCAACAAAAAAGGCGTCCCACTAGGGACGCCTTTTTTACTTATGTTGGAGTTGCCAATGTTATTCAGCAATCCTTTCTGTTTCAACTTTACCACCGACAAGTTTCTCATATTCTGCACGTGAACCGACAATTATATTATCATATTCACGCAGTCCTGTACCGGCAGGTATAAGGTGTCCGCAAATAACGTTTTCCTTTAGGCCTTCGAGGTTATCAACTTTGCCCTGAATAGCAGCTTCGTTGAGTACCTTGGTTGTTTCCTGGAAGGAAGCAGCTGACATAAAGCTGTTGGTTTGCAGAGCAGCACGAGTGATACCCTGAAGAACCTGGCTTGATGTAGCGGGCACTGCCTCACGGGCAACAACAGGCTTGAGGTCACGCCTCTTGAGTTGTGAGTTCTCGTCACGAAGACGACGTGCCGGAATGATCTGACCAGGACGCAGTACTTTTGAATCACCGGCATCCTCAACAACCATTTTACCCCAGATATTGTCGTTTTCTTCCATAAACTCGATCTTGTCAACAATTTGCCTTTCAAGGAAGCGAGTATCACCTTGGTCATCTATCTCAACCTTACGCATCATCTGTCTTACGATGATTTCAAAGTGCTTGTCATTGATCTTAACACCCTGCAAGCGATAAACGTCCTGAACCTCATTAACGATGTATTCCTGAACGGCTGTCGGACCTTTTATGGCCAGAATGTCGGCAGGAGTAGTAGCACCGTCGGACAATGGAGTACCGGCGCGTACATAGTCGTTTTCCTGAACAAGGATCTGCTTGGAAAGAGGCACAAGATACTTCTTAACCTCACCGGTCTTGGAAGTAATAATGATTTCCCTGTTACCTCTCTTAACTTTTCCAAAGGTGACTTCACCGTCAATTTCTGAAACGACTGCCGGGTTGGAAGGATTACGAGCTTCAAACAGCTCAGTGATCCTTGGAAGACCACCGGTGATGTCACCGGCACGACCAAAGGCTCTAGGAATCTTAGCAAGGATCTCACCTTGCTTTACTTCCTCTCCTTCATCGACAGCAACGTGAGCACCTACTGGCAAGTTGTATGAACGCAGTACTTCCCCGCTTTCAGAAACGATCTGTACACTTGGGTTCTTAGTCTTGTCACGGCTTTCAATAATGACCTTTTCACGGAATCCTGTTTGTTCGTCAGACTCTTCCTTATAAGTGATACCATCGATAAGATTATCAAATACTGCCTTACCGTTTCTTTCACTAATAATCAAAGCATTCCATGGATCCCATTCACTGATAACGTCACCCTTCTTGATTGTTGCACCTTGCTTGATATGCAGCTTGGCTCCATATGGTATCGGATGGCTTGTTAGTGCGATATTAGTGTTCTTGTCAATAATACGCAATTCAGCAAGACGACCGATAACGATATCAACTTCTTCGCCTGTTTCAGTTGTAAATGGTACTGTACGCAGTTCCTCGAAATCAGCGATACCGTCGTAACGAGCATACAGACTATTTTCTGAAGTGATGTTAGACGCAGTACCACCCACGTGGAATGTACGAAGTGTCAACTGAGTACCCGGCTCACCGATTGACTGAGCAGCGATAACACCGACAGCCTCACCCTTCTGAACCATATTACCTGTTGAAAGGTTACGTCCATAGCACTTAGCACAAACACCCTTCTTAGATTCACAAGTCAGAACTGAACGTATTTCAACACGTTCGATTGGTGAATCATCGATAACCTTAGCCTCTGCTTCACATATCTCCTGACCAGCCCTTACAATAATATCACCAGTAAGCGGATGATATACATCGTGAACGGAAACACGACCAAGAATACGTTCAAACAGAGAAACAACAACTTCCTCGTTGCTCTTGACTGCAATAGCAGTCAAGCCTCTTAAAGTACCGCAGTCTTCCTCATTAATGATAACGTCTTGAGAAACGTCAACAAGACGACGAGTCAAATAACCAGCATCAGCTGTCTTAAGAGCAGTATCCGCCAAACCTTTACGAGCACCGTGAGTTGAAATAAAGTACTCAAGTACCGACAGACCTTCTTTAAAGTTTGCAAGGATCGGGTTCTCAATAATCTGTCCACCTTCAGCACCTGATTTTTGAGGCTTAGCCATCAAACCACGCATACCTGAAAGCTGACGAATCTGTTCCTTAGAACCCCGGGCACCGGAGTCAAGCATCATATAGATAGAGTTGAATCCTTGTTGGTCCTTGCTCAGTTTATCCATCAGGATCTGAGTCAGTCGTGCGTTAACGTGTGTCCAAATATCAATAATGGCGTTGTAACGTTCATTATTGGTAATAAAACCCATGTTATAATTGTTTAGTACATCCTCTACTTCATCATAACCTTCCTTAACAAGAGTAGCTTTTTCATCAGGAATCAATACGTCGTGAAGGTTAAATGAAAGACCACCTTCAAACGCCATCTTGAATCCAAGGCTCTTGATTGAATCAAGGAACTCTGAAGTCTCAGGAGCACCGCAAACTTTAAATACGTGACCGATAATATCCCTAAGAGCCTTCTTTGTAAGAAGTTCATTGATATAAGCAACCTTTGCCGGTACAACCTCATTAAAGAGGATACGACCAACCGTTGTTTCTATCAATTTTGGTTCCCTGCCACCTTCCTTATTGAGGTCATCAAACTTAACCTTAACAAGTGCGTGCAGATCCACCTTCCTTTCATTGAGCGCAATCTTAGCCTCTTCGGGAGAATAAAAGATAGTTCCTTCACCTTTTGCACCAGGACGCATCTTAGTCATGTAGTACAGGCCAAGAACCATGTCCTGAGAAGGTACAGTGATAGGTGCACCGTTTGCAGGGTTCAAAATGTTCTGAGATCCCAGCATTAGCATTTGAGCTTCCAGAATAGCAGCATTGCCTAGTGGCAAGTGAACAGCCATCTGGTCACCATCAAAGTCAGCGTTGAACGCAGCACAAGCCAATGGGTGCAACTGAATAGCCTTACCTTCAATAAGTTTGGGTTGAAAAGCCTGTATACCCAAACGGTGCAGAGTTGGAGCACGGTTAAGCATTACAGGGTGACCTTTCAGTACGTTTTCCAGAATATCCCAAACAACAGGATCCTTACGGTCTACTATCTTCTTTGCAGATTTTACAGTTTTGACAATACCGCGCTCAATAAGCTTCCTTATAATAAAAGGTTTATACAGCTCGGCAGCCATATCCTTGGGCAAACCGCATTCATGCATCTTCAGTTCGGGACCTACAACAATAACCGAACGTGCAGAATAGTCAACACGCTTACCCAACAGGTTTTGACGGAAACGTCCCTGTTTACCTTTCAAACTGTCTGAAAGAGACTTGAGAGGACGGTTGGCATCAGTCTTAACTGCATTTGACTTACGTGAGTTGTCAAATAGTGAATCAACAGCTTCCTGAAGCATACGCTTCTCATTACGGAGAATAACTTCAGGTGCCTTTATCTCAATAAGTCTCTTAAGACGATTGTTACGAATGATTACCCTACGATAAAGATCGTTGAGGTCGGACGTTGCAAAACGTCCACCATCAAGGGGTACAAGAGGCCTCAATTCTGGAGGAGTAACAGGTACAACCTTAACAATCATCCATTCAGGACGGTTAACGCCCTTAGATTCTCTGAAAGACTCAACAACTTGCAGGCGCTTCAGGGCCTCATTCTTCCTTTGTTGAGATGTCTCTGTGTTAGCTCTGTGACGCAAATCAAAAGACAGCTCATCAAGGTCAAGGCGTTCAAGTAGCATGTGGAGAGCCTCAGCTCCCATTCTGGCGATAAACTTGTTAGGATCATCGTCATCCAACTGCTGGTTGCCTTTGGGTAGTGAATCAATAATATCCAGATACTCTTCTTCTGTGAGGAAGTCCATTCTCTGAATACCATCGGCTTCTTTTACGCCGGCGTTGATCACTACATATCTTTCATAATAAATTATAGCATCGAGCTTCTTGCTCGGAAGACCGAGCAAATACCCAATCTTATTGGGCAGGGAACGGAAATACCAGATGTGGGCCACCGGAACCACAAGGGATATATGTCCCATGCGTTCACGGCGTACCTTTTTTTCTGTAACCTCAACCCCGCAACGGTCGCAAACAATACCCCTGTAACGGATACGCTTGTACTTACCGCAGTGGCACTCATAGTCCTTTACCGGTCCAAAGATCCTCTCGCAAAAGAGGCCGTCACGTTCAGGTTTATAAGTACGGTAGTTGATAGTCTCAGGCTTCAAAACTTCCCCACTGGAGCGTTCCAATATCTCTTCAGGTGAAGCCAAGCCTATAGATATCTTGGTAAAATTACTCTTGACTTTCTGATCTCTCCTGAATGCCATATATAGTCGAGTATTAATTATTTAAAATGTGATACCGGCAAATAATCCGGAAGATCTATTCAAGGTTGACACTCAAACCAAGACCACGCATTTCATGCAGCAATACGTTGAGTGACTCCGGAATACCCGGCAAAGGGAGCGGATCACCCTTAACAATTGCTTCATAGGCCTTGGCACGACCCACTACGTCATCAGATTTGACAGTCAATATTTCCTGCAAGATATTGGCAGCACCGAAAGCTTCGAGCGCCCAAACTTCCATTTCTCCGAAACGCTGACCACCAAACTGAGCCTTTCCACCTAGTGGTTGTTGTGTAATCAGTGAGTACGGACCTATAGAACGAGCGTGCATCTTGTCTTCAATCATGTGACCAAGCTTAAGCATATAGATCACACCTACTGTTACAGCCTGGTGGAATCTTTCGCCAGTGCCACCATCGTACAGATAAGTCTTACCAAAACTTGGAACACCTGCCTTGTCTGTATACTTGTTCAGGTCTTCTTCAGTAGCTCCGTCAAAGATCGGAGTGGCAAACTTAACACCAAGAACTTCCCCAGCCCAACCTAATACGGTTTCGTAGATTTGTCCAAGGTTCATACGAGAAGGCACACCCAGCGGGTTAAGCACGATATCTACAGGAGTTCCGTCTGCAAGGAAAGGCATATCTTCCTGACGTACGATACGGGATACAATACCCTTATTACCGTGACGTCCCGCCATCTTGTCACCAACAGTGATCTTACGCTTCTTGGCTACATACACCTTAGCAAGCTGTACTATACCGGCTGGAAGCTCATCACCTATAGTGACATTGTACTTCTGACGTTTTTCCTTAGCTTCAAGTTCCTTGTACTTAATCCTGAAATTGTGAATAACTCTTGCTATAAGATCGTTCTTATCTTTATCGGTAGTCCATTTGTGAGGATTGACATTCAGGTAATCGATTTCCATCAGAACCTTTTGGGTAAACTTAACACCCTTAGCTACTACATCGACACCCATATAATCCTTGACCCCCTGGCTGGTCTTAGAGTTGATCAAAGTGAACAACTTATCAACCAGACGGTTTGTCAATTCTGCAACTCCTCGGGTAAACTCTTCCTCGATTCTGGCCAACATCGGCTTTTCAGAAGCACGAACTTTTCTGTCCTTGATAACCCTTGAAAAGAGTTTCTTATCAATAATAACACCATGCAGTGATGGCGGCGCCTTAAGCGAAGCATCCTTCACGTCGCCTGCTTTCTCCCCGAAAATAGCCCTTAAAAGCTTTTCCTCCGGAGTCGGATCGCTTTCACCCTTAGGAGTGATCTTACCGATAAGAATATCGCCAGGTTTTACATGGGCACCAATCCTGATAAGACCATTCTCATCAAGGTCCTTTGTAGCTTCTTCGCTAACATTTGGAATGTCAGCAGTAAGCTCTTCAAGTCCCCGTTTTGTATCACGCACCTCAAGAGAATACTCATCAATGTGGATAGAGGTAAAAATATCCTCTTTAACCAGCTTTTCATTGACTACGATAGCATCCTCAAAGTTGTAACCCTTCCAGGGCATGAACGCAACCTTTAGGTTGCGACCCAAAGCAAGTTCACCGTTCTCAGTACCATAACCTTCTGTCATAATAGTACCTTGCTGAACCCTCTGACCTTTCGTTACAATAGGTTTCAGGTTGATACAGGTATTCTGGTTGGTCTTAAGGAACTTGGTAAGCCTGTAACGCTTTGTTTCCGGATCGAAGCTTACAAACTTGTCATCTTCTGTAAAATCGTAGCGAATAATTATTTCCTCAGCATCAACATATTCAACTACTCCATCACCTTCTGCAAGGATCTGGGTACGTGAATCGTGAGCTACAGTTTCTTCCAAACCGGTACCAACAACAGGAGCAGCTGGTCTAAGCAGAGGCACTGCCTGACGCATCATGTTAGATCCCATGAGGGCACGGTTGGCATCATTGTGTTCAAGGAAGGGGATCAGAGAAGCTGCAACAGAAGCAATCTGGTTTGGAGCAACGTCCATCAAATCTACCTCTTCGCCTTCAATATGAGGAAAGTCACCTTCCAGACGAGCTTTAACCCTTGGGTTAACAAAGAAACCTTCACTATCAAGGGGAGCATTAGCCTGAGCGATAGTCTTGGCTTCCTCTTCCTCAGCACTCAGATATACAACGTTATCATTGCTAAGATCTACTTGCTTGTTTGAAACCTTACGATAAGGAGTTTCAATAAATCCAAGGTTGTTTACCTTAGCAAATACGCAAAGTGATGATATCAGACCGATGTTAGGACCTTCAGGTGTCTCAATAGGACAAAGACGTCCATAGTGAGTGTAGTGAACGTCACGAACCTCGAAACCGGCGCGTTCTCTAGAAAGACCACCTGGACCCAAAGCCGACATACGGCGCTTGTGAGTAACCTCAGCAAGAGGGTTGGTCTGATCCATAAACTGAGACAGAGCGTTTGTTCCAAAGAAGCTGTTGATTACAGAAGATAAAGTCTTGCTGTTGATAAGATCAATAGGTGTAAAGACCTCATTATCACGAACGTTCATACGTTCACGAATAGTACGGGCCATACGGGCCAAACCGACTCCAAACTGATTGGCCAGCTGTTCACCCACAGTACGCACCCTACGGTTGCTTAAGTGGTCTATATCATCAACATCTGTCTTGGAATTAACAAGCTCTATCAGATACTTGATAATTGCAATAATATCTGCTCTGGTCAGTACCCTTGTTTCAAGGTCAATGTCAATACCCAGTTTCTTATTGATCCTGTAGCGACCGACATCTCCCAGGTCGTAACGTTTATCAGAGAAGAACAGTTTATCAATAACGTCACGTGCGGTAGCATCATCTGGTGGATCAGCATTACGCAACTGACGGTAGATGTAAACAACAGCTTCTTTTTCTGAGTTACATGGGTCTTTCTGAAGAGTATTATAGATCAAGGCATAGTCGCTGGCACTTGCAGCTTCCTTGTGAAGCAGAATCGCCTTGACGCCTGAATCCACGATCTCGTCAATATGGTCATTTTCAAGGACCGTTTCACGGTCTATAATAACCTCATTTCTTTCAATAGAAACAACTTCACCTGTATCTTCATCCACAAAGTCCTCAATCCATGATTTAAGAACCCTTGCAGCAAGTCTGCGGCCAACAACTTTCTTAAGTGCAGCCTTAGACACCTTAACTTCATCAGCTAGGCCAAATATTTCTAGAATATCTTTATCGCCTTCAAAACCGATAGCACGCAATAATGTTGTAACCGGAAGCTTCTTCTTACGGTCGATGTATGCATACATCACATTATTGATATCGGTGGCAAATTCAATCCAGGATCCCTTTAATGGAATAATCCTTGCTGAATACAATTTAGTACCATTGGCGTGTATACTTTGTCCGAAGAATACACCGGGTGAACGGTGCAACTGCGATACAACAACACGCTCGGCACCGTTAATAATAAAACTTCCCTTTTCGGTCATGTAGGGAACGGTACCCAGATATACATCCTGAACTACCGTATCAAAATCTTCATGCTCGGGATCCGTACAGTATAGCTTCAATTTAGCCTTAAGTGGTACACTGTAGGATAATCCGCGCTCGATACATTCAACAATTGAATATCGTGGCGGATCGATGTTATAATCCAGGAATTCGAGTACAAAGTTGTTACGGGTATCAGAAATTGGGAAGTTCTCCTGAAATACCGTAAATAACCCCTCTTTCCTTCTTTCCTCCGGCGTTGACCCCAGCTGAAAGAATTCACGGAATGATTTTAACTGAACCTCCAAAAAATCAGGAAACGGAAACTGACTTTTTATGGTGGCAAAGTTTATTCGTTTGGCAGTGTTTGGAGTCATCATCAACTATTTTATTGAACTTAAAACATACAAGCATAAAAAGGTTTAGGATTCCGCAAAGCGGATTCCTAAACCACATACCTTATAATAAGGTTATCTTCTTACTTAAGTTCAACTTCTGCTCCAGCTTCTTCTAATTGTGCTTTTAATGCTTCAGCCTCTTCCTTAGTTACTTTTTCTTTGATTGCGGTAGGAGCTTTGTCAACTAATTCCTTAGCTTCCTTCAGACCAACGCCAGTCATTTCCTTAACAAGCTTAACGATAGCTAGTTTTGAACCGCCTGCAGACTTCAGGATTACGTCGAACTCGGTTTGTACAGCAGCTTCACCACCTTCTGCACCAGCAGCAGCAGGTGCGATAGCTACAGCAGCAGCAGCGGGTTCAATACCATATTCATCTTTCAATATAGTAGCTAACTCATTTACTTCTTTTACAGTAAGATTAACTAATTCTTCTGCAAGCTTCTTAATATCTGCCATTTTTGTAAGTGTTAAATTTCTGTTAGTAAATTTTTAGTTTCTCTCTTCCAAAGTTTTGAGGATACCGTGAATTGTCGTACCACCTGATTGCAATGCCGAAACAACATTCTTGATCGGTGATTGCAGAAGGGCGATAACGTCTCCGATAAGTTCCTCTTTAGATTTGATAGTAGCCAGAGTATCCAGCTGATTCGCTCCAACATAAACTGATTCTTCAACAAAAGCACCTTTTAGCACTGGGCGTTTGGTCTTCTTTGAAAAGTCTTTAATCAATTTAGCCGGTAAATTACCGGTGTTGGTAAACATAATAGCAGATACGCCTTTTAGGGTAACATCAATTCCTTCAATGTCCCTTTCGCTGGCTTGGATAGCTTTACTGAACAAAGTGTTCTTGACTACCACCAGTTGCACGTCTTGTTGATAACACAGACGACGCAGTGCTGTTGTTTCAGCTGCGTTCATTCCGAAAGTATCAGTCACATAAAAGTGAGGATACTCTTTTATCTTAGACGCCAGTTCTTGGATTATTTCAGCTTTTTCTGTCTTTTTCATAGTTCCAAAATTTCTCTTTTAAGACATTAATTAAACCTCAAGAGACTTGGGTTCAATCCGAATTCCGGGACTCATGGTACTAGACAGGAATACGCTCTTAACGTAGGTACCTTTCGCAGCAGAAGGTTTTAATTTCATAACCGTGCCCACAAATTCCCTAACGTTATCTACCAATTGTTCGGGGGTAAAGGATACCTTGCCGACAGTAGTATGAATAATACCGTAACGGTCAACCTTGAAGTCGATTTTACCGGCTTTTACTTCCGTTACAGCCTTACCGATATCCATGGTTACAGTACCGCTCTTGGGGTTCGGCATAAGACCGCGAGGTCCCAAAACACGTCCTAACGCACCAACCTTACCCATCACATTGGGAGTAGTAATAATTACATCTATATCAGTCCAACCTTCTTTGATCTTGTTGATATAGTCATCCAAACCAACGTGATCGGCACCGGCTTTTCTGGCTTCCTCTTCCTTATCAGGTGTACAAAGAACCAGTACTCTAGTTTGCTTACCTGTACCATGTGGAAGGGTAACCACGCCACGAACCATCTGGTTAGCTTTTCTTGGGTCAACTCCCAGACGAATGTCAATATCAACAGATGCATCAAACTTGGTTGTGGTAATTTCCTTAACCAGCTTGGTAGCATCTTCGATACCATATGACTTCTTCTGATCGACCTTTTCTAAAGCTAACTTCTTATTTTTTGTTAGTTTTGTCATTTTCGCAAAAAGGTTTTAATTGTTACCAGGGAATTCACCATCAACGGTGATACCCATACTTCTGGCGGTACCTGCAATCATCCTCATTGCGGAATCCATTGTAAAGCAATTCAAATCACCCATCTTATCTTCAGCGATAGTCTTGATTTGATCCCAGGAAACGGAAGCTACTTTCTTTCTGTTTGGTTCAGCTGAACCTCCCTTAATTTTAGCTACTTCCATCAACTGAACAGCTGCCGGAGTTGTCTTAACAACAAACTCAAATGACTTGTCCTTATAAACAGTTATAAGAACAGGCAACACCTTTCCGGGCTTGTCCTGTGTCCTGGCATTGAATTGCTTACAGAATTCCATAATGTTCACACCCTTTGAACCCAATGCGGGACCTACTGGGGGTGATGGATTTGCTGCGCCACCTTTGATTTGAAGTTTAATAAACGTTTCTACTTCTTTAGCCATTGTAGCAATTCATATTGGTTATTAAAATTCAGATCAAGGGAATAGCATCTTTTTGTCCGTAGAGACAATTATTAGATTGTCCTGGAAGCTCCGCTACTAAACAAACACACTATTCCTTTTCAACCTGTAAAAAGCTTAATTCGAGTGGAGTTTTGCGGCCAAATATTTTGACCATTACTTTCAATTTTCTCTTATCTTCGTTCACCTCTTCTATAACGCCAGTAAAACCGTTAAATGGTCCATCAGAAACCTTAACAGTTTCACCAACAAAGAAGGGGATATTTATTTCTTCATTTGCTTCAGTAAGTTCATCTACCTTACCCAAAATGCGGTTTACTTCAGAAGAACGAAGCGGAGTAGGTTCATCTTCCCTGTCAGTAAGGAAACCTATTACATTAGGTACATTCTTCAGGATATGGGGAATCTCACCAACAAGAGCAGCCTCAATCAGTACATAGCCAGGAAAGAAGTTCCTCTCCTTACTGATCTTTTTGCCATTACGAATTTGATATACCTTTTCGGCTGGTATCAAAACCTGGCTAACATACTCCTGTAATCTATGATTTGTAACTTCGCTCTCTATATATTCCTTAACCTTTTTCTCCTTACCACCTATAGCGCGCAGCACATACCACTTTTTTTCAATTTCGCTCATTATTCCTGTGTCTCCCTATTAGTATAACTTCTTGTAGAGCCAATCAAGTATAGTGTCGAATGAAACGTCCATCAGATAAACGACAATTGCAATGATAGCTGAAGCCACCATTACAACAACCGCACTGCTTTGTAGTTCTGACCATGTCGGCCAAGAAGTTTTCTTTACAAGTTCTGTATGAACTTCCTGAAAATATGTCCTAATTTTATTCATCCGTAAATCCTTTGAAAACTATTAGCAGGAATAGTTTTGACCTTGCGGCTTGATCTTGGTTAATCAATAAACTATACCACTTTGTTTACTTGCACGGGAGGAGAGACTCGAACTCCCGACACCTGGTTTTGGAGACCAGTGCTCTACCAACTGAGCTACACCCGTGTATATTTGGGAATGCCCTAAGGCATTCCCAAGTTTGTATGTTGATTATTCAACAACTTCAGTAATCTGACCAGCACCAACAGTACGACCACCTTCACGAATTGCGAAGCGAAGACCGATGTTGATAGCAACAGGATAGATTAGGTTAACCACGATAGATACGTTATCACCAGGCATAACCATTTCTACTCCTTCTGGCAGGCTGATTTCACCTGTTACGTCCAGTGTACGAATATAGAACTGGGGACGATACTTGTTGTGGAAAGGAGTGTGACGACCACCTTCTTCTTTCTTCAACACATAGATCTCAGCTTTAAACTTGGTGTGAGGAGTGATTGATCCTGATTTTGCAAGAACCATACCACGCTTGATCTCATCCTTGTCAACACCGCGAAGCAACAGACCTACGTTGTCACCAGCTTCACCTTGATCAAGTATCTTACGGAACATTTCAACTCCAGTACATACCGTCTTCTTGCCATCAGCACCAAGGCCAATGATTTCGATTTCTTCACCAGTTCTTACAATACCAGTTTCGATACGACCTGTTGCTACAGTACCACGACCTGTGATAGAGAACACGTCTTCAACTGGCATAAGGAATGGCTTATCTTTGTCACGGGGTGGAAGTGGAATCCATTCGTCAACTGCAGCCATCAATTCCATAACTTTATCTTCCCATTGAGCTTCACCATTCAATGCACCAAGAGCAGAACCCTTGATAACAGGAGTGTTGTCACCGTCGAATTCGTAGAAGCTCAATAGATCGCGAACTTCCATCTCTACAAGTTCCAAGAGCTCTTCGTCATCTACCATGTCAACCTTGTTCATGAAAACAACGATACGTGGAACGTTTACCTGACGAGCCAAAAGAATGTGCTCACGAGTTTGAGGCATAGGACCATCAGTAGCTGCTACTACAAGAATAGCACCGTCCATCTGAGCAGCACCAGTAACCATGTTCTTTACGTAGTCAGCGTGACCTGGACAGTCTACGTGAGCATAGTGACGATTCTCAGTTTGGTACTCTACGTGAGAAGTGTTAATAGTAATACCACGCTCTTTTTCTTCTGGAGCGTTATCGATAGCATCGAAGCTCTTAACTTCGGACAGACCCTTCTTTGCTAATACAGCTGTGATAGCAGCAGTTAAAGTGGTTTTACCGTGGTCAACGTGACCAATGGTACCGATATTAACGTGAGGCTTTGTCCTTTTAAATGTTTCTTTAGCCATAATTCGAAATTATTTTTGACAATTAGAACAATATTGAAACCAGTAAAACTTTAACTAACCAGAGCCAATGATGGGAATTGAACCCATGACCTCTTCCTTACCAAGGAAGCGCTCTACCCCTGAGCTACATCGGCTTTTAAAAAAGAGCGGGAAACGGGACTCAAACCCGCGACCCTTAGCTTGGAAGGCTAATGCTCTATCAACTGAGCTATTCCCGCATTTTTTCGCGCCCCAAAGTTAAAACTTTTAAACCGAAACCTCCCAAAAAAAACGCACAAAATTCGGGCAAATTCTGATTAAAATTAACAGGGTTTTGATTTTCAGGTGTAATCAGGAGAAAATCACAAAGTTGCGTTCATGATCAAAATCCGTCCCCGATAAGCTTCTTTTCAGCCAACAGGCTGATCATCTATGATAACCAGCCTGTTATATTGTTATCGCTTATTGCTTACACACAAAAATTGGTGTGCAAATGTATAATAATTTTCAAACAACACAAATATTCTATGTCAATTTTAGATTATTTGGCCTTGATCTTATCCTTTGTTTTGAGTAGTTGTTTTCGTAATGCCTCACATGCAAGATCTACAGACTCCTCAAAGGTCTTACTTTGCTTTTTGGCAAACAAGGTATTACCGGGGATCTCCAGATTGATCTCGGCAACCTTGTTCTCAGTTGTTTCTGCTTTGTCAAGACGCAACACCACTGCAGCACTTATAATGCCGTCATGAAACAAATCAAGCTTGCTCACTTTCTTTTGAATAAATTGTTCCAGCTTTTCTGTGGCGTCGAACCTCAGTGATTGAATCGTAATGTTCATAAAACTCTCCTCCATCATTTTATGCTCTGGGATGAGCCTGTTTATAAATAGCATTAAGTTGTTCAAATGTGGTATGCGTATATACCTGAGTTGCGTTTAGGTTGGCATGCCCCAGCAATTCTTTAATTGCGTTTAGGTCTGCCCCCCTGTTAAGAAGTACCGAAGCATAAGTATGGCGTAGTACGTGAGGGCTCTTCTTGCTCAGAGTTGTTACTATGGCAAGCGAAGAATGCACTATCCTATATATTAGCTTTGGATATACATGCTCTCCCTTTGAAGTCAGAAACAGCCAAGGTGAAGCGCTATATCCAAATGTCTCAGTTCTTACATCAAGATACTTCTTTAGTAGTGCAAAACATTCACCGGGAAGTGGAATAATCCTCTCCCGAGATCTTTTTCCCAAAACCTTTACAAATTTACTGTTCATATCCACATCCGAAAGGCGTAGCGAAATCAGTTCTGCAAGACGCATTCCTGTATCGTAGAACAGTTCAATAATAAGTTTGTTTCTTATTCCTTCATATCCTTCACCAAAATTATTATTATCCAGTAGCTGGGTCATTGTCTGTTCCTGGACAAATTGGGGTAAACGACGGGGAATCTTTGGAAGATTGATTATAGTAGCCGGGTTGTGATCTATCTCACCCAGTACCTGAAGATGTTTGTATAATGTACGTAGTGCAGATATTCTCCTATGTATCGTCCTGGAACTCATGCCCGAATCACTCATCGAAATGATCCATCCACGAACATCTTTTGTACTTACAGAAAGGAGGTCATCAGTATCGTTGCTGCCCAAAAAATCCAGAAATACCCTGACGTCGTTCTCATATGCAGCTAATGTATGTTCAGAACAACGTTTCTCCGACCTCAGGTACCTGGAAAAGCTCTTTATATGATCCATGAGAAAAGTATCTTACCTCTTTCTCTAAATATACGTAATAATAGAGAAAATGGTAAGATACTTTGAGATAAAATTACCAGAAAAATTAAGCTTCTTCTTCGCGTTGCAAGCCTTGAATATAAACTGCTTTCTTCTTCTGTTCTCTCTTAATAACAGAGGGTTTTTCAAATGCTTGACGGCCACGAAGTTCCCTCATAACACCTGTCTTCTCAAATTTTCTTTTGAACTTCTTTAAAGCTCTTTCAATGTTTTCACCTTCTTTGATCGGTACAATTATCATAATTACCTGATTATTAAATTTCTATATGCAAATATACTATAAAATTGATACTTACCTCAAAAATTCAGGTTGCAAATAAAGTGAAGTTTCATGAAAGTAGCAAATATTACTATGTAGTATTTGGTCATTTTTTTTATTTAATGCTCAGGATCTTCACTCTGTACAAAGGTAATGCTTTAATAATTCCAGCTTGTCCCTTTCGATACTTTTTAATGAGTCGAGCTGTTCTAAATTATCAATATGACGCAATTCCTTCCTTCGCTCTATAATCTCCGAGGCAATGTAAAAATCAATATAGGGATGACGCCTCAAATCAGCAACCGAAGCTTTATTGACATTAATCTGGCGGAGAGCTATTGTATCCAATATGAGAAACTGTTCGATATCACTTAATAACTCACCTGAAATACCATATACCTCTGCAACCTGTTTTACTGACACAAACCCTCCGAGCAGATTACGATATGCAACTATCCTCCTGCTATACGCCTCCCCTATTCCCCGCAGTTCCATCCACTGTGTCTCGTCGGCACTGTTAATATTAACCACTGGGGCAGCAGTGTTAACCTGTGTCTTAAATTTCTTGCGGGCATTCAAACCAATAAAATTGATGCTGTCGACAGTCCATTTGGCCATACGATGATCCTGGTACCATCCGGGAAACCACAAATCCTCCTTCATGGTAAAAAGACTGCCAACCATAGCACTGTCCCACCCCAGCGCAAACAACTGAGCAGGCTCAACATGATTGAGATCGAAAAGTACAGGTTTTGGTTGAATTGGTTTGGGCTCTGACTTCAATTCGGTCCTCATATATGGCAGCAGCCTGTGTAACATGGTGTCATTCATGCCATAGATTCTTCCAACATCTTCGGGTGAACGAAAACGTCCTCCGGCCTTCAGATACGCAGTCCAGTTGTGCGAAATTCCTTTAGGAATACCAAAGGCAACTAGCTGTTCTTCACTGACACTATTAGGATCAAATACATTAAGATTTTGACGGGCTGTTTCGGTTGAAGCAGCGGCAACCTCTACAGTATCAGCCTTAAGCAGGACAATATCTCCCTGACCAAACCGGCTATTCTTTCCTGTCGGATAAAAGATATCCAGGCTAAAACGCAAGAGTATCAGAATAATGAGCAAAAGTAGCAGGACTATAAGTCCTCTCTGCTCTCCCCGGGTGAGGGTCAAAAGATCCTTCCACATCTTGACTTTTTTGAAACAAAATATCAACTCCGTCTCAAAAAGTCAAGCAGGCTAAAACTTTATAAGTCCTACGCTATTGAGGAAAACTAATGCTATTGCAATAGGTGCAAGGAACTTGATTACAGGAATAAAAAGTTTAAAATAGAAGGCTGCCCGTCCATCTTCCTCAAGTTCCTTACGTACAACTGACTTACCCAGGATCCAGCCTACAAAGATTACGGTCAGGAGTCCGCCCATAGGCAGAAGAATATTTGAAGAGGTTGAATCGAAAAAGCCAAAAATACTTGTATTAATAGCACAGAGAACTCCAAGTGCAGATATGGAACCGGCAGCAACCCATGTAGCTGTATTACGTTTCAGCTTCAGTTCCTCTACAAAGTAAAGTACTACGACTTCAAGCAGCGAGATTGTGGAAGTAAGTGCTGTTATCGCAAGCAGGATAAAGAATATTACAGCAAAGAAATAACCCCCAACCATCTGGTTGAAAATGCCTGGAAATGTAACAAAGACTAAACCGGGGCCTTCACTTGGTTCTATTCCGAAGGCAAACACAGCGGGGAAAATAGCCAAACCAACTAAAATCGCAAAGATTGTATCCGCAAGAGAAGTCAATATTGCAGATTGACCAAGCGATTCATTTTTATTAATATAAGATCCGTATGTGGCCATGG
>CAYNFX010000006.1:0-15359 GCA_964396555.1 uncultured Alkaliflexus sp.
GTAGCAGCAATAGTCACATTCAGTCTATCTGTCCCCTCAATAGTTGATCGCCAATAATTTTCGCCAACTCTTTCTGTTTTTAGCATGACAATTATTTTTCTAATAAACTTTTTAGCTCATTACATGCAATATTGCACTTCAACTCAAATCTTTCAATGATTGACTTCATAACCTCGATATCCTTGTTTTGTTCGACCCACTCAGTCTTTTCCTCAGGATAACTGTTGATATTGTACCTTAAAATCCTTAATTCTTCCTCTTCCTTTTCACTTAGACCGTTTGAGCTTTTTAGTTCATCAATCCTGAAACTCTTAGCTAACAGTTCAAGATTCTTAAGGTCAACATTACCAAGGGTATTCATCCCCATTGAAACTACTGATGATTTGGCTTTATGTGCTACACCAGCCAGTAAGCGCCAGTCCTTATTTATGAGACTCGCACTTAATCCCTCTGTAAATTCAGGTATCTGATCAATAAATATATTGATCAGCTCCTCAATAATCTCCTTATCTCCGTCAGCAATGCTCTCAAGATAAGTGAGGTCAACTTCCCTAAATTTAGATGACATATTGCTGGTATTTAACATTCTTTATACAAAAGTAAAGCAAATCCGTAACAATGCAACTCTTGTTGAAAAATTCGACAAATTGCATACTTTTATACAACAAAAATAATACATTCGCTGAATTATTACCCCAACAATAGTTAAAAAGCTTTTGATATTTTAATACATTTTTTTCTTTCTATTGGCTGATATTGATATGCAGAAAACGGTTTTATATGACAGGCACGTGGATTTGGGAGCTAAAATGACCGGATTTGCCGGCTTTTCGATGCCGGTCGAATATGGAGGTATTAATGTCGAACATATGGCAGTTAGGGAAGCTGCGGGTATTTTTGATGTTTCCCATATGGGAGAATTTAGAGTAAGAGGTAAAAATGCACTGGAATTTTTGCAACATATTTGCAGCAATGATATTTCCTTACTGAAACCGGGTAAGGCTCAATATAACTGTCTTCCAAATGAAAACGGAGGAATAATTGATGACCTGATTATTTATATGATAGCTGAAGAGGACTATCTAGCTGTTGTAAATGCAGGTAATATTGAAAAAGACTGGAACTGGTTTGTTAGCCAAAATAAAGTAGGTGCCCAACTCATTAATGCAAGCAATGACTATGCATTGCTTGCCGTTCAGGGACCTCGAGCTGCATCTATCCTTCAACGTATCAGTTCACCGGATTTGTCAGCCATTTCATATTACTCCTTTGCTGTTGGCAGCCTTGAGGAAATAGAAAATGTAATCTTTTCAAATACAGGCTATACAGGTGCCGGGGGCTTCGAACTATATTTAAGGACTGAGGATGCTTGTAAGGCCTGGGATATGATTATGGAAGCCGGTAAGGCAGATGGATTGATACCAGCAGGATTGGGAGCCAGGGATACCCTGAGACTTGAAATGGGATTCTGTCTTTATGGCAATGATATTAATGATACTACTACGCCACTTGAAGGAGGACTGGCTTGGATTACCAAGTTTATTCCAGGTAAGGACTTTATAGGCAGAAGTGCTATCGAAGCACAAAAGATCAATGGTGTCGAACGCAGACTGAAAGGTTTTGTTCTTGAAGAAAGGGGCATACCCCGAACCCACTATGAGTTGGTTAATGAAAAAGGTGAGCAGATTGGTGAGGTCACTTCAGGAACAATGTCCCCTGTGCTCAAAAAGGGGATTGGTCTGGGTTACTTAAAACGTGGGTACTGGGACGAGGGTAGTGTGATTTATGTCAGCATCAGGGGTAAAAAGCTCCGTGCTATTGTAACAAAAACTCCGTTCATATAGACAGTTACACTCTTAATTCGACCAATCTAACAGCAATCAAATTGAAGTCAGACAATGCTTCATTCTGATTTTTTATTTCCGTAGCTATCTTTTTTATATCAGTTTGTAATAACGGATATAGAATTTGTTTTAATTTTGTGCCCTCAAGTAGCAGATACTACAACCTAATACAAAATTTCTCATGAAGAAACACAATTTTTCTGCCGGGCCGTCAGTCCTACCTGAGTTTACAATAAAGAAGACTGCTGAAGCAGTGTTGGATTTCGCCGGAACCGGGTTGTCAGTGATGGAGGTATCGCACCGCGACAAGGAGTTTATGGCTGTAATGGATCAGACAAGGGACCTATTCAAGGAAATTCTTGATATTCCTTCGGGATATGAAGTTGTCTTCCTTGGTGGTGGGGCAAGCATGCAGTTTTGTATGGTTCCATACAACTTACTCAACAAGAAGGCTGCATACCTTAACACAGGTACATGGGCATCGAAGGCTTTGAAAGAAGCAAAATTTTTCGGTGAGGTTGTTGAAGTAGCATCATCAAAAGACGAGAATTTCTCATATATTCCAAAGAACTATGAAGTTCCCGCCGATGCGGATTATTTTCATATCACAACCAACAATACGATTTTTGGTACCGAGATTCGTAAGGACCTGGATGTAAAGGTTCCCCTTGTAGCAGATATGTCTTCAGATATCTTTTCACGTCCAATTGATGTATCAAAGTATGCGATCATTTACGGTGGTGCTCAGAAGAATCTTGCTCCTGCTGGGGTTACCTTTGCAGTTGTAAGGGAAGATGTACTAGGTAAGGTTGAGCGTCCAATTCCAACAATGCTGAATTACAAGACTCATATTGAGAACGGTTCGATGTTCAACACCCCGCCGGTTCTCCCAGTATTTGCTGCATTGCAGACTCTTATCTGGTTGAAAGAACAGGGTGGTGTTAAGGAAATGGAAAAACGCAATGTCAGAAAGGCCAATATGCTTTATGATGAGATTGAACGAAATAAATTGTTCAAATCCACTGTGAAGTTTGAAGAAGATCGCTCAATAATGAACATCTGCTTCGTGATGGCTGACGAGTATAAGGAACTTGAAGCTGACTTTAGGCAATTCTCATCTTCGCTTGGGATGGTTGGTATTAAGGGACATCGTTCGGTTGGCGGTTTTAGGGCCTCATGCTACAATGCCCTTCCAGAAGATAGTGTTAAAGCCTTGATAGATGCAATGAGAGAATTTGAAAAGAATCATTAAAATATTTATATTTGATGACTTCGAAAGGGAGGATATGAGGTATAACCGCAGCCTCCCTTTTCTGTTTAATTTTTGGTAGGTCCAATCACAGGTATTAAAACTGAAATCATGAAAAAAATACTGGTAGCAACAGAAAAGCCATTTTCGAAAGTAGCTGTTGATAAAATCAGGGCCGTTGTTGAAGGCTCCGGAAACCAACTTGTACTTTGTGAAAAATACAAGACAGAAGAAGAACTCCTGTTAGCCGTTGCCGATGCTGATGCGCTTATTATTAGGTCGGATTTAGTCAATGACCGTGTTGTTGAAGCTGCTAAGAAGCTAAAAATCGTGGTACGTGCCGGTGCTGGTTATGACAATGTTGATCTTCAGGCATGTAGCTCGAAGAATGTTATTGTCATGAATACTCCTGGCCAGAATGCCAATGCAGTTGCCGAACTTGTTTTTGGTCTGCTTATCTTCTCACTACGTAAACATTTTAATGGCAGCTCCGGATTTGAATTGCGCGGAAACAGTATTGGTATCCATGCCTATGGTAATATTGGTCGTTATGTTGCAAAGATTGCAGCTGGTTTTGGTATGACTGTTTATGCTTATGATCCCTTTGTTCCCGCAGAAAAGATGAAGGAAGAAGGTGTTATTCCTGTTGCAAGTGTTGAAGAGCTTTACAAAACCTGTCGTATAGTTTCTCTGCACATTCCCGCTACAGAGCAGACAAAGAGGTCTATTAACAAGGCTTTGTTGTCTCTCATGCCTGAAGGCGCAATACTTGTAAATACTGCACGTAAGGAAGTTATCAATGAGGAGGAATTGGTTGAAGTGATGGAAAACCGCCATGATTTCGTATACCTGTCAGATATTATTCCTGGAAATGTTGATCATTTCAAGGGTGATTTTGAAGGAAGATATTTCTTTACCGCAAAGAAGATGGGAGCCCAGACAGAAGAGGCTAATATAAATGCCGGTGTTGCTGCAGCTAACCAGATAGTTAAGTATTTTGCAACAGGGGATGAGACTTTCAGAGTTAATCCCTGATATTCACTGACTACTTAGACTAATCCAAATACTATGGCAATTGTAAAGCCTTTCAAAGGTTTGCGTCCGCCTGCAAATATTGCAAAAGACCTGTCCTGCCTGCCTTATGATGTTATGAACTCAAAGGAGGCTGCACAGATGGCTGCCGGAAAACCATGTTCTCTGCTTCATATTACCAGATCGGAGATTGATTGCAGAGACGGTGTTGATGTCCATTCATCAGAAGTGTATGATAAGTCTGTAGAGAACTTCGGTTTCTTTATAGAAAAAGGATGGCTTGTTCAGGATGAGGAAGAGCATTACTACGTATATGCTCAGACTATGAACGGCCGAACTCAATATGGAATCGTAGGTTGCGCTGCGTGTAAGGACTATTTTAACGGTGTGATCAAGAAGCATGAACTCACTCGTCCTGACAAGGAGGATGACCGTATGGTGCATATCCGTGTCAATAATGCAAATCTTGAACCCGTATTCTTTTCCTATAAGGCAGTTCCTGAAATAGACCAGATAGTTGAGAAAGTCGTCAAAAATCAGGAACCTGAATATAGCTTTGTAACTGATGATGGCTTTGGTCATCAATTCTGGGTAGTCAGGGAAAGGGAGCCTAACCGCAGAATAGAGAAGCTTTTTGCTGAGAAGGTTCCTTGCACCTATGTTGCTGACGGACACCATCGTACTGCTGCAGCATCAAGGATAGGTAAGGAGAAGATGGATGCTAATCCCCACCATACCGGCAATGAGGAATACAACTTCTTTATGGCTGTGCATTTTCCGGATAACCAACTGGCAATCATTGATTACAACAGGGTTGTAAGGGATCTTAACGGTCTCAGTGAGACTGATTTTATGCTTGCATTAGGACGATATTTTGAGGTTTCCCTAATGGGAACCGAAATATACAAACCTCAGGCCTTACATGAGTTTAGTATGTATATTTCCGGCAAATGGTATAAGATCGTTGCCAGAAAGGGTACTTATGATGATGAGGATCCAATCGGAGGGCTTGATGTAACAATTCTTTCAAAACACGTATTTGACAAGATTTTAGGCATCACTGACCTGAGGACCACTGACAGGGTTGACTTTGTAGGTGGAATAAGAGGACTTGCAGAACTAAAAAGAAGGGTTGATTCAGGAGAAATGAAAGTAGCCTTTGCTCTTTATCCAGTGTCTATGCAACAGCTTATAAGAATTGCAGATAGTGGTAATATAATGCCGCCAAAGACAACATGGTTTGAACCAAAACTTAGATCAGGATTGGTCATTCACCTTTTGTCCTGATTTGTGTAGGATAATTCCCCGAATAGGGAGAAAGACCCGTATTACGGGTCTTTCTTGTTTGAATTAGGTATTATAAATAGGAGGAAGAAATGCTTGCGGAAAAATTTGATTTGGTGAAAAGGGATATCCCGGGGCATGTCAAACTGATAGCTGTTTCGAAAACTCATCCTGCTGAGACAGTCAGGGAGGCCTATGATCTTGGTCAGAGGGTTTTTGGCGAAAACAAGGTTCAGGAACTTGTATCCAAGGCAGAGCAACTGCCTTCGGATATTGAATGGCATATGATTGGGCACATGCAGTCCAATAAGATTAAGTATATCTCAAGCTTTGTAAGTCTTATACATGGTGTGGATTCAGAAGGCTTGCTAAGGAAGATCAACAATGAAGGCAAAAAAATAAACAGGGTAATCTCCTGTTTACTTCAGGTGCACATTGCTGAGGAGGAAACCAAGTTTGGTTTTTCTCCTGATGAGCTTAGACTGTTACTTGGAGAAGGGGTTCCCGGTCAACTGGATTGTGTTGAAATTTGCGGATTAATGGGAATGGCAACCTTTACAAATGATATAAATCAGATAAGAAAGGAATTCAGATCTCTATATTCGCTTTTCGCTGAGCTTAAGACAGGGTACTTCAATTACAGTCCTTCTTTCAGGGAGATTAGTATGGGTATGTCAAATGACTACAGAATAGCCATTGAAGAGGGCAGTACTATTGTTAGAATTGGAAGCGCCTTGTTTGGAGATCGCAATTATTCAAAGTAAATTACATCCCGGAATCCTGAATCTGCTGGTTCAGGATTGACCAGATTTAAAATTATTGATTATGGCAAAACTGGAAACCACTTATTTGGGATTGAAACTTAAGAATCCCATAATAGTAGGAAGCTCAGGTCTTACAACAAGCCTTGACAAAATAAAGAAGTATGAAGAAGCAGGTGCTGGTGCAGTAATACTGAAGTCTTTGTTTGAAGAACAGATTACACACGAAATCGATCATGCGATATACCAGGGTACAGGTATGGATTATCCTGAGGCTGTCGATTATGTTAAGACTTATGCGCGTAATCACAGGGTGTCCGAATATCTTGATTTAATCAAGAAAGCAAAAGCTGAAACAAATATTCCGATTATAGCTAGTATCAATTGCTATTCTTCAGATGAGTGGATCGATTTTGCCCAGCAGATAGAAAGGGCAGGGGCAGATGCGCTTGAGCTTAATTTATTTATAGTTAATACCGACAAAAACAGCAATGCTTCGACTTACGAAGAAGTGTACTATAGGATTGCAAGCGCAGTTACACAGGTAATTTCAATACCTGTGGCCATGAAACTTGGATACTATTTCTCAAATCTTGTTGCAGTAGTTGACAAGCTATCTGTATGTGGAGCAAGAGGGGTAGTATTGTTCAATCGCTTTTATGAGCCTGATATAGATGTTAACAGCTTGACCACTACAACTGCCAATGTGCTTAGCACTCCATCTGATATCAGCCGTTCGCTCAGATGGACTGCGATTGTAAGCGACAAGGTCAAGAATATAGATATTTCGGCATCAACTGGTGTGCATGACGGCGATTCTGTTATTAAGCTTTTGCTTGCCGGTGCAACTACAGTACAGGTTTGTTCAGCATTATACCTGAAAGGACCTGAATTGATTACTGAAATGAAGGGAAGGCTGCAGACATGGATGGTTGCCAAGGGTTTTGATAGCATTGAAAGATTCAGAGGCCTAATGTCATATGCAAAAATGCAGAATCCCGCAGTATATGAAAGAGTGCAGTTTATGAAGCACTTCTCTAAGTATGAATAGTATTAAAACGGTATGTGAGTGGGATTTGTGTGAAAATTTATGAAGAACCGTTTGTCATAAATAAATTTCTTTGGTTAAATTGCTTATCTAAAACAGGCATGATATGAAACATAGTTTCCTGAGATTCCACTTAGCTGTTCCTTTACTGATGCTTCTTGTTATTTCCTGGGGGTGCACCTGCCAGCAGCAAAAGAAAGATGGTACAGATGAAGAAGGCATTGTAGGTTCCGTTACAATAGACAAAAAGTTATTGGATGATTTCAATAAGTCCAAGCTGATATTCTATTCATTGCCTTCTCCATTGGAAACAGCAATGCTTATTAAGCGTTCCGGGGCAGGGTATAATACCGACTTGCTTAACGATCACACAAGTACCACAAGATACAACACCAATCTCAAGATGGCGCTGAATCTAGGTGTATACAGTACGGATATGAGTTATTCAAGTCTTTTTGATCAGACCCAGAGTACTATTAATTTTATGGGAGCTGCCCGTCAGCTTGCTGAAAAGTTGGGTGTCCTTGAGGCAATTGATGAAGAAGTTATCCGTCAGCTTGAAGAAAACATGAACAACAGGGATGTTGTAATGGGTATAATATCCGAGACTTTTATGAACTCCAATGCCTATCTTGTT
This sequence comes from uncultured Alkaliflexus sp., assembly GCA_964396555.1. GTDB lineage: Bacteria > Bacteroidota > Bacteroidia > Bacteroidales > Marinilabiliaceae > Geofilum. The sequence continues at coordinate 7,856 of CAYNFX010000006.1, forward strand.
GAGCAGGACAGGCCCGCAATAGCCGTTATGGTTCTTGTTGGAGGATGGGTCGAAGGTCTTTATATTGCCACACAGCTTACAAATGGTTCATTGGAATCAAATCCTGAGTTAGTAGATCGTATAGTATATCAGAAGCTGTCTCTGGAAACTGTCCTAAGTCTGCTTGAAACTCACAAGACCAATCCTGATATTAGTTTTCTGATTGAAAGAATGAATGAGCTCAAAGTTATTTTTGATGAGATCAGGATCGTTACAGTTTCTGATGTTGAAGCTGAGACTCATCCCGAGCAAAAGATGACTATTTTGAAATCGGAAGCGGAAACTTTCATTACAAAAGATACGCTTAACAGGCTGTTGGATAAGATTCGTGAAATCAGAACTGAGTTTGTATCATGATATATGAAAATGCCGGATTGCTAAGAACCTCTATGCTTTTTCGACTTCTTGGCATAACTTTATTGCTTTCACTGGTTTTCATTGAGCCTTCTCAGGCTCAATGTATAAGTTTTGCCCGAAATGTCGTTAAGCCCCTTCTTGATCCTTATGTCCATGATGGTAATTATAATGCCACCTATATGGAAGAAGGTGAAAGTGCGGAGCTTTACAAGACCTTTTTCAAAGGGGAGAACTACAGATTGGTGGTGAAAGGAGTTGATGATCTGCCTCAGGTACATATTCGCCTTCTTGATGATCAGCGCAATATTATCTTCGACAACGCAAATCACAACTTTGTGAATGTATGGAGTTTTTCGGCCGAAACCACTGGTACAATGATCGTCCATATTAACATTCCGGAAAAGGAAGGTAGAGATAGAGTAGTTGGAGGCTGTGTTGCTATCCTGTTTGGAGTGGAAAGCAAACGGCGCTGATCTGGTGATAATTAACTGGTGTTACAACACAAAAAAGACCTCTCCTGAGGTCTTTTTTGTATTGGGTTTCAAGTAAGCTCTGCTTATGATTCGGAGCCCAGTACTTATTTTAGATATGGGGCCAGATAGGTTCCCGTGTATGATTCTTTTACATTAAGCAGATCTTCAGGACGACCTTCAAATACAAGGTAACCTCCTTTATCTCCTCCCTCAGGTCCAAGATCTATGATATAGTCGGCCATCTTGATTACCTCCATATTATGCTCAACTACGACAATACTATGTCCTCTGGCTATCAGGTCGGCAAATGCCTTCAACAGTTTGGCTATATCATGAAAATGCAAGCCTGTTGTAGGTTCGTCAAAGATGAACATTGAAGGAGAGCTTTTCTCCATCGATAGGAAGGAGGCAAGCTTAACTCGCTGGCTTTCACCACCGCTGAGGGTGCTTGACGACTGGCCCATCTTGACATAGCCCAATCCAACATCTACCAAAGGCTGAAGGCGGTTTACCACCCTCTGGGCTGTAGTACCATCACTTTCTCTAAAGAATTCAATAGCTTCATCGATGGTCATTTCAAGAATGTCTGATACATTCCTGCCCCTATAAGTGATTTCAAGTATTTCTGGCTTAAATCTTTTTCCACCGCAACTTTCACACTTGAGAACAAGGTCGGACATAAACTGCATCTCAACCTTGATTGTACCCTCTCCTTGACATTCATCGCAACGACCTCCGTCGATGTTAAACGAAAAATGGGAAGGCTTTAGACCTTCTTGCTTGGCTTGCTTCAATTCCGACATCAGCTTTCTTATCTCATCCCAGGCCTTTAAGTAGGTTGCCGGATTGGAACGGCTGGACTTGCCAATGGGGTTCTGGTCGACCATCTCGACGTCACTTATCTGGTCAATCGAACCTGTCAGCTTATCAAAAACACCAGTTTTATCAGCAAATCCACCCTTTAGCTTTTTCAGAGCAGGGTAGAGGATGCTCTTTACAAGAGAGGACTTGCCTGAGCCGCTAACTCCTGTTACAACAGTTAGTGCATTTAGCGGAAACTTAGCTGTTATTCCCTTCAGGTTATTTTCACGGGCTCCGGCCACTTCAATATAGGAGGTAAAGGCTCTTCTCCTGGAAGGAAGTAAGATTCTCTCTTTACCGGATAGATATTGTGTGGTAAGACTTTCAGGAACTGATGAGAGACTTGAGAATTCACCCTGGTAGACCACCTGACCGCCAAATTGTCCAGCACCCGGACCTATATCTATTATCTCATCACATGCCCTGATTATATCTTCATCATGTTCAACAACAACAAGGGTATTACCAAGTTTTTGGAGGTCTCTGAGGACCTGGATAAGTTTTTCTGTATCTCTTGAGTGAAGACCTATACTTGGTTCGTCGAGTATGTAGAGCGAACCTACAAGGCTGCTTCCAAGGGAGGTAGCCAGATTGATTCTTTGGCTTTCTCCTCCCGACAGGGTCGAACTAAGCCTGTTGAGTGTCAGATAGCCTAGGCCCACACGGTTTAAAAAGTCGAGTCGGCTTCGGATTTCAATCATTATTCGTTCTGCTACAAGTTTTTCATGGTCGTTAAGCTCAATATTACAAAAGAGTTCATACAGTTTTGAAACAGGCACTAATACAAGATCACTTATACTGAATCCGGCTATCTTAACCCATGAAGCCTCCTTGCGGAGGCGTGTGCCCTTACATTCAGGACACCTGGTTTTGCCTCTGTACCTGGCCAGCAATACACGGTTTTGAATCTTGTACAATTTCTCCTCAAGATGCTGGAAGAAGGTGTTTATTCCATGGAAGTACTTGTTGCCATTCCACAAAAGCTGCCTTTGCTCTTCTGTAAGTTCTCCATATGGAGTGTGAACCGGGAAGCCAAACTTGTGAGCATTTTGTATCAGAAGGTTTTTCCACTCACTCAGCTTTTCTCCTTTCCAGCAGGCAATAGCATCCTCAAAAACTGATAAACTCTTGTCAGGTACTACCAGATCTTCGTCTATACCTATAACACTACCGAAACCTTCACAAGAGGGACAGGCTCCAACCGGATTATTAAAGGCAAAGAGGTTTTCACTAGGTTCCTCAAATACGATTCCGTCAGCTTCAAACCTGTTTGAAAAACTATTGGTAATTGCCTTATCCCCATCATATATTTTTACCAAAGTCTCTCCAAAGCCTTCATAAAAAGCTGTTTGTACAGAGTCAGCTATACGAGATGTGTTATCCCTGTCTCCATGATTTACTGCAATACGGTCAACAACCAGGTAGATCTCCACATTTTGCAAAGCAGCAATCTGGTCCTTTTCCAATACGTCACTAATTGCAACTACCTCTTCCTGAGTGGATATGCGGCTGAAACCCTGCTTGTTAAGGATAGCTAGATGTTCCTTTAATGATCTTTCTTCAGGCACATGAAGGGGAGCCAGTATTTCGGCCCTTGTGCCTTCCTGATATGAGTTAATAAAATTGACCACGTCGGTAACCCTGTGACGCTTTACCTCAGTGCCAGAAACAGGCGAATAAGTTTTTCCTATTCTGGCAAAGAGGAGCTTCAGATAATCGTAGATTTCTGTTGAAGTGCCTACTGTAGATCTTGGATTGCGTGTGTTGACCTTTTGCTCGATAGCAATTGCCGGCGGAATCCCCTTAATATAATCCACCTCAGGCTTGTCAATACGTCCAAGAAACTGGCGGGCATATGAACTCAGGCTTTCAACATAGCGGCGCTGACCTTCCGCATATAGGGTATCGAATGCAAGGGAACTCTTGCCCGAGCCCGAAACGCCTGTAATAACTGTAAATTTATTGCGCGCTATATTGACTGAGATATTCTTAAGATTATGTACCCGTACACCCTTTAAGAGAATATGTGACTGGGCGTTGACTTTCTGAGAGGCCATAATTGAATTTTTTCCAATTGAAATGCAAAGATACCAAAGAATAAGCACCGGGGATTTAACTGAATGCCCAAAGCTTAATATGATCTGTTAAAAAAATGAAATTATTCTTGGTGAATTTGACATTATTTTGTTTATTCGCCTTTATAAACCAATAAAAGCGAAATGCCTATCGGAACACCTGTACAAGTTTCTAATAAATTAGTATATGACAGATATTATGATACTGTCGGACGAAGAACTTGTAAGAGGTTTCGTTTCCGGTGAAAAGAAGTGTTTTGACGTATTATTGGAACGTCACAAGCAGCGGGTTTATTCTTATATCATCATGATGGTCCGCAAGCAGGAGCTTGCGGAAGATCTATTTCAGGACACTTTTCTAAAAGTATATAATACTCTGATCGAGGGCCGGTATTCCGAGTCTGGACGTTTTGTGTCATGGGTATTGCGCATAGCGCACAATCTTGTAATTGACCATTACAGACGTCAGAAGCACTTTCCCGTTATTTACAATGACGATTGCTCAAAAGATGTTTTCAACAATACTAAGTTTGCCGATCGCACCATAGAGGAGGAAATCGTATTCGAAGAGGCTCTTAAGGACGTCGGTGATTTGGTGGAAAAGCTTCCTGACAATCAGAAGGAAGTTGTTGTTATGCGTCATTATCTTGGACTGAGTTTTAAGGAAATAGCTGATGGAACCAATGTCAGCATTAATACAGCATTGGGACGGATGCGTTATGCTCTTATCAATCTTAGAAAAATGATGGAAGAGCGCAACGCTGGGCTTGTTCAGCAGGTTTGATTTTTTTAGAAAATTTTTGGGGTGATACACTAATTGATTCATTTTATCGTTTCTAGTCTATATCCCCAAGACTATGGATGATTTTTACTCTAGACGAATTAGCATTGCTCATTTGAACAAAAAAGGCAGAAAGCTAAGGGCATTGTTCCTTAAGCTGACTGATGAGGAACTAAGATCAGTGTTTCCCCAGCCACCTCAGAGACTTGTCGATGAGATCAAAAAGAAGACCATATTCCGGGATAACATTCATTCCTTTCTAAACTAATCCTCGCATTGGCACAGATTACTTGTAGAAGTTCTTGCTGAATGCCTGAAATTCTTTTTGCTTAAGCAATTTACGCACTATTAGTGCTTCAAGGAAGCCAAGTCCATATCCGAAGTTTTGTGTAAAGACAGCGGGAACAGCCCAGAAGGCAGTATTTAATTCCTTTGTTTCACTCAGGGCATGAAAGAATACAACAAGCGGAACGGGAACTATGAGCAACAGAAACCATGGTTGGTATAATGATGCTGCAAGTACTGCCAAATGACCAAGTACAAAGACTGTTGGCAGACAGTGGACCAGCTTTAGGGTCCCTTTGTGTCTCAACTCAAGATTTATCCTTGCAATTCCCGAATTGTAAACCTGTTTGAAAAATGCCCTAAGATTCTTGCGGCGTTTGTGATATACAAATGCATCTTTGATAAGCCTTGAAGAATAACCCTTTTTCAGAAGGCGCATACTGAAGTCCAAATCCTCGCCAAAACGCATCGAAGAAAAGCCATTCAGGGAACAGAATACACTGTTGCGAACGCCTAGATTAAAACTACGAGGATAAAAGATATCAAACTTTTCAGCTGCCCCACGGATACCTCCTGTAGTAAGTACACTGCTCATAGCATAGCCAATAGCCTTTTGAATAACGTTGAAACTTTGGTGTGGTCTGTCAGGACCCCCAAAGCTGTCGAAATCCTCACTTGCCGTCCCCCTGTTTACTATTTCCATATAATGCTCAGGAAGGAAGCAATCAGAATCAAGAAATAGCAACCATCTTCCTGTAGCCTCTTCGGCTCCTGCATTACGAGCAAGTCCCGGACCCTCGTTTTCTTTGAAAATGTACTTTACCTGAAAATGTTTGACATACTCGGATACCAGCTGTTCGCTTTTTATCTCAGAGCCGTCATCTACGATTACTACTTCAAAATCTTTGAATGTCTGAACAGTCAGACTGTCCAACAGATCAGTCAACTCCTCGGGCCTGTTATAAACAGGTACTATGATAGAAAAAGCAGGCATATTACCTTATAAATTATGAGAACTACAAATATACAAAAATATTCAACCTTGATTATTTTCATCTTGGACTGCTGTATTAATACTTCATTCTTTTTAGTATGGAAAAATATTCACAAATTTGCACCTTGTCTATAAAAACAAGAAGATTGTAATTAATAAGGCTTTACAAATTTCATTTTATTAATTGCGTAACTTAATAACCTTTAAATACACTATCGATGTTGAAAAGTCCACTACAAATTGAAAGAGGAAAATACATTCCCAAGATGCCTAAGTCTTTGAAGGGGATTGTAAAAATCGTTGAGGGTGATAAAACACAATCAGTAGCAGACCAGGATCAGATCAAGGGCATGTTTCCAAATACCTATGGTCTTCCAATACTCAAATTTGAGACTGGCAGCGACATGAAACAATATCCTGCATACAAGGTTGGAGTTGTTCTTTCAGGTGGTCAGGCGCCAGGCGGACACAATGTTATTTCAGGCCTGTTTGACGGATTGAAAGCATGTAATCCTGAAAATAAGTTGTACGGTTTTCTAGGTGGTCCCAGTGGTCTTGTTGAAAACAAATTCAAGGAGCTCACTGCCGTCATTATTGATGAGTACCGCAATACCGGAGGATTTGATATTATCGGTTCAGGTCGTACCAAACTGGAATCTCCGGAACAATTTGACATGGTTAATAAGAACTGCAAGGCTTTGGGTGTAAACGCCGTTGTAATAATCGGTGGTGACGACTCCAATACCAACGCTTGTGTCCTTGCTGAGTACTTTGCTGCAAAGAAAACAGGTATTCAGGTTATTGGGGTTCCAAAGACTATTGACGGTGACCTCAAGAACGAAGTTGTTGAGACATCATTTGGTTTCGACACAGCTTGCAAGACTTATAGCGAGCTTATTGGTAACATTCAGAGGGATGCCAACTCAGCCAAGAAATACTATCACTATATCAGGTTGATGGGGCGTTCAGCTTCTCACATCTGCCTTGAATGTGCACTTGAGACTCAGCCAAACATAACAATTGTTTCTGAAGAAGTTGAGAAGAAACAAATGACACTTAATCAACTTGTATCTGAGATCGCTGATGTAGTGGTAAGAAGGGCTGAAAAAGGCCTTAATTATGGTACTGTATTGATTCCTGAGGGTGTTGTTGAGTTCATTCCTGAAATGAAGATTTTGATATCAGAACTGAATGATATTCTTGCTAAATATGAACCTGAAGTTGCTGTACTTGAGTCTAACAAAGATAAGAGAGACTTTGTTGCTTCCAAGCTTTCAAAAGCATCTTCAGAAGTATTCAACAGTCTGCCCAATAACATTTCAAATCAATTGATGCTTGACAGGGATCCACACGGTAATGTTCAGGTTTCGGCTATCGAAACTGAAAAGTTACTTATGGACATGACTAAGGCTAAACTAAAACAACTGAAGAAAGACGGCAAGTACACAGGTAAATTTGGTGCTCTGGGCCACTTCTTCGGATATGAAGGTCGTTGCGCTATGCCATCCAACTTTGACGCAGACTATTGTTATACTCTCGGTTATACAGCTTCATTGCTGATTTCAGAAGGTAAGACAGGTTATATGGCCTCCGTCAAGAACCTGACCAAATCAGCTGATCAGTGGATTCCAGGAGGTGC